>NZ_VFUE01000002.1:0-444250 GCF_006441495.1 Mesorhizobium sp. B2-6-4
GACTGCCAATCTCCCCCCTCGAGGGGGAGATGTCCGGCAGGACAGAGGGGGGCGCCGTAGAGTGCCGTCATCAAAAGGCCTGCCCCATCCTCAACGTCTGCGCCCCCTCGATCCCGAGCGGCAGATGCGTTGCCGCGACGATCATCCCGCCCTCGGAACAATGCCCCCTCATCAATCCCGCGAATCGCGCCTCCGAATCCTTGTCCAGACCCGCCGTCGGCTCGTCGAGCAGCCAGATCGGTCGGTGGCTGACCAGCAGTTTCGCGATCGCCGCGCGTCGTCTTTGCCCGGTCGAGAGATAGCCGAACGGCAGATGGCCGATGCCGCCCAGTCCGACCGTCTCCAGCGCCTCCTCGACGCCGAAGGATCCACCGCCGTTGAAGTCGCGCCAGAAGCGCAGGTTTTCCGTCACGCTGAGCGCCGTTTTCATTGCGTTCTGATGGCCGAGATAGTGGCAGGCCGAAGCGATCGACGGAAATTCATCGCCGCCGCCCTCGATCAGCAAATTGCCTTCAGCCTTCGGCAGCAGTCCGGCGACGATCCTGAGCAAGGTCGATTTGCCTGATCCGTTCGGCCCGGTGACGACAAGCGCCTGGCCTTGATCGAGGTCAAAGCCAATGCCCGAAAACACCGTCTCGCCGCCGCGTTCGCCGCCCAGATTTTCGGCGATAAGCCGCATCCCTCGCCCGCCCTGAAACAATCCGCCTCGGCCCCTGCCGCATCGCACAAATTTGCTTTTTAACTGTCTAGAACTATTCCAGAAAATTCTCTATATGCGGTGCATCCGTGCCAGCGGTCGGCGCGGGAACAGAACTAGCGCCGAACCAGCGCACGCGCCGCCTTGAACGGCTCGGGTTGCTTGGGAGCGGACAGCGGAAATGGCCGTACCCGCACCTTTGCGCGTGATTGCATGCCATCGGCGTCCGTTCCCTTTCAGGCTGAACAGACAAGGACGGATCGCACGTGTCAAAATCCCTCGACAGTTTCAATTGCCGCCGCACGCTGAAAGCGGGCGACGCCGAATATACCTATTTCGACCTCGTCGAGGCCGAGAAGAACGGCCTCATCGGCATCGCCCAATTGCCTTATTCGATGAAGGTTCTGCTGGAGAACCTTCTGCGCAACGAGGACGGCCGCTCCGTCACCAAGGACTCGATCAAGGCCGTCGCCGGCTGGCTGACCGACAAGGGGACGGCCGGCGTCGAGATTGCCTATCGCCCTGCCCGTGTCCTGATGCAGGATTTCACCGGCGTTCCGGCGGTGGTCGACCTGGCGGCGATGCGCGACGCCATGGCCTCGCTCGGCGGCGACCCGCAAAAGATCAACCCGCTGGTGCCGGTCGACCTCGTCATCGACCATTCCGTCATTGTCGACGAGTTCGGCTCGCCGATGGCCTTCGCGCGCAATGTCGAGCTCGAATATGAGCGCAACGAGGAACGCTACAAGTTCCTGAAATGGGGCCAGCAGGCGTTCCGCAATTTCCGCGTCGTGCCACCCGGTACCGGCATCTGCCATCAGGTCAACCTCGAATATCTCGGCCAGGTGGTGTGGACCAACACCGAGGACGGCGAAACGACCGCTTATCCCGACACCTGCGTCGGTACCGATTCGCACACCACAATGATCAACGGCCTCGGCGTGCTCGGCTGGGGCGTCGGCGGCATCGAAGCCGAGGCGGCCATGCTCGGCCAGCCCGTCTCCATGCTTTTGCCCGAGGTCATCGGCTTCCGTCTCACCGGCAAGCTGAAGGAGGGCGTCACCGCCACCGACCTCGTGCTCACCGTCACCCAGATGCTGCGCAAGAAGGGCGTCGTCGGCAAGTTCGTCGAATTCTTCGGCCCCGGTCTCTCCAATATGACGCTGGCCGACCGCGCCACCATAGGCAATATGGCGCCTGAATATGGCGCCACCTGCGGCTTCTTCCCGGTCGATAGCGAGACCATCCGCTACCTCACAATGTCGGGCCGCGAGGAAAGCCGCATCGCGCTGGTCGAAGCCTACTCCAAGGCGCAAGGCATGTGGCGTGACGCAGGCTCCGCCGACCCGGTCTTCACCGACTTGCTGGAGCTCGATCTCGGCGACGTCGTGCCGTCGATGGCCGGCCCGAAGCGCCCAGAGGGCCGCGTCGCGCTGGAAGGCATCCCGGCCGGCTTCGTCAAGGCTATGGACACCGAATACAAGAAGGCGGCTGAAATCTCGAAGCGCTACGCCGTCGAAGGCACCGGCCATGATCTCGGCCATGGCGACGTCGTCATCGCCGCCATCACCTCCTGCACCAACACCTCGAACCCGAGCGTGCTGATCGGCGCCGGCCTGCTCGCCCGCAACGCCAATCGCCTCGGCCTCAAGCAGAAGCCCTGGGTGAAGACCTCGCTGGCGCCAGGCAGCCAGGTGGTCGCCGAATACCTCGAGAAATCCGGCCTGCAGAAGGAGCTCGACCAGATCGGCTTCAACCTGGTCGGCTTCGGCTGCACCACCTGCATCGGCAATTCCGGCCCGCTGCCGGCGCCGATCTCCAAGACCATCAACGATAAGGGTCTGATTGCCGCCGCGGTGCTTTCCGGCAACCGCAACTTCGAGGGCCGTGTCTCGCCCGACGTGCAGGCCAACTATCTCGCCTCGCCGCCGCTGGTCGTGGCGCACGCGCTGGCCGGCACGGTGACGAAGGACCTGACCACCGAGCCGCTCGGCGAGGACAGGAACGGCAAGCCGGTCTACCTCAAGGATATCTGGCCGAGCTCGGCGGAAATCCAGGAATTCATCGAGAAGAACGTGACGCGCGAGCTGTTCGCCCGCAAATATGCCGACGTCTTCAAGGGCGATGAGAACTGGCAGAACGTCAAGGCGCCGGAAGGCCAGACCTATGCCTGGGACGACAATTCCACCTATGTGCAGAACCCGCCCTATTTCGCCGGCATGACCACGGGCTTCGGCAAGATCGGCGACATCAAGGGCGCCCGCGTGCTGGGCTTGTTCGGCGACAAGATCACCACCGACCACATTTCGCCAGCGGGCTCGATCAAGGCCGCCTCGCCGGCCGGCAAATACCTTACCGAGCATGGTGTCGGCGTTGCCGACTTCAACCAGTACGGCACGCGCCGCGGCAACCATGAGGTGATGATGCGCGGCACCTTCGCTAACATCCGCATCCGCAACCACATGCTGGGCGAGAACGGCAGGGAAGGCGGCTACACCATCCATTACCCGTCGAAGGAAGAGGAATCGATCTACGACGCGGCGATGCAATACAAGAAGGAAGGCGTGCCGCTGGTCATCTTCGCCGGCGTCGAATACGGCAACGGCTCGTCGCGCGACTGGGCGGCCAAGGGAACGAACCTCCTTGGTGTCCGCGCGGTCATCGCCCAGTCCTTCGAGCGCATCCACCGCTCCAACCTGGTCGGCATGGGCGTCATCCCCTTCGTCTTCGAGGAAGGCACCTCATGGGCTTCGCTCAACCTGAAAGGGGATGAGCTGGTCGAGATCGACGGCCTGGACGCCCTCAAGCCGCGCCAGAAGATGGAAGCCAGGATCACCTATGGCGACGGCACGGTGAAGAAGGTGCCGATCATTTGCCGCATCGATACGCTTGACGAACTCGACTACTTCAAGAACGGCGGCATTTTGCAGTACGTGTTGCGCGATCTTGCCGCGTAGCGGCAAGGGAGTAGGGCTTAGGCAGTAGGAAATAGGACCTACTGCCTACTGCCTCGCTGTGGCGCGCCGTAGCGCGCCGCGGCGGCCAGCAGCACGCCCAGCATCAGCCCGTTGAGCAGGTGCCAGAGGAAGTGCGTGCCGAGCGGGAAGCTGGTGCAGACCAGCGGATCGACCATGCGGCAGATGACCGACAGCACGAAGATCGCCGATCCGGCCAGATTATACCAGCCGGCGCGATTGCCGCTGGCCGTCACCCAGACACCGAAGAAGGCGAGCGCCAGGAACGGCGGCAGGTAGCCTGTGGTGCCGTTCGACGCCTGGCGCAGCCAATCCGGCACGGCCAGAGTTATCGCTCCGACAACGGCATAGAAAACGACGAAGATCGCGATCGCCTTGCCCCATTCCAGGCGCAGGAAGCGGCGCAGGTTGAACAGCGTGTAGGCCAGCGTGAAGCCGGCGATCGGCACCACGTCGGCCCAGACCGTTCCCTTGGTGGCGAAGATGTGAAAGATCGTCGAGCCGACGCCGATCGCCACCACCCACCAGGCCAGGACCTCGGCGAAAATGCCGGTCCTGCATCGCCGCACTTCGCGGACGCCCCATAGTCCCGCGGCAATGAAAGCCAGGTTGGTCAAAGCATTCACCGGCTCGGCCCAAAGTTCAGGACCCGTTCGCTCGCAATAAAGATCGACTGGAGCCAGGAAACTTTGCCACATGATGATGATCCCGCCCCCGAATCGAACCGCCGGTTGAAATGCAGTGGCTTCTCCTATTGCCGCCCTACCCAGGCTTGCAATGGCAAAATTTCACCGCAACGTGACTTCCCGTTGACTTCCGGTTCTGCCACATATTTCAGCCAATCAAAACAAAGCCGGCATCACCGGCGGGAATTGGAATGGTCATGGCCTCGCGTAGATCATTGTGGCTGGCAGCGTTTGCGCTGGCCATCTCGGCGTTCGCCGGTGCCGGGCACGCCGGCGAATCCGGCGGGCTCCTGGCCGACAAGCCCCAGGGCGACAGGCCCGTGGGCGTGGTCGAGCTGTTCACCAGCCAAGGCTGCAGTTCCTGCCCGCCTGCCGACGCCTTCTTCTCCGAACTTGCCGCCAGGCAGGATCTTGTCGCGCTCTCCTATCACGTCGGCTACTGGGATTATCTCGGCTGGCGGGACACGCTGAGCAGCAAGGAAAACACCGAGCGGCAATATGAGTATATGCGGGCCTTCGGCAACCGCTCAGTCTATACGCCGCAGGCGGTCATCAACGGCCGGGTCCATGTCAACGGCGCCAATCGCGGCGAGGTCGATGGCCAACTCGCCCGCATGGCAAGGATCGGCGAAGACATGCGGGTCGCCATCAAGGTCAGCCGGACCAGCGACCGCGTCATGATCGATACCGGCGATGGCGGGACCGGTCCCAGCGATGCCCATGTCGTCATCGTCTATTTCGAGCCGCCGCAGACGGTCACGATCGGCCAGGGCGAGAACACGGGCCGCAAGATGACCTATTGGAACGCGGTGACCGGCATCCAGACAGCGGGCATCTGGCACGGCAAGGCGCAGCGCTACGAATTGCCGATGAGTGAGATTTCCAAGAAGGGCGGCTGCGCCGTGCTTTTGCAGTCCGTCGGCAAGGACGGCCTGCCAGGGCCCATCCTGGGCGCCGCCTTCATTCACCGCCCCGGTTCCGATGCGCCGTTCGATCGAAGGCTCTGAAGCGCGCCGCCGAAAACGGAAATGATGCGACGCGCTGTCGGTCTCCATTCATGCCTGTCGACCAAACGGAATCGCGTTTGAGTGACCTGCCTCAATGGCCGGTCAGGCGATCAGCGAAAGCGGCGAGGCGCGACGTCCGCCCCAGGCCGTTTGCCTCCCGCCGGTCGGCGATGCGGTAGAGCTGGTACATGGCGTGGACGCCGAGCCAGCGCAGCGGCTCCGGCTCCCATTTCTTCACCGTGCGGTTGACCCAAGGCAACCGGGTCAGCTCCGTGTCGTGTCCGAGCACCAGGTCGCGCAAGGTGCGGCCGGACAGGTTCGAACTGGAAACGCCGAGCCCGACATAGCCGCCGGCCCAGCCGATGCCGCTTTCGCGATCGAAGCCGCACGTCGTGCACCAGTCGCGCGGCACGCCGAGCGTGCCGCACCAGGCATGGTCGAGCCGCACGCCTTTGGTCTGCGGCAGCAGCCTGGTCAGGATCTCGTGCAGCTGGTCGATGGTCGCCTGTTGTGTCTTGCCGCGCCTGTCGGTGCGCGATCCGAAGCGGTAGGGCACGCCCCGGCCGCCCATGGCGATCCGGCCTTCCCGCGTGCGCTGCGCATAGCAGTAGGTATGCGCGGCATCGCCCAGCACCTCGTAGCCGCTCCAGCCGATTTCGTCCCAGAGCTTCTGCGGCAGCTTCTCGGTCACCACGATGGCGCTGTTCAGCGGCAGCCAGAGACGCTCGTAGCCGGCAATACCGGCGGTGAAGCCCTCGGTGGCGCGCACGATCTTTTCGGCGCGCACGACGCCGCGGTCGGTGGTGACCTTGCCCTTCTCGAGCGCCAGCACCTGCGTCTGTTCGTAGATGGCGACGCCGAGCCGCGCGACCGCCGCCGCCAGACCCTGCACCAGCTTGGCCGGCTGCACGCGCGCGACGTCGCGCACGACGAAGGCGCCCAATACATTGTCGATGGCGATGCGCTCGCGCGCTTCCTGCGCACCGAGGAAGGCCAGCCGCTCGGGCGGCATTTCCCAATGCCGGGCCTCTTCGTACTCGGCTTTGGCGCGCTCAAGCTGCGCGGCGTTTGTGGCGACGGTGATGTTGTCGACGCGGCGGATATCGGCGTCGATCCCTTCGGCAGCGGCAATCGCGATCACCTCGTCGACCGTGCCGGACATGGCGCGCTGCATGTCGATCACCGCCCCGCGCGAGGAGGTTTTTGCATATTTCTCGCGCGACCAGCTGAAGCCGCCGGACAGCCATCCGCCATTGCGGCCCGAGGCACCGAAGCCGGCGAACTCCTTTTCGACGATGGCGATGCGCAGCGCGGGCTCCGCCTTCTTCAGATAGTAGGCCGTCCAAAGTCCGGTATAGCCGGCGCCGACGATGCAGACATCGGCCTCGATGTCGCCGGGCAAGGGTGGGCGGCTGGCCGGCGGGCCACCTATGTCGGCATACCAGAACGACACGTCGCCATTGCGCTGGGCTTGCATCTTGTGATCCGTTCTCCGTGCGATTCCAGGAAAAGTGTGGAGCGGTTTCCCGTCCGGAACTGCGTTAAAAACCAAGAGAGGAGGCGGCCTCGTCGTTTTCCATGGAAAGGCGAGGCCGCTCTGTTTCAGGTAAGGGTCAGGTCGGCCTTGTCGTCATCGGCGAGCAGCTTCACGTCGCCGCCGGCGAAGAGCACGTCGACCTCGTCTCCAATGGCAAAGGTGTCCGCCTCGAGCGTCGAGCGCACGATGGCTTTCGAGCCGTCGGCGAGCTCCACCTCGTATTTGGAGCCGGAGCCGAGATAGATGGCCTCGCCGATACGCCCGGCGAGCCGGTTGCGGCCATCCCCGCCGCCGCCGCGACGCGCAAGCGCCAGCTTTTCGGGACGCAGCAGCATCACCGGCTTGCCGCCATTGGCGAGACGCTTTGCGGTCGCCACTCTCTGGCCTGATATTTCGATCGCCGTCTCCTTGCCGGAAGTGGCGGCGGGGCCGCGCAGCACGGTGGAATCGCCAATGAACTTGCCGACGAAAAGCGTCGCCGGCTCGTCGTAGAGTTCGCGGCCGGTGCCGATCTGCTCGATACCGCCGCGGTTGAACACGGCGATGCGGTCGGAGAGCACCAGCGCCTCCTCCTGGTCGTGCGTCACATAGACGAAGGTGGTGCCGAGTTCGCGGTGGATGCGCTTGATCTCGAGCTGCAGCCATTCGCGCAGTTTCTTGTCCAGCGCGCCGAGCGGCTCGTCCATCAGCAGCAGCGGCGGATCGAAGACGATGGCGCGGGCCAGCGCCACGCGCTGCTGCTGGCCGCCCGAAAGCTCGCTTGGAAAGCGATGGCCGAAATCGGCCATCTTGACCATGTCGAGCGCGTGGCGGACGCGGCGTTCGCGTTCTGCCCCGGTGACGCCGCGCAGCTTCAGCGGATAGGCGACATTGCGGCCGACCGTCATGTGCGGGAACAGTGCATAGTGCTGGAAGACCACGCCGATGTTGCGCTTGTGCGCCGGCACGCCGACCACGCTCTTTTCCCCGACCAGCAGCTTGCCGCTGGTCAGGTCGGTAAAGCCGGCGATCACGTTCAGCGTCGTCGTCTTGCCTGAGCCGCTCGGGCCGAGCAGCGTCATGAATTCACCCGGCTCGATTCGCAGCGACACGCCGTCGAGCGCCTTGAAGGAACCATAGGCCTTGCTTACCGACTCCAGGTCGATCGCCGCACCGCGATTTTCCGCTTTCTGATTCATAAGCCTCCCTTCCGCTCACGGCCAAGAAGCAGCATGCCGCCGCCGATCAGCAGTGTCGTTGCGCATAAGAGGATCGTGCCGACGGCCGCGACCGTCGGGTCGGCGTCGCGCGTGATGGAAGCGAAGATCTGCACCGGCAACGTCTTGAGATAGGGATTGGTGATGAACAGCGACACGACGATCTCGTCGAAGGAGGTGGCGAAGGCGAACAGCAGGCCTGACAGTACCCCGGGGGCAATCAGCGGCAGCGTCACCGTGCGGAACGTGGTGAGCGAACCTGCGCCCAGGCTCGCCGCGGCTGTCTCCAGCCGCTTGTCGAACACTTCGAGATTGGCCGAAACGGCGATCAACACGAAAGGCAGCGCAAGGATGGTGTGGGCCAGAACGAAGCCGAGCAGCGTGCCGACAAGCCGCGTGTCGAGATAGACGGCGTAGATGCCGATGGCCAGGACCACGCCCGGCACCACCATCGGCGTCAGCATCAGCATGCGCAGGAGATTTGCCGGCCGCGCCTGCATGCGGTCGAGGCCGAAGGCGGCAAGGGTGCCGAGCACGGTTGCCAGAACCGCAACGATCGATGCGACCTTCAGCGAATTGAGGAAGCTGGTCGACCAATCCGGATTGGTGACGAAATTTTCGTACCATTGCCAGGAGAAGCCCTGGGGTGGAAATGCCAGCGATTTGTTCTCGTTGAATGACATCGGCACCACGACGAGCGTCGGTGCCACCAACCATATGGCTACCAGCAGGCAGACAAGGCCCAGCATGAGGCGGGTAAGCGGCTTCATCTCCATCAGGGCCGCCCCGCTTGCCGATGGCTGGACCGCATCACGGGCGCGGCAAGCGCCAGCAGCACGAAGGTCGTGACGAGCAGCACCACGCCCATGGCGCCGCCCCTGCCCCATTGCAGGAGGCTGAGCACCTGTGTCTGCACCAGCGTCGACAGCATCGTCGAGCGCGGTCCGCCGAGCAGGGCCGGCGTGATGTAGAAGCCGAGCGCCAGGATGAAGACGATGATCGCGCCGGCATAGACGCCAGGCATCGACAGCGGCAGATACACCGTGAGGAACGCGCGCGAGGGTCTCGCCCCGAGGCTCCGCGCGGCTTGCATCAGCCTGAGATCGATGCCTTTCATGACCGAATAGAGCGGCAGGATCATGAAAGGCAAAAGCACCTGCGCCATGCCGATGACCACGCCCGTCTGGGTGCGGATCAGCCTGATCCCACCGAACCCGAGCGCCCGCAGGATCGAGTTGATGACCCCCGAATCCTGCAGCAGTATCACCCAGGACAAAGTGCGTACCACGCCGCTCACCCAAAACGGGATCAACACACAGAGCAGCAGCACCAAGCGCACGCGTGGTCGGACCGCGGTCATCAGATAGGCATAGGGATAGGCGCAAACCACGCAGACCAGCGTGACCCATGCTGAAATGAGGAAGGTCCGCCGGAGCACGGCAAGGTTGATGGGCGCGCCGAAGAACCAGATATAGTTCTGCAGGCCCCACTGCGGCTCCGACAGGCTGCGCACGACGATGGTGAGCAGCGGATAGCCAATCACCGCGAAAAGCAGGACCAGCGCCGGCAGCGCGAGCGCGAACGGCCGCCACGCCCGGCGCCTTTCGGCGGCCGGAATGGTTGGCTGGGACGCGCTCACGGCTTTTGGTCTCCCTCAGCCGGTCAGTTGCCGGACATCAGCGCGGACCACTTCTCCTGCGCCACCGCGAAGTTCGGGACCCAGAACTTGAAGTTCTGCTTGTAGCCCTGCTTCTGGCGTTCGGGCGTGTTGGTCAGGAAAGCGGAGACGGAAGCGTCGACCTTGGGCTGCGCTTCACTGTTGATCGGCGTGTAAGACGTTTGCTCCGTCAACACCTCCTGCGCGTGCTTGCCAAGATAGGCGTTGAGCAGCGCGTAGGATGCCTCCGTGTCCTTGGCGCCGACGGGGATCGTCATCTGATCCATCACCACCAGCCAGTCCTGCCAGGCCGGTGCGTATTTGGCGCCGTTCTTGACCGCGGTCATGGCGCGGCCTGTCCACATCATCAGCATGTCGGCCTCGCCGGATTCGGCAAGTTGCTGCGATTCTGCACCCGTCTTCCAGAAGATGGTATCGGGGCCGAGCTTGCGAACCACATCGATGGCCTTGTCGATATCGGCCACCGTCATCGCCTTGGGGTCCCCGCCGGCAACCTTGAACGCCTGTTCCAGCAAGCCACCGGTCGGGCTGCCGGAGCCGTCGATTCCGCGCACGCCGGGGAATTTCTGCGTGTCGAAGAAGTCGGCCCAGCTCTTGGGCGGATTGTCCTTGTACTTTTCGGTGTTGTACATCAGCACGACGCCGTAGTTCATCGCCGGCACCGAGCACTCGCCGACCTGGCCCTCGGGAATTTTCGAGACGTCGAGTTTGGTGAAGTCCAGCTTCTGGAACAGTTTGCCGCAATAGACATAAGGCGGCAGATCGTCGGTATCGACAACGTCCCATGTCACATTGCCGGACTCGACCTGCGCCTGCAGCTTGGCGATCTCGGTCGGGCCGTCATTGAGCAGCTTGACGCCCGACTTGTCCACGAACTCCTTGAGCGCTGCCGCCTGGCCGTCCTGGTAGATGCCGCCATAGGACACGAAAGTCAGCGTCTTGCCCTTCAGCGAGCCTTCGGCCACCTCTCCGGCAACCGGCTTCGATTGCGCGAGCGCGGCCGTCGCCGCCAGAAGCACGCCCAGGCACGCCGCATGTGCAAATTTCACTCTCATGTTCAACTCTCCCATTCCAGAGCTCGCATTTGTTCTCATTCACCCGGATGCGAGCGGTTTCCGGGCCTGTACTGATCGAGTTCCAGCGCGCCTGCGGTCGGCGGCGCGATGATCCAGAGCACCTCCGCCGGTGTGTCGCCGACATTGACCGTGCGGTGCGGCACCGAGGTCGCGTATTCGACGCTGTCGCCTTCGCGCATCAGATGGCGCTCGTCGGCAAGCGTCAGTTCGACGGTTCCCTTGAGCACCATGAACATCTCATGCTCGCCGCCATGCACATAGGCGTCGTCGCCGGTCGAGCCGCCGACCTCGAAATGCCCCGCATAAACCTCGAACTGATGGATCGGCCGCCGCGACAAAAGCATCTTGCGGCCTCGCACGCCGACGGGAACGACAGGCCGTTCCTCGCGCCTCAGCACCTTGTGCAACGGACGGCTGCTGCCCTCGAACAGGTCGTTGATGCCGAGATCGAGAGCGGCGGCGATCCTGAGCAGCGTGCCTGTGTTGGCGCCGCACAGATTGCGCTCGAGCTGGCTGATGAAGCTCGCCGTCGTGCCGGTCATGTCGGCCAACCGGCGCAGCGAGACGCGCCTTGCCATGCGCAGCGCCTTGATGCGGGGACCGACGCCGCCGGCCTCAGGGGTGGCCGCGACCGTACCATTCACCTCTTTCGCCGTGGAGTCCGATATGCGTGGCATTGCCGCTCCCGTTTCACTTAACACCTTATTAAGTGGTGATGGCGTTGGCAAGCGCGGACGGCATGCCAAGATTTCGGCGCCCATCGATCCTGCCGGTCGCACCGGATCGGGCTGAAAACCGTCCATACGGCGGGAAATCCGCATTAGCGGCGATCCAGGCATGAAAAAACCGACGTCAGCTTGCTTCTGACGTCGGTCATTTAGGTTTTGGGATCGTCGCACCCGGTCTTTCCGAGGAAAAACCGAGGTTGGTTCGATCCGACGCAGACCCGTGGGCGGGGGGCTTGGGGTTTACGAGCCGGTGCCGGACCGAACCGTCTCAGGCAACGCCGGTAAATTCGTCGGACATTGGGGCATGAGCGCGGATAAAAAATGGCGAGAATGTGGCGGAGCATCACCAATTCCAACATGTCGTTTGCAAACGTGACTGGACGCGACGGAAATGGCGGGGGTCCGCACCGCTTCGCCGGCACTTGCAATTCGATGGCGAAAGCGCCAACTTTGGTTGGCAAAGATTCATTTTTGAAGGATCGAGGCATGACCGATCACGGCGGCGGGACGGAGGATGGCGACGCATCCGCGATACTGATCCCGCTCCACGAGGCACGCCGTGCGCGCCTCGACCAGCCGGTGCGCTTCGAGCGGCGCGAACTGGACCAGATCCTGAAACTCTACGGGCGCATGGTTGCCGCCAATGAATGGCGCGACTACGCTATCGATCATCTCACCGACAGGGCCGTGTTTTCAGTGTTCCGCCGGGCCAGCGAGGTGCCGCTGTTCCAGATCGTCAAGGACCCGAAACTGGCACGCAAACAAGGCGCCTTCGCCGTCATCGCCGCGGGCGGCCGTATCCTCAAGCGCGGGCAGGAGCTTGGCCGTGTGCTCGGCGTCTTCGACAGCAAGCTGAAGCTGGTCGAGGCCTGAACCGCGGCGCAATTGCTCGGTTGACCTCAGTCTTGGCGCTCATCTAAGCCCTTATTTTTCTTGGTGGAATTTCCGTTCCGGCAATGATTCCGGATCTGGCGGGGCGGATGCACCGCCGTTCAGCGCCAGTTGCATGAACACCGTGTCCAGCCAGCGTCCGTGCTTGTAGCCGGAACCTTCGAGGCGGCCGGAATGACGAAAGCCGAGCTTTTCGTGCAGCTTGACGGAAGCGCTGTCGGGATGGCCATCGCCGATCACCGCGACGATCTGGCGAAAGCCCGCAGCCTCGGCGGCCGCGATCAGGCTTTGCATCAGTTTGAGGCCGACACCCTGGCCCTTGGCATCAGGCGCGACATAGACGGAGTCCTCGACGACAAAGCGATAGGCCGGGCGCGGCCGGAAGGGACCGACATAGGCATAGCCGAGCACGGCGCCATCCTTTTCCGCCACAAGGTAAGGGAAGCCGCCGGCCTGGAGCGTGTCGAATCGCATGCCCATTTCGGCGCGGCCTGGCGGCTCCAGCTCGTAGCTCGCCGTGCCGCGGGTCACAGCGTCGGCATAGATTTGCGTAATGGCGTCGAGGTCGGCCGCGCGCGCGGCCCGTATAACGATAGTGCTCATTCTTTATGCAGGCCTCTTGTCTGCCTGCAATAACAGCAAAGGTCGGCGCAAAAGAAAAGGGCGGCCGTTGGGCCGCCCCTTCCAAACCCGATGGTCCAGTCAGACCATGACGCGGACCAGCCCTCAGCGGCGGTCGCCCATGAACTGGAGCAGGAACATGAACAGGTTGATGAAGTCGAGATAGAGCGTCAGCGCGCCCATGATGGCCTTGCGGCCAGCGACGTCGGAGGCGTCGCCCTCGAAATACATCTCCTTGATCTTCTGCGTGTCGTAGGCGGTGAGGCCGGCGAAGACCAGCACGCCGATCGCCGAGACGGCGAAGGATAGCGCCGACGACTGCAGGAAGATGTTGATCACCATCGCGATGATGATGCCGAACACGCCCATGATCAGGAACGAGCCCATCGCTGTCAGGTCGCGCTTGGTCGTGTAACCGAACAGCGACAGCGCGCCGAAGGCCGCGGCGGTGGCGAAGAAGGTCTGCGAGATGCTGGCGGTGGTGTAGACCAGGAAGATCGACGACAGCGACAGGCCGACCAGGCCCGCATAGACCCAGAACGTCGTCTGCGCCGCCGACACGCTCATCGACTGGACGCGGAACGACAGGAACAGAACGGCGGCCAGCGGGGCCAGCATCACCAGCCAGCGCAGCGGCGAGCCGAAGATCGCGTAGCCGAACGAGGTCAGCATCTCGCCGCTCGGCAGCGTCGCGACAGCCGAGGCCGGATCGGTGGTTGTGGCCAGCATGATCGTGCCGACGGCGGCAAGACCAGTGATGAGGAGACCAAGCCCCATCAAATTGTAGACCTTGATCATATAGGCGCGCAGGCCCTGATCGATGTCGACGGCGGCGCCGGGCACGGCGCGCGTCTGATAGTTGCGAATGGGTTCAGCCATTGTGGTCCTCTATTGCTTCTGCCCCGTCCGGTGTCGGGTCCACCCGGACCCAGGCGCCGCTGGCGGGACTCCAGCATGCCTGCGGCGAAATATGATGGTTATTCGCGTCAAGAACAAGACCGTAACCGGGTGTAATGCTTCGTGAGGCACGCATGGCGCGGTTTTCCAGCCCTTTGGCCGCGAAACATTACGTCGATTTAACCAAATGCCGGCCGTCGGCGGGGTGGAACCGATGCGGACTCAGAGGTTTCGCAGCACGGGCGCTGCCTTGTGGCCGAGCACCCGCCAGGTGCCGGCGAGACCGATGCCGACGGTGATGACCAGCGCAAAGAGAATGGTCGCCACCGCCACTTCCGGCATGAAATGCGACGGCAATGTCATGATGCGGGCGACGACGAACCATGCGGCGGCACTGCCGGCGGCGAGCGCGAAGACCGCCGTGGCGAGGCCGATCAGCATGTATTCGAGCGAGAAGGCCGATATCAGCGTCAGCCGCGTCGCACCGAGCGTCTTCAGCACCACCGCGTCATGGATGCGCGCCCGGTTGCCGGCGGCGAGTGCGCCGGCCAGCACAAGCACCGACGCGATCAGTGCCACGCCGGCCGCCGCCCTGATCGCCGCGCCGAGCTGTCCGACCAGACGGTTGACGATGTCGAGCGCGTCCTTGACGCGGACCGTAGTGACTGCCGGGAAGGCGCGGGTGACGGCATTGAGGATGCGGGCGTCATCAGCCGCGGTGGCGCTCTTTTCGGTCAGCGTCGCCACCCAGCCATGCGGCGCGCCGGCAAATGTGTTGGGCGAGAACACCATGACGAAGTTGATGCCCATCGTCTCCCATTCGACCTGGCGGAAATTGGCGATC
This sequence comes from Mesorhizobium sp. B2-6-4, assembly GCF_006441495.1. Lineage (NCBI taxonomy): Bacteria > Pseudomonadati > Pseudomonadota > Alphaproteobacteria > Hyphomicrobiales > Phyllobacteriaceae > Mesorhizobium > Mesorhizobium sp. B2-6-4. Next base: position 14,834 of record NZ_VFUE01000002.1, read on the forward strand.
CTGGCCGTGACATTGCGGCCGAGCACGTTGACGGTGACGGTATCGCCGAGCTTCAGCCCGATTTCCTTGCCTTCCTTGTCGGAAAACGAGACGAGCGGCTCGCCGGTATAATCGGCCGGCCACCAGTTCCCCTCGGTCAGCGTCGCGTTGTCCGGCTGCTTGGCCTCATAAGTCAGGCCGCGGTCGCCGCGCAGCACCCAGGCGCCCTCCGCCGGCACCTTGACCTTGTCGACGGCGACGCCGTTGAGCGCCATCACCCGGCCGCGCAGCATCGGCACCTTGGCCAGCGTCCCCTGCGGGGCCTCCTTGCTGATCAGACTGGAGAAGCCGTCGACATCGCTGCTCTGGATATCGACGAAGAAGAAGTTCGGCGCCCGCTCAGGCAGGCTGCCGGAGATCTGCCGCCGCAGATTGCCGTCGATCAGCGCCAGCGTCACCAGCAGCGTCAGGCCAAGCCCCAGCGACAGCACCACCGACGGCGTCAGCGCGCCTGGCCGATGGATGTTGCCGACGGCGAGCCTGAGCGCCACGAAGCGCACGCGCGGGCTCTTCCTTGCCGCCCATTGCACCAGCGCACCGACCAGGCGCAGCACCAGGAAGGCGAAGATGGTGGCCCCGACGAAAATCGAAGCGATGCGCTGGTCGCCCGAAAACAGGATGGCGAGCGCTGCAAGAAGCACTGCGATGCCGAGCGCCGAAACGACATAGACAGGGCGTGGAAAACCGCGGCCCTCCAGTCCCATCTCGCGGAACAGCGCGGTCGCCGGCACATCGCGGGCGCGACCGAGCGGCAGCAGCGCGAAGGCCAGCGTCACCAGCAGCCCGAACAGCGCTGCCATGCCGAGAGCGCCGGGATAAAAGCCGCCTTGCGCCGGCACCGGAACGACCGACTGAAGCGCGGCGCTCGCGGCAAAGGGCATCAGTGCGCCGAGCACCAGACCTGCGGCGATGCCGAGGGCCGCGATCATCAGGATCTGCACGAGGTAAACGGCAAAGACGAAGCCGCCCGATGCGCCCAGGCTCTTGAAGGTGGCGATGACGCCGCGCTTGCCGTCGAGATAGGCGCGCACCGCGTTGGCGACGCCGACGCCGCCGACCACCAGCGCCGTCAGCCCGACCAGGGTCAGGAATTGCGAAAAGCGTTCGATGTTGGAAGAGAGCGCCGGGGCCGCATTGCTGCGCGTGCGGATCGACCAGCCGGACTCCGGGAAATCCTTGGCAGCCTTGTCCTGGATGGCCTTGAGCCGCGCCTCGTCGGCGTCGGCGGCCAGCCGGATCTTGTAGGAATTCTCGACGAGGCTGCCCGGCTGAACCAGCCCTGTCGCGACCAGGCCCTCGGTCGAGATCATCAGGCGCGGCGCGAAACCGAAACCTTCGGACACGGCATCGGGCTCGGTGACCAGCCTGGCGCGCAGTTCGAAGGTGGCGGTTCCGAGCTTCAGCCGATCGCCGAGCTTCACATGCAGCCGCTCGAACAGCAGGTCGGGCGCGGCCGCGCCGAAAACACCGAACTGTTCGCCAAACAGTTCCTGCTTCGTCAGCGCCGGCTCGGTTTCCAGGGCACCGTAAAGCGGATAGGCCTCGTCGACGGCCTTGGCCTCGACCAGCGCCTGATCGGAGCCGTCGGCAAGCCGCGCCATCGAACGCATGCTGACGGTTCTCGACACCGTGCCCAGCCCATCGAGGAAGCCGCGTTCGGCTTCGCTTGCGTCGCGCTGGTTAAGCTGGAAGCGCAGATCGCCGCCAAGCAGCGTCTGGCCCTGGTTGGCGACGCCGGCACTGATCGAACGGGCCACGGAATTCACGCCGCCGATCGCCGCGACGCCGAGCGCGATGCAGGCAAGGAAGATCAGAAAACCGGACAGGCCGCCGCGCATCTCGCGCAAGGAGAAGCGGACGGCGAGCTTCAACGTCCGCGCCGGTGACATCAGGCGATGGCCTTGGTCGGCGCCGGTGCCTCGATCCTGCCGGAGCGCATGGAGACCTGGCGCGAACAGCGCGCCGCGAGCGCCGGATCATGCGTGACCAGCACCAGCGTCATGCCGCGCTCGGCCGCCTTGGCGAACAAAAGGTCGGCGACCTGCCTACCGGTCGCCTGGTCGAGATTGCCGGTCGGCTCGTCGGCGATGAGGATGCGCGGCGATGGCGCAAGCGCCCGGGCGATCGCGACGCGCTGCTGCTCGCCGCCCGAAAGTTCGCCGGGATAGTGCGTCACGCGGTCGCTCAGACCGACGGCCGCCAGCTCGCGTTCCGCCACCGAGAACGGATCGGCATGACCGGCCAGCTCCAGCGGCACGGCGACATTTTCGAGCGCCGTCATATTGGGGATGAGATGGAAGGACTGGAACACGATGCCGATGTTTCGCCCCCGAAACGATGCGATCTGATCCTCGCTCTTGCCGTTGAGCAGCTCGCCGGCGATTCGTACCGTGCCCGAATCGACCCTTTCCAGACCTGCGAGAACCATGAGCAGCGTCGACTTGCCCGACCCCGACGGTCCAACGATGCCGGTCGCCTCGCCGCGCGCCACATCGAGGCTGACGCCCTTCAGCACATGGACGGACGAGGCGCCTTCGCCCAATGTCAGCGATACGTCTTTCAGCTCGATGACGGCTTCTGTCAAAATGAAAGCGTCCTATATGGAGATGAGGGCTCCGCCTGCGGGCCGTCGCCGGAAGAATTCTCTGTCATATGGGACCTGCCGCATGTCTTTCCAACGCAGAATTGCCGCAGGCCTGATCGTTTTCCTCGCCATTTGCGGCGCCATCTCGTCGGCACGCGCCGAGCCTTTCAAGATCGTCGGTTTCGGTGACAGCCTGATGGCCGGCTACGGCCTCGGACCCGACGAGGGTTTTACCGACAGGCTGCAGGCGGCGCTGCGCGCCAGGGGCAGGGATGTAACCGTCGCCAATGCCGGCGTTTCCGGCGACACCTCCAGCGGCGGGCTGGCGCGGCTCGACTGGTCGGTGCCGGACGGCACGCAGCTTGTCATCCTCGAACTCGGCGCCAACGACATGCTGCGCGGCGTTTCGCCCGACATCACCCGCAAGAACCTGGATACGATGCTGGCCAAGTTGAAAGAGCGCAAGATCGCCGTTCTGCTGGCCGGCATGCGCGCAGCGCCCAATCTCGGCGCCGACTATCAGAACGCCTTCGACGCCATCTTCCCGGAACTGGCTGCAAAATACGGCGTTACCTTGCACCCGTTCTTTCTCGACGGCGTAGCCGGCCAGTCCGCCCTGCAGCTTGAGGATGGCTTGCATCCGAACGCCAAGGGGGTCGCCCAGATGGTCGAGCGCATCCTGCCTGCGGTCGAGAAGGCCATCGCGGCGGCGCCGGGAGGATCGTAAGACGGGATAGGCCCTTTCCGTTGGGGAAATCTTTTTGACGAGACCTGTGACCAACAAACCTCTTGCCCCGCTTGATTATCGATGATTCGCTGGGGGCACAGTTCGATTCGAGGAAGGGAGGCTCTTCATGCCGCGTCTTTTCACCGCCCTCGAAATTCCGCGTGACGCCGCCCTTTCGCTGTCCCTGCTCAGGGGCGGCCTGCCCGGGGCCCGCTGGATCGACGTCGAGAACTATCATCTGACGCTGCGCTTCATCGGCGATGTCGAAGGCCATGTCGCCGACGAGATCGCCAACGCGCTCGACCGCGTCCACCGCCCCTCCTTCCCGCTGACGCTGGCGGGCGTCGGCGCTTTCGGCCAGAGGAAACCCCATGCCGTATGGGCCGGGGTCTCTGCCTCGCCGGATCTCTCGGCGCTTCAGGCTGAAATCGAGCGCATCTGCCAGCGGCTCGGCATTCCGGCCGATCCGCGCAAGTTCATGCCGCATGTCACACTGGCCCGCCTGCGCAATTCGAGCCCGCTGGACGTCGCCCAATATCTTTCGGCGCGCGGCAATTTTTCGACATTGCCGTTCCGCATCAGCCGGTTCGTCTTGATGTCGTCGCGCGATTCGGTCGGCGGCGGCCCCTACATCGTCGAGGAAGCCTGGCCGCTGTCGGGCGCCGATACGCGCGCGGCAAGCCGCGTCGCCAGCGCCTCCGACGCTTCGCGGATCATGCGGTAGACCTCGGCGAAGGCTTCCTCGCCATGGTGATAGGGATCCGGCACGTCGCGCGCCTCTCCCTGCGCAAATTCCAGGAACAGGTGGATCCGGTCGCGCACGGCGGCAGGCGCCAGCGTCTTCAGGTCGGCGACGTTCGACCTGTCCATGCCGAAGATCAGGTCGAAACGCGAGAAATCCTCGGGCGTGATCTTGCGTGCCCGCAGTTCCGATATGTCGATGCCGTGGCGCGACGCGATGGCGATCGAACGCCAATCGGGGGCGGAGCCCACCTCCCAGTCGCTGGTTGCGGCCGAATCGAGCACTATGTCCCGGCCCAGTCCACGTTCCGTCAGCACGGAACGAAGCACGCCTTCCGCCAGCGGCGAGCGGCAGATGTTGCCCAGGCAGACGAACAGAATGGATTTTATGGGCTTCGTGCTCATCGATCCGGCGCTATGGTGAAAGTCATCTTCGAAATAGCACAGGAACCGGACATGACGAGAGAGAAACTTGGCAAGGAAGCCATCATCGCGGCGCTGACAGACCTCGAAGGCTGGTCGCTGGCTGCGGATGGCGCTTCCATCAAACGGACGTTCACCTTCAGGAATTTCTCCGAAGCCTTCGCCTTTATGACCCGCGTCGCGCTTGCTGCCGAGAAGATGGACCACCATCCCGACTGGTCGAATGTCTACAAAACCGTCGACGTGACGCTGAACACGCACGATGCCGGCGGCATCACGGCGCTCGACATCGAGTTGGCGAAGAAAATGAACCGCTTTGTTGGCTAGGGTAATCCATAGGTGCGGCAACCCCGGCTTCGTCATCCACGGGCGGAGCGGGAGCGAAGCGGACGCGCAGACCCGAGGATCCATGCCGCGACGTTGACTAAGGGGTGTAGTCGAGCAGAATTCAGCACCGCTGCGTCGCTCTTGAGTCGCGGCATGGATTCTAGGGTCTGCGCCGCGTCGCTTCGCTCCTTGCTTCGCCCTAGAATGACGACGGGAGGGGCGTTTGCCGCCGAACTCCAAGGGAGGACGACTGCCAGCGGAGTGTCCGCTAGGCCGGCATCACCTGATCCGCAGGACAGCACGGTAAAGACTGATCCCGATTTTCAGGCCAGCGATCTCCCAAGCTCTTGCAGCAAGCGTCGGGTTTCACCACATTTTGCCCCGCGGCCATGCGCAGGCAAGCGCATGAGCCCGCAAGGAGAAATTGATGGCGCAAAAATCCGGTTTTGATTTCTTCGGCTTTGGCGACAGGCTGGGCGGTGAGGGCGAGGTGCGCGAGAAATTCTGGCGCACGGCCAAGAAGGCTGCGCGGCAGATCCCGTTCATGGAAGATGTCGTCGCGGCCTATTACTGCGCCATGGACAAGAACACGCCGCTGCGCGCAAAAGGCATCCTGGTGGCGGCACTCGGTTATTTCGTCCTGCCGGTGGATATGGTCCCCGACTTCGTCCTCGGCCTCGGCTTCACCGACGATATCGCCGTGCTCACCGCCGCGATCACCGCCGTCAGCGCCCATATCACGCCGGCGCACCGGCAGGCCGCCAAGGACGCCATATCGGACAGGGGCTGAGCCCTGGAACCGGCCTCCGCGCTCTGGACACCAGCGTTCAGAGGGCTTGTGGAAAAGTCAAACTCTTGCCGCTTTCATGCCCTCCAAGTCGCCGAAGGGACATCGCGCCAGCCGCTTGAAAGGCGGCGGCGCGAAGACGGCGGCGGTTTCCTGGGGTGAGCGTCCTTTTCTCAGAGGTAATTCACCGTTTGGTAACCCAGATTAAATCAAAATGAAGCGACGGCAGGACGCCACGCGGCCCGCCTCCGCACCATTTCGAATACGGGAAAAACGATGCGCGGATTGATTGCTACAGTTTCGAGCCTGGTCCTGGTGGCCTTCGCAGCGCCGGCGATGGCGCAGCAGGCGACCAAGATCGGCCAGCACAATGCCTGGGGCACCTACAGCTACCAGGCATCGGGCGGCAAGGTCTGCTATGTCCTCACCGTGCCGACCGACAAGCAGCCGCCGACGCTCGACCATGGCGACATGTTCTTCTTCGTCAGCCAGCGGCCCGGCCAGCAGGTATCCTACGAGCCGCAATTCATCGCCGGCTACACTTTCCAGGAAAACTCCAAGGCCACCGTCACAATCGACAAGAAGACGTTTTCGATGTTCACGCGCGGCAAGTCGGCCTGGGTCGAGAACGCCGCCGAGGAGCCGGTGCTGATCGCCGCCATGAAATCCGGCACCGACATGAAGGTGCAGGCCAAGTCCGGCCGCGGCAACACCACCTCCTACGTCTTCTCGCTGAAAGGCATCTCGGCGGCGCTGTCGTCGATCGCCAACTGCAAATAGTCGAAATTTCGCTTTGAACAGAGAGGCCGGACCGCTGGGCCCGGCCTTTGTTTTTCACGCAGGACCCGGTTCCGGCGCCGCCTCCGCCGCCCTGCGCCTGCGGATGGCTTCCGCGATGAAGACGCGCGACAGCGCGTGATAGAGCGGCTCGCGCGAGATCATGCGCGCCGTGCCGTAGCCCAGCATCGAGGCCAGCATCAGCGCGATGACATTGTCGTGATTGCCGGTCATCTCCATGATGATGACGAAGGCCGTCATCGGCGCCTGCACGACGCCGGCGAAATAGCCGGCCATGCCGAGCAACGCGGCCGCACCCGTGCTGGCGCCGAAGACGAGGCCGAGCGAGCTGCCGATGCCGGCGCCGACCGAAAGCGAAGGCGCAAAGATGCCGCCCGGAATGCCCGAGACCATCGACAGCAGCCCGGCAAGGAACTTCTCGGCGAAGAAGAACCAGGGCAGCGGCGTGCCTTCAACGGCGCCGCGCGCCTGCGCGTAGCCGGTGCCGAAGGTCAGGCCGCCCGAGGCGATGCCGATCGCCGCGACGCCGAGCCCACAGATGGCGGCGACCAGCAGGACGCGCCGCAAGGGCTGCCCCGTGTTCCAGCGCCGGATCCGGCGCGTCGCCTTCAGCGCCAGGAGCGAGAACAGCGCGCCGAGGCCGCCGCCGATGACGCCGCAGGCAATCACAAGCGGCCACTCGGCGGCAAACGAGATCGTCTCCTTCGAGACACCGAAATAGGTGTAGTTGCCAAGCAGGCCGAGCGAGGCGATGCCGGCCAGTATCACCGCCGTCAGCACCAGCCCGTTGGTCCGCGCTTCGTAGGTGCGGCCCATTTCCTCGATGGCGAAGACGATGCCGGCCAGCGGCGTGTTGAAGGCGGCCGCGATGCCGGCGGCCGAGCCGGCCAGGATCAGGCCGCGCGCCTGCGCCATGCCGCCCCAGCGTGCCGCCTGCAGCATCAACGACGCGCCGACCTGCACGGTCGGTCCCTCGCGGCCGATCGAAGCGCCGCAGAACAGGCCGACCAGGGTGAGCGCGATCTTGCCCGCGACCAGCTTCAGCGACAGGATATGGCCACGGTCGTCGTCGTCGCGCAGATGCCGCGCCGCGATCGCCTGCGGAATGCCGCTGCCTTGCGAGCCCGGGAAGAAGGCTTGCGCCAGCCAGGCACACAGCACGAAGCCGAGCGGCGTGATCGCCAGCGGCAGATAGAAACGCCAGCCGCCGTCATCGCCGGTCATGGCATGGAACAGCGCCTGCGCCTTGTCGGCGAGCACCGCGAACAGCACGCTGATCACGCCGATGCAGATCGCGCCGGCCCAGAACACCAGCCGCGGCTGCCACACCCGGCGAGAGCCCCACATCGCGCGCGAACGCCGCAGCAAGGGGTATTTTCGCACTGTACCGGCCATGTCTGTCCTCTCGACGGAGCCCCAGCCCTAACACAGGCATGGCCTCGATCAAGCGTTCGCATCAGACGTGAAATGGAAGACGGACGTGGAGCAAAAGTCCATGGCTGCGGTTTGGCACCATGAACAAGGAACCATGAGTTATGCCGGTTCGGCGCAATGATCGTCGTTTCCGCATTGATCATGAGACACCCTCAACACCGACAGGTGGATATCTCGACCTGCGTGTGCTGAGCGGTCTGCGGGAACAAGGCTCGGATGGGCTCCCGCCGACCTTCGGGCCGGCGGGAATATCGATCGACGGCAGGCCTCACATGGCCATTTTTTCGCATTCCGCCTGAGCCTTCTTGGTCGACGTGTCGATCATGAAGGCTTTGCCCTTGGCGTCGGTCATCATCATCATGCAGTGCTTGATCGGCTTTGCCATCTTCATCATCTCGGCACTCATTTTCGCGTCCGGCGTCATGGTGCCCATATGCCCGTCCGGCATGATTGCCGTGACTTGCCCTGCCTTCATCATTGTCATTGTGCCCATCGCGTCTTCGGCAAATGCCTGCGAGGCGGAAAGGCCGACGAAGCTGGCAATGACGGCGAGCTTGATAGAGTTCATCGTGCATACTCCCATTTGTCGGGGCATGGTTGCCCCATTCAGGGTTCGAACGCGCGGTGAGAACCGTTACTTCAACACGATCAAGTGATCCGTTTTTAGTCGAAAAGCACGGACCGCAGGTCTGACCGGCCGGTGCATCTGTCAATCGGTCGGCGCACGGATCGCCTCGCCATCGCATGACTCCGCGGCCAAGCTGTGCTATGGGCCGCGCTTCATATCAGGCCGATGGATGAAATCGGCCGCAAACCGCTTATATCAGTGCAACCATGACCCTTTCATTCGACCTCACCGCCGAAGGCGCCCGTGACGCGTTGCGTGCCCGCGCGACACAGCCGGAAAAGCCGTCGCTGATCGGCCTGACGCGCGCCGAACTGGGCGAGGCGCTCGTCGCGTCCGGCATCGTGCCGGAGCGCCAGGCAAAAATGCGTGCACAGCAGCTCTGGCACTGGATGTATGTGCGCGGCGTCTCCGATTTCGCCGGCATGTTCAACATCTCCAAGGATCTTCGCGCCGAACTCGACAAGCATTTCACCGTGGCGCGGCCCGAGATCGTCGAAGAGCAGATCTCCGCCGACGGCACGCGCAAATGGCTGTTCCGCTTCCCGCCGCGCGGCGCCGGCCGCCCGGTCGAGATCGAGACTGTCTACATCCCCGAGGAAGGCCGCGGCACGCTCTGCATCTCCTCGCAGGTCGGCTGCACGCTGACCTGCTCCTTCTGCCACACGGGCACGCAGAAGCTGGTGCGTAACCTGACTGCCGAGGAAATCCTCGCCCAGTTGCTCACCGCGCGCGACCGGCTCGGCGATTTCCCCGACCGCGACACGCCCGACGGCGCCATCGTGCCGGCCGAGGGCCGCAAAGTGTCCAACATCGTCATGATGGGTATGGGCGAGCCGCTCTACAATTTCGAGGCGGTCAAGAAGGCGCTGCTGATTGCTTCCGACGGCGACGGCCTTTCGCTGTCGAAGCGCCGCATCACGCTGTCGACCTCAGGCGTGGTGCCGGAGATTTTCCGCACCGGCGAGGAGATCGGCGTCATGCTCGCCATCTCGCTGCACGCCACCAATGACGATCTGCGCGACCTTCTGGTGCCGATCAACAAGAAATATCCGCTCAAGGAGTTGATCGCAGCCTGCCGCGCCTATCCTGGCCTGTCGAACGCCAGGCGCATTACCTTCGAATATGTGATGCTGAAGGACGTCAACGATTCCCTCGACGATGCCAAGGCGCTGGTCAAGCTGCTCAGGGGCATTCCGGCCAAGATCAACCTGATCCCGTTCAACCCCTGGCCCGGCACCAACTACCAGTGCTCGGACTGGGAGACGATCGAGAAATTCGCCGACTACATAAATAACGCCGGCTATGCGTCGCCGATCCGCACGCCGCGCGGCCGCGATATCCTTGCCGCCTGCGGCCAGCTCAAGTCGGAATCGGAGCGCATGCGCAAAGTCGACCGGCTGGCGCTGGAAGCCATGATGATCGCGGGGCACGGCGAGGCGTGAGGCGTCTCGTCGCCGGGCTCAAGCGCTTCGTCACCATAGCAGTCGGCTATATCGCCGCCGTGCTGACCTCGATCCTCGTGCCTGTGCTGCTGATCGCTCTTCTGGAAGGGCTCGAATATGGCAACTGGTCCATCGTTTTCGCGTTCGACTGGCTGGTTTCCTTCCCGCTCGCGGTAGTGACAGTGGCGGTCTGCGCGCTGTTGATCGTCGGCCCCGCGATCTTCATGGCCGAACGCTTGTCGCTTCGGGGGTGGTTCTACTTCGCGGCCACGGGCGCGATCACGTCCATCGCATTCGGGGTTCTTGTCCCGGGCTCGGCCGGAGGGTTTGTTTTCAACCCGGGCTTTCTCGGGTTCCTGGCCACCGCCGGCATTGCCGCCGGTTCGGTCTACTGGTTTCTGGCCGGGCGCAAGTCCGGCCATCCCTTACGCCGGGATCAGCAATGACCCGTCTCGTCGCCTATATCGTGCGCCTTGCCGTCATCCTGTTCGGCTATGCCGTCGCCGCGCTGGCGGCCAGCGCGTTCCTCAATGTCCTGTTCCTGGCCTCCCTCGGCTACACGCCGGCGCATGCGGAGCCGGCGGCGACCGCCTCGCTCTATTTCTCGATCCCCTTCGTCGCGCTGTTTGCCGCCTATTTCGCCTTCATGCCGGCGGCCCTCGTGATTCTGATCGCCGAGATTCTCGGCCGGCGCGATTGGCTGTTCTATGCGCTGGCCGGTGCGATCGTCGCCGCCGTCTTCCTCGGCTTCGCCGACCAGATGGGCGATACGCCATTCGCCGTCACCGAGCCGCGCGCCATGGCCGCCGTCATCGGCGGCGGCATGGTCGGGGGCATCTTCTATTGGCTCAGCGCCGGGCGCTGGGCCGGAAGCTGGTGGAAAGCCGAACCCTGACCTCGAACCGAGCGCCCGCGTAAGCAGGGAGCTTTGCTGACCTCCGGTTCGGAAGAGATCAGCAGCGAACAGCAAAATCCTACTTCGCCTGGGCAGTCAGGATTTTGAGCGCGAACGCGGAAAACACGCCGGCGAAGAGATAGTCGACCACCCGCGTCACGCGCGGGCTGGCCTTCATCGCCGCCGAGAATTTCTCCGCCGCCAGCACCATCGGTGTCGTCACCGGGGTCGACAGCACGACGAACATGGCGCCGAGGAAGAACAGCTTTCCCGGCGCGTGCGGATCATGCGCCGAGACGAATTGCGGCAGGAAGGTCATGAAGAACAGGATGATCTTCGGGTTGAGCAGGTTGACGCCCAGCCCCACCATCCAGCTCCGGAACAGCGAGATTTGCGGGCCCGTCTTCTTCTCCGGCGAGAAGGCCGAACCCTTGGTGATCGCCTGCCAGGCCAGGAAGACGAGATAGCCGGCGCCGAAGATCTTCAGCACGAAGAAGGCCATCGGCGAGGCGACGATCAGCGCCGAGACGCCGACCACCACCAGCGTGGTGTGGATCAGCGTGCCGCACAGCGCCCCCGCCATCGAGGCGAAGCCTGCGGCGCGGCCCTGGCTCAGCGTGCGCGAGACGAACAGCGTCATGTCCGGTCCGGGCGTGATCGCCAGGATGACCGTGGCGATGGCGAACTGGATCAGCGTTGCGGTGTCGGGAATGAAGGACATGGTAGGCCCGTTGACTTTCGATACGCAGCTATAATGAACGGGGCCTGCCGTTGCCAGCGGCTGTGCGACGGAAAGGATGATCCAGCTGTCCCGTATGCCTGTTTCTCCGCGCCTTGCCCCGTTCATCCCTTGCGGTGACCGGAAACGGCGTGATACCTCGCCGGCCGAGAACTCTTGTCGCGGAAACAGCAAATGTCGAAAACAAAAGACGTCAAGAAGGTCGTGCTCGCCTATTCCGGCGGCCTCGACACATCAATCATCCTGAAATGGCTGCAGACCGAGCTCGGCGCCGAGGTCGTCACCTTCACCGCCGACCTCGGCCAGGGCGGCGAATTGGAGCCGGCGCGCCGCAAGGCCGAGATGATGGGCATCAAGGACATCCGCATCGTCGACGTGCGCGAGGAATTCGTTGCCGACTTCGTCTTCCCGATGTTCCGCGCCAACGCCGTCTACGAAGGGACCTATCTGCTCGGCACCTCGATCGCCCGGCCGCTGATCTCGAGACACCTCGTCGAGATCGCAAAGGAGACCGGCGCCGACGCGATCGCCCACGGCGCCACCGGCAAGGGCAATGACCAGGTGCGCTTCGAGCTTTCGGCCTATGCGCTCAATCCCGATATCAAGGTCATCGCGCCCTGGCGCGACTGGTCGTTCAAGTCGCGCACCGACCTCATCAACTTCGCCGAGCAGCACCAGATTCCGGTGCCGAAGGACAAGAAGGGTGACGCGCCGTTCTCGGTCGACGCCAATCTCCTGCATTCCTCTTCCGAGGGCAAGGTGCTTGAGGACCCGTGGAGCGAGCCGCCGGAATTCGTCCATCAGCGCACCGTCTCGCCGATGGACGCGCCGGACAAGGTCACCGAGATCGAGATCGAGTTCCTGAAGGGCGATCCGGTCGCGCTCGACGGCAAGAAGCTGTCGCCGGCAACCATGCTCGCCGCCCTCAACGATCTCGGCCGCGACAACGGCATCGGCCGGCTCGACCTCGTCGAGAACCGCTTCGTCGGCATGAAGTCGCGCGGCGTCTACGAGACCCCCGGCGGCACCATCCTTATCGCTGCCCACCGAGCCATCGAATCGATCACGCTCGACAGGGGAGCTGCCCACCTCAAGGACGAGTTCATGCCGCGCTACGCCGAACTCATCTACAACGGCTTCTGGTTCGCGCCCGAGCGGCTGATGCTGCAGACGATGATCGACAAGAGCCAGGAGGATGTCGAAGGTACGGTGCGTCTGAAGCTCTACAAGGGCAATGTCATCGTTACCGGCCGCAAGTCGAAGAAGACGCTCTATTCCGACGCGCTGGTGACCTTCGAGGACGACCGCGGCGCCTACGACCAGAAGGACGCCGCCGGCTTCATCCGCCTCAATGCGCTGAGGCTGCGCACCTTGGCGGCGCGCAACCGCCGGGACTGACCGCTTTACCGGTCAGCGAACAGGAAACCCGGCAACGCGGCCGGGCTTTCTGCTGAAAAGCAATTCCAGGAAAAGTGTGTCCGTTTTCCCGGGAAAAGCGCGTAGCGCTTTCCCTTGGGAATTGCGCAAAAACAAAGACATAGAGCGGTTCGCCGTCTCCGTGAAACGGTGAACTGCCCTAACGATTACTCGCCATCGATCGCCGTGGCGATACGGGCGATGGCCTGTTGATAGACACTCGCGGAGTTCCAGCCGGCAATTGCACCCATATTCGACTGAGCGCTCGCGCCGGCCTGCCAACCATGCGCCTTGAGGAAGTTGGCCGTGGAAGCCAGCGCGGTGCTCTTGTCGCGCAGGTTTCCGCTGCCCACTCCATATTTCAGGACATTTCCGGGCAGGAACTGCGTGTGGCCGATCTCGCCATGCATGGCCCCGACCGACGAGGCGGTCAACGTTCCGCGATCGACCAGCTTCAGCGCCGCAATGGCATGCGGCTGAAAGTAATCCGGACGGCGGCAGTCATAGGCAAGCGTCAAAATGGCGGACACCGTGTTCTGGTTGCCCATAGAGGCGCCGAAGCCCGTCTCCATGCCCCAGATGGCAAGCAGCACGCCCGGCGAGACGCCGTAGGTCCGTTCGATCTTGTCGAACAGCGCCGCATTCGATTTCTTCAGCGCCCGGCCCTTGGAAATGATCGCCGCCCCGCCGCGGCGCTTCATGAAGGCTTCCACCGAGCCGCTGAAAGCCTTGTGGATGGCGCGGTCCGCGGAAATGGTCCTGGTCGCGTAGGTCGCGCCCGCCAGGGCCGCCAGTCCTCTCGAACCCACGCCCTCGGCCCTGGCCTCCGCTGCGAAGTCCTGCTTCCAGGCATCGAAGCCGGCTCCGGTCTTGCCACAGCTGGCCGCCGCCTGTGCGCCCGTCGCCAGCGCAAGCATCGCCACCACAGTGGCCGCTGCAAACATCTTACCTTTGGCAAGAAATGCCATGTTGTTCTCTCCTGGTTGCCTGAATCACGTCCCGGCCGGAATTTGCCAGTGAAACGCGCACTTGTCACTGTCGCGCGCGCAAGCTGGCCAATGGAAGGGAATTTGCCTACGATCAAGCAAATATTGTGGCAAGAACCACCCATGGCCTGACGATCCTTGCGCCATGTTGCTCAATGACGTCACAGTCGGGAACGACGTCTGTCGGCCGGCGTTTTGCACGACGCGCCTTCCCCTGTTCCCTGGTCCGAGACCGAGATGAAACTCTTCGACTGTCCTCATTGCGGCCATCGTCTCTATTTCGAGAACGCCCGGTGCCTGAACTGCTCCAGTGCCGTGCTCTATGATCCGCAGCGCGCCTGCTTTGCCCTGTCCGGTGCCGACGGCGGCTCCCCATGCGCCAACGCCGACGAATGCGCCTGCAACTGGATGGCCGAGCCGGGACAGCCCTTCTGCCGCGCCTGCGCGCTCAACCAGCTGATCCCGGACCTCTCCGTCGACGGCAACCGCCGCCGCTGGATACGGGTCGAGGCCGCGAAGAAGCGCGCGGTCTATTCGCTGCTGGCTTTCGGACTGCCGGTGACGCCCAAGCAGAACCCCGCCGACGAGGCCGGCCTTGCCTTCGACTTCCTTGCCGATCCGATCGGCGGCGGCCCGGGCGGCGAGCGCATCCTGACCGGCCACGACAATGGCCTGATCACCCTCAACGTCGCCGAAGCCGACTCCGCCGAGCGCGAAAGGCGGCGCGTTGAGATGGGCGAGAACTATCGCACCTTGCTCGGCCATTTCCGCCACGAGCTCGGCCACTACTACTGGGACCGGCTGATCCGCGACAATCCGCAAAGGCTTGACGCCTTCCGCGCGCTGTTCGGCGACGAGCGCACCGGCTACGAGCAGGCATTGAAGAACCACTACGCCAATGGTGCCCCACCCGACTGGCAGCAACGCCACATCTCGCCCTATGCCACCTCTCATCCCTGGGAGGACTGGGCCGAAAGCTGGGCCCACCACCTGCACATCACCGACACGCTGGAAATGGTCCATGCGTTGAACTTCCCGCTCGGCCGGCTGGAGACGGTGGAAGCCAACGAATTGCCCCAGGGCGACACCGGGGGCATGCTGCAACCAGCGCCGTCCGAACCGACACCCGCTCCCGAACCGTTCGAAAAGATCCTGTCGCGCTGGCTGGTGCTGTCGGAAGCCTCCAATTCCATCAATCGCTGCATGGGTCTGCCCGACCTCTACCCTTTCGTCATCTCGGATGTCGCGGGGCGCAAACTAGCCTTCGTTCACGACCTTCTGACCGGCCTGCCGCAAGAAACGGGAACAAATCGTGAGTTGGTTTCAACATTTTAGCTGGAACGCATGCGCCGCTCTCCCGTTTTCGCTGCCGAGGGACCATGAAACGGAGAGAAACCATGAAATCCGTATTGTTTCCCGCGGTCGCCGGAATGCTCACGCTCTTCTCGGGCGCCGCCATGGCCGACACCCCCGTCTCCGCAATCACCGATCTCAACGTCCGCGCTGGCCCAGGCCCGCAATATCCTGTCATCGGCGTGCTCGCCGCCGGCCAGTCGGCGACGCTCAACGGCTGCATCGAAAACAGCAAATGGTGCACCATCGCCGAAGCCGGTGGCCAGGGCTGGGTCTATTCGGACTATGTGACGGCTGATTTCGGCGGCAACCGGGTCGTGTTGACGCGACGTCCGCTCGGCTCCAGCGTCGCCGTCGTGTCGCCGCCCGAGGGCTATTCCACCGACTACACCGGCTCGATCATCGCCGGCGAGCCGGTCGAGGACGCCATCCCGCAGCCTCCCGCCGAAGTCAGGACCTATGTCGACACGCATCGCGTCGACCCTGTCTATCTTGAGGGCGAGGTAGTCACCGGGGCCGTTTTGCCCGAGAGTGTCGAACTGCGCGAGATCCCCGATTACGACTACCGCTATGTCTATGTGAACGGCCAGCCGGCGCTGATCGACCCGCAGACGCGGCGCATCGTCTACGTGGTCCGCTGAGGCGGATAGGACACGGGGTCAATCATCGGAGCATGCCTTTCGCCTGCCGGCAGGCAGGCGAGCGCGGCGCGAATGCGCCGAAGGCTGGCGGGCGTATCGAATAGGAATGATTGCGCAGAACCGCCCGATCCCATAGATCATGCGACGCGAAGCACCAGCTTGCGAGAGAGCGTGATATCGGACCCTGCCGCCTTCGAGCACTATCGAAACACAGCCAACGAAAAGACGACCCTGCCGCGCCTGCTTCTCGGGACCGGGATCGTCGTCCTGTTCTGGGCCGCGTCGACGGGGGTCGTGCTGCTGGGCGGCACCTATGCTTTTTTCGCCTGGCGGACAGCGCAAGGCGCGGCTGCGCCCGCCGGCGGCATGCAGGGTTTCCTTGCGTCGCCAATCGGCATTCTCACCGCGCTCGCGTCTTTCGCCGGCATCTGGATCGGCTTGTGGATCGCCATGCGCTGGGTGCATGGCGAGAAGCTGTCGGCGCTCCTCGGCAACAGCCGTCGCATTTCGCGCTCGGGCTTCGTCAAGGGGCTGGTCGCGGTGTTGGTCACTTCGCTCGTGTCCGAGGTCCTGCTCTACCTGATGCAGCCCGAGATCGCGCGCGGCTCGATTGCCCTGTCGTCCTGGCTGCTGTTCCTGATCCCGATCCTCGCGCTCACTTTTCTGCAGACATCATCGGAAGAGGTACTGTTCCGAGGCTACCTGCTGCGCGGTCTTGCCTACCGGTTCAGGAGCCCGTTCGTCTGGGCGCTGCTGCCGGGCCTGCTGTTCACCTCGCTGCACTGGAGCGCGAGCGCCTCGGCCGCCATCAATGCCTGCGTGCTGGTCTCGATCGCCGCTTTTGCACTGCTTTTGACACTTGTCGTCTATGCCACCGGCAATCTCGGCGCGGCCCTCGGCGCCCATCTCGGCAACAATCTGACCGGCTTCCTGCTGATCTCGCATCAGGAGAGCTACAATTCCTTCGCCCTGTTTACCGCCAGACCACTCGAAGGGCCGGGCTGGGCGACGTCGGACGCGGTCCTCATCGCCACGATCGGCATCGCCTGCAGCCTGCTGACGATACTGCTGCTCTTACACCCGCGCTCGCCGCTGAGCGTCTCGGCCGAACCTGCAGACGCAACGAAGGCGACCTGATTGCTGCGCAGGGAGACCGGCGGAACGGTCCCTTGTCTTGACTCCGCGGCCGTTTTCCTGTCTACAGCCCCGAATTCCGCGACGAGTATCCCTCCGAGCAAGCCGACCAGGACGCCGAAGCCTCTTTGAGGCCAAGTGCTGTAAACAGATCCTGGAGGCCAACACCCGGCAGCGCTGTGCGCCCCCGGGTGCTTTTTGGTTTTGGCTTTTGCTTGCCACGAGACTTGGACACCTGGCGCGAACGCATTACCTCTCGGGCACCATCCGGTTGCCAGGGAAAAGGAAACAGAATGTTTGAATCACTTCAGGAGCGCCTTGGCTCCATCCTGAACGGCCTGACCGGCCGCGGCGCGCTGTCTGAGGCGGATGTCTCGGCGGCGCTCCGCGAGGTGCGCCGTGCGCTGCTCGAGGCCGACGTGGCGCTGGAAGTGGTGCGCTCCTTCACCGACAAGGTGCGCGAGAAGGCGGTCGGCGCGGCGGTGCTGAAGTCGATCAAGCCCGGCCAGATGGTCGTCAAGATCGTGCATGACGAGCTGGTCGACATGCTCGGCGCCGAAGGCGTCGCCGTCGACCTCAACGCACCGGCGCCCGTCGTCGTCATGATGGTCGGCCTGCAGGGTTCGGGCAAGACGACGACCTCGGCCAAGATCGCCAAGCGGCTCACCGAGCGTCAGAACAAGAAGGTCCTGATGGCCTCGCTCGACACGCGGCGCCCCGCCGCGCTGGAGCAGTTGCGCCAACTCGGCGAGCAGGTCAAGGTGGCGACGCTGCCTGTCGTGGCCGGCCAGAACCCGGTCGATATCGCCAAGCGCGCCGTGCAGGCGGCCAGGCTCGGCGGTCACGATGTGGTCATCCTCGACACTGCCGGCCGCACCCATATCGACGAGCCGCTGATGGTCGAGATGGCCGACATCAAGAAGGTGTCGGGCCCGCACGAGATCCTGCTGGTCGCCGACTCCTTGACCGGCCAGGACGCCGTCAACCTTGCCAAGAGCTTCGACGAGCGCGTCGGCATCACCGGGCTGGTGCTGACCCGCATGGACGGCGACGGCCGTGGCGGCGCCGCGCTCTCGATGCGCGCCGTCACCGGCAAGCCGATCAAGCTGATCGGCACCGGCGAGAAGATGGACGGGCTGGAGGAATTTCACCCCAAGCGTATCGCCGACCGCATTCTCGGCATGGGCGACATCGTTTCGCTTGTCGAAAAAGCCGCCGAGAACATCGACGCCGAGCAGGC
Source organism: Mesorhizobium sp. B2-6-4 (assembly GCF_006441495.1). NCBI lineage: Bacteria > Pseudomonadati > Pseudomonadota > Alphaproteobacteria > Hyphomicrobiales > Phyllobacteriaceae > Mesorhizobium > Mesorhizobium sp. B2-6-4. The sequence goes on from NZ_VFUE01000002.1 coordinate 33,168, forward strand.
GGCGGCGATGGCCAAAAAGATGCAGTCGGGCAAGTTCGACCTGAACGACCTCGCCCAGCAGCTTCAGCAGATGTCGAAAATGGGCGGCATGGGCGGCATCATGGGCATGATGCCCGGCATGGGCAAGATGAAGGACCAGATGGCCGCCGCCGGTCTCGACGACAAGATGTTCGGCCGCCAACTCGCCATCATCTCCTCGATGACCAAGGCCGAGCGCGCCAACCCCGACATTCTCAAGCACTCGCGCAAGAAGCGCATCGCCGCCGGCTCCGGCACCGACGCGGCCGAGATCAACAAGCTCTTGAAGATGCATCGCGGCATGGCCGACATGATGAAGGCGATGGGCGGCAAGGGCAAAGGCGGCGGCCTGATGCGCGGCATGATGGGCGGGCTCGCCTCCAAGATGGGTCTCGGCGGCATGATGCCCGGTGGCATGGGCGGCATGCCTGACCTCTCCAAGATGGATCCCAAGCAGCTCGAAGCCTTGCAAAAGCAGGCGCAGGCCGCCGGCATGAAGGGCCTGCCCAGCGGCCTTCCCGGCGGCGGTGGCCTGCCCGGCTTGCCCGGCGGCATGAAGCTTCCCGGGCTTCCCGGTCTCGGCGGCGGTGGCCTGCCTGGCCTCGGCAAGAAGAAGTGAGGACGCGATGAACGAGGAAAAGGACATGGCGGACGCCCGCACCATCCTGGCCGGCTACCGTGCTTCGATCGACAACATCGATGCCGCCCTCATCCACATGCTGGCCGAGCGCTTCCGCTGCACCAAGGCGGTCGGCCTGCTCAAGGCCGAGCATGGCTTGCCGCCGGCTGACCCGGCGCGCGAGCAGCAGCAGATCGCCCGTCTTCGCCAGCTCGCGGACGATGCGCATCTCGACCCGGATTTCGCGGAGAAATTCCTCAATTTCGTCGTCCGCGAAGTGATCCGCCACCACGAACAGATCGCCGCTGCCAACGGCGTGACGAAAACCGGCTGAAGACAAAGATTTAGCCGCAACCCTACCAACGAAATCAGAGCTTTTAGGAGATAAGAAATGGCACTGAAGATCAGATTGGCCCGCGCGGGCTCGAAGAAGCGTCCCTACTACCACGTCGTCGTCGCCGACGCGCGCTCGCCGCGCGACGGCCGTTTCATCGAGTCGCTCGGCTCGTGGAACCCGCTGCTGCCGAAGGACGGCGAGCGCGTCAAGGTTGACGCCGAGCGCGTCAAGCACTGGCTGTCGCACGGCGCCCAGCCGACCGACCGCGTGCTGCGCTTCCTCGATGAGGCCGGCCTCGCCAAGCGCGACGCCCGTTCCAATCCGAAAAAGGCCGAGCCCGGCAAGAAGGCACAGGAGCGCGCCGCGCTTCTGAAGAAGGCGCAGGACGACGCCGCTGCCGCCGTCGCGGCGGCTGCGGCCGCGCCGGCCGAGGCGGAGCCCGCCACGGCCGAGTAATCGATCACCGATCGTCTTTTTCGAAACGGCGGGCCCTTAGCCCGCCGTTTTCTATTTCGAATTCATTGTGCGGATGCTGCCGCTCAATAGCCGCTCGGGCAACGATCGACATAGACATGGCCGCGGCTGTCGCGATAACGGCAGCGGCCCGGTTCGCTGGCCCGCCCGATCAGCGCGCCGGCCACGGCACCGACCGCGCCGCCGACCACGGCGCCCTGGACGGGATCGCCCGCCACCGCCGCGCCGACCGCTGCTCCGCCCAGGCCGCCGACGGCCGCGCCTTTTTCCGTCTGCGAACAGGCGCCAAGCGCTGCCGTCAGCACCAGAATGGTCATGATTTTCTTCATTGTCGTTCCTCTCTCACGGGATCGCCGTCCTCGCCGCCATGTTCCTAACTCCCAGGCGGCCGATTTGATCCCTAGACATTGAAGGCCGGTGCTTCGCCGCGCCTGCCAAGGCCATGCCGATCTCCGGCAAGCATTTGAAATCGTTGATGTTCTCACGCCGCAGCGCAGTTCTCTCGCCGGGTTGTCCGTGCAGCGCGCCGGCGTGGCTATCGGCGCGCTTCGGTCGCGTATATGAAGAGCCGGCGGGCGTGGCCCCTCAGACCAAGAGCAGGCAATATGGCCGGAGAGACAGATCTGAAGACATTGCTGGCGTCGATGACGCCGCAATTGATTGCCGGCATCCATGTCTTCGCCACGCTGCCGGCGGGTGTATCGGTTCCGGAAGGACTCGAAGCGGTCATGCTGTTTCGCGAACGCGAAGGCACGACATTGATCCTGCTCGAAGACGAGGCGCAGGCAGCCGGGCTGGAAGCCGTTTTCCGCTGCCGCATGATAACGCTGAACATCCATTCGTCGCTGGAAGCCGTCGGCTTCCTCGCCGCCATCACCGCACGCCTCGCCGCCGCCGGCATGGGCGTCAATCCCGTCTCCGCCTTCTATCATGACCATCTGTTCGTGCCGGTCGACCGGGCCGAGGAAGCGATGAGGTTGCTGCGGGAACTGGCGGCGGAAAATCGGACATAGGCCGGCGCCCCCCTCATCCGCCTGCCGGCACCTTCTCCCCATATAAGGACGGGGGGAAGGTGAGCTAACGGCCGAAGGCCGAGCCCGCGACTGCGGGCCGCCGGTCGTCCGGCGCCCTCGCGGAGGGCCAGCCGCGGCAGCGGCGGTGCGGCCCGCGAGCGAAAGCCAAACAGCCGTCAGGCTGCCTTCTTCTTCGGCTGGATCAGGCCGCGCTCGACCAGCAGTTCGGCGATCTGCACTGCGTTGAGGGCGGCGCCCTTGCGCAGATTGTCGGAAACGATCCACATCGACAGGCCGTTGTCGATGGTCGAATCCTCGCGGATGCGCGAGATGAAGGTGGCGTCCTCGCCGGCCGATTCCAGCGGCGTGATGTAGCCGCCGTCCTCGCGCTTGTCCAAGACCTGGCAGCCCGGCGCCTCGCGCAGGATGTCGCGCGCCTCGTCGGCGGTGATCGGGTTCTCGAACTCGATGTTGACCGCTTCCGAATGGCCGATGAACACCGGCACGCGCACGCAGGTCGCCGTCAGCTTGATCTTGGGATCGAGCATCTTCTTGGTCTCGGCGACCATCTTCCACTCTTCCTTGGTGAAGCCGTCATCGAGGAAAACGTCGATATGGGGGATCACGTTGAAGGCGATGCGCTTGGTGAACTTCTTGACGTCGACCTGGTCGGCGACGAACACGGCGCGGGTCTGCGTGAACAGCTCGTCCATGCCTTCCTTGCCGGCGCCCGACACCGACTGGTAGGTGGCCACGACGATGCGCTTGATGGTGGCCGCGTCATGCAGCGGCTTCAGCGCCACGACGAGCTGCGCCGTCGAGCAGTTCGGGTTGGCGATGATGTTCTTGCGGGTGAACAGCGAGATCGCATCCGGGTTCACTTCCGGGACGATCAGCGGCACGTCGGCGTCGTAGCGGAAGGCCGAGGAATTGTCGATGACGACGCAGCCCTGCTTGCCGATCTTGGGTGACCATTCCTTCGAGACATTGCCGCCGGCCGACATGATGCAGATGTCGGTGTCGGAAAAGTCGTAGGTGTCGAGTGCGCGGACCTTCAGCGTGCGGTCGCCGAACGACACTTCCGTGCCCTGGCTGCGGCGCGAGGCAAGCGCCACCACTTCGCTGACCGGAAAACCGCGCTCTTCCAGTATGTTGAGCATTTCGCGGCCCACATTGCCCGTGGCGCCAACTACCGCAACCTTGAAACTCATAAAGATCTCCTATCCCTCTCCGCTTGGTTGTTGGAGAAAACCCGCCGGCCAGGTGCGGGTTCCGTCCCCCGGGCCGAACCCGGGAGAGGGTGGTCAGGCCAAGGGAATCACACCGTTTTGGTGGTGGTTTTGGCCGTTACTTTGCTGGAACGGGGGGACGCGCCGAAACGCCCGGCGCAATGATGCTCATTGCGGCTGGGGGCATCGAATGCAAGAAGAGCCATCAAAAGGCCGCGCATCGAAAAACGATCCCGTTCGAAGCGGGCTTTTACGCGGTTTGCGGCAGGAGTCAATCAGTGGTGTTTCTTCCTTCCCTCCTTGCGGGAGAAGGGAAGGCGGTGCCGCCTGCCCTGTACAAGAGCGGCGCCAGCAAGTACGAACGGGCGAGATCGTCTGGCTGGCGCTGCGCCAGCCCTGTATGTGCTCCATGATGAGCGCAAGCCCTGAATTCCGAAAGAGTGAGATGTCCAACTTCGAAGCACTTGTTCCTGCGCTGGCAAAGGCGCTGGAAAAACGCGGCTATGCCGAACTGACGCCGGTGCAGAAGGCGGTCCTGGAACTTGGCCAGGCCGACGCGCTGGTGTCGGCGCAGACCGGCTCCGGCAAGACGGTGGCCTTCGGCCTTGCCATGGCGCCGACGCTCCTCGGCGGCGCCGACCGCTTTGCCCATGCCGCGGCCCCGCTGGCGCTGGCGGTGGCGCCGACGCGCGAGCTGGCGCTGCAGGTGACGCGCGAACTGGAATGGCTCTACGAGCTGACCGGCGCCACGGTCGCCTCCTGCGTCGGCGGCATGGACATGCGCACCGAACGGCGCGCGCTGGAGCGCGGCGCCCATATCGTCGTCGGCACCCCCGGTCGGCTGCGCGACCACATCACGCGGAACTCGCTCGACATGTCGGCGCTGAAGGCGGTGGTGCTGGACGAAGCCGACGAGATGCTCGATCTCGGTTTTCGCGAGGACCTGGAATTCATCCTCGACGCCGCCCCCGCCGAGCGCCGCACGCTGATGTTTTCGGCCACCGTGCCGCGCTCCATCGCAACCCTCGCCCAGGGCTATCAACGTGACGCCGTGCGCATCTCGGCCGCCGGCGAGGAGAAGCAGCATCTCGACATCGAATACCGGGCGCTCAGCGTCGCCCAGGCCGATCGCGAGAACGCCATCATCAATGTGCTGCGTTTCTACGAAGCGAAAAACGCGCTGGTGTTCTGCAACACCCGTGCCGCCGTCAACCATCTCACCGCACGCTTCAACAACCGCAATTTTTCCGTCGTCGCGCTCTCGGGCGAGCTCAGCCAGAACGAACGCAGCCACGCGCTGCAGGCGATGCGCGATGGCCGCGCCAAGGTCTGCATCGCCACCGACGTCGCGGCGCGCGGCATCGACCTGCCCAATCTGGAGCTGGTCATCCACGCCGACCTGCCGACCAACCCGGAAACGCTGCTGCACCGAAGCGGCCGCACCGGACGCGCGGGTCGCAAGGGCGTCAGCGCGCTGATCGTGCCCAACAGCGCCCGCAGGCGCACTGAACGCCTGCTGGCGAGCGCAAAGCTGACCGCGACATGGGCAAGTCCGCCATCCGCCGACGACGTGATCCGCCGCGACGACGAGCGCATCCTTGCCGATCCCGCCTTCGACGAACCGGTGAAGGACGACGAACGCGGCTTCATCGACGCGCTTCTCGCCAAGCACGGCGCCGAGCAGGTGACGGCCGCCTTCGTGCGGCTGTGCCGCTCGAGCCGCTCGGCGCCAGAGGATCTGATGGACGTCGCGCCGTTCACGCCGTCGCGTGAAAGACCGGCGGGCGAAAACTTCGCGCGCCGCGACGAGGCGCCCAGCCGCCGCGACGATTTCGGCGCCAGCGTCTGGTTTTCGCTGTCGGTCGGGCGCCGGCAGAATGCCGAGCCACGCTGGCTGATTCCGATGCTGTGCCGCACCGGCAGCATCACCAAGCGCGAGATCGGCGCCATCAAGATGCAGCCGGAAGAGACCTTCGTGCAGATCGCCGCCGACTGGGCCGACCGTTTCCTCGCCGCCGTTGGTCCCGACCGCAAATTGCAGGGTAACATCGTGGTGAAACGGCTGGACGGCATGCCGGACCTGTCGCGCGCCGGCTACCAGCCGCCAAGTCCGGACAAGAAACCGCATCGCGGCAAGGCGCCGTTCGACCCGAACGCGCCGAAGCGCAAATTCGAGAAGCGCGCGCCGGCTGGCGACCAGCGCCCCGCCGCATCTGACGCGAAGCCCTGGGCGAAAAAGCCGGGCAAGCCGAAATTCGACAACGCCGGACCGCCGAAACCCAAGAAGGCGAAGAAGCGGCCGAGCTGAGATCTCCCGGCCATGTCGTCACGATGGCTGCCGCGCCAGCCGTCGCATTTTCATGCTGCCCCTTGCGATCCGCCGGAACTTTGAACAGTCTGGTCGGGCGTTCGGGGGATCGGGGCATGCGCGGCGAAGTTCTTCACTATGACGAGACCCAGGGCTTCGGCTTCATCACCGGGGCGGATGGTGAGCGCTATACTTTCGCGCGTGAGGATCTGCGCCGCGAAATCGCAATTGCCCGAGGCACGGCCGTTGAATTCCAGCCCGGCGGCGGCCAGGCGCGCGACATCTTCCCGGCCGGCGCCCAATCCGCGCCTCCAACCGGCGTGGCCGCCGGCGCCCATGCGCGAACCGGTGCGTCCGTCTCTTCCGCTGCTCAAATCGCACAGCCGCGGCATTTTGGCCGCGCCGCCAGCACCGGGCCGGCCGAGCCCGGCCTGTGGGGTTATTTCTGGCGCGGCATCACCGAGAATTATTTCAACTTCACCGGCCGCGCCCGCCGCAAGGAATACTGGGCCTATTGCCTGTTCTGGTTCGTCGCGCTGCTGGCAGTGACCGGCATCGGCATTTTCGCCGATGCCGCGATGGGCAATCTCGACGACGCTGAAATGCCGGCGGTGACGATTGGCCTGTTCGGCCTTTTCCTACTTGCGACCTTTCTGCCTGGCCTCGGCATGACCGTGCGTCGTCTGCACGATATCGGCCTGACCGGCTGGCTTTTCCTGGTGATCCTGATCCCCACCATCGGCAGCCTGATCATCCTGGTCTTCGCGCTCATCCCGACCCAGGCCCGGGAGAACCAGTGGGGACCGGTGCCGGCGGGCGCCAGAACGTAGCCCTGCGTGCGTATTGCAATTACGTGCAACTTTAAGTAGCGTCTCGCGACGCAATGTGAAATGGGGCAGAGCATGCGCGGGACGGTGTTCCACTATGACGAAGGCCAGGACTACGGTTACATCAACGGAACCGACGGCAAACGCTACATCTTTTCCCGTATCGATTTCAGCCTGGAACTGCCCCTCGGCAAGGGTACCCTTGTCGAGTTCCAGCCGGGCGACGGCACGGCGCACAACATTGTCGCCACGGCCTCGGCCGCATCGTCGTCAACCACCAGTCAGCCACGGCAGACCAGCCGTTCTGCCCGAAGCCGTCCCGCCTACTCCACAGGGCTGTGGGCTTATTTCTGGCGCGCGGTGATCGCGGATTATGGTAATTTCACCGGACGCTCCCGCCGCAAGGAATTCTGGGCCTTCTGGCTATTCTACACCCTCGGGGTGCTCGCGCTTTTCGGCTTCGGGATACTTGTTGAACTGGCGATCAACGGCTTCGAAACCAACGCGGACAGGACGCCGATGGGGTTCATAGGGTTCATACCCCTACTGGTTTTCTTTTCGGGATTGATCCTGCCTTGCATTGCGCTCCTCGTACGGCGTGCGCATGACGCCGGCCTGAGCGGCTGGTTTGCCCTGCTTTGCTTCGTCCCGCTCATTGGCGGCATCGCCGTGCTAGTCTTCGGGCTTATGCCGCCTCAGCTGGGCGAAAATCCTTGGGGACCGGTGCCGGCGGGCGTCAGGGTCTGACCGCCCCCAGCGCCTCGCCCGAAAGCCTGAGAAAGATCTTCTGGCCGTGGCGTTCGGCGCCAAGCCGGTCGTAGAAGCGCAGCGCGCCTTCGTTCCAGTCCTCGGTGGTCAGGTCGATGCGGCCGATGCCGTTGCGCCGGCAATGGTCGGCGAGAAAGCCGACCAGCGCCCGGCCGACCCCAGCGTTGCGAGCCTTGTCGCGCACGAACAGATCCTTGAGGAACAATAGCCGCTCGAGGTCGATGCCGGGATGCGCGATCGCTACCGACGCCAGGCCGCTGATCTCGGCCCCGATGAAGGCCAGCGCGAAATGCGGATAGGCCGGGCTTTCCTCATCCAGCCATTTGCGTGCCGCCGACAAGGCGCGCTCGTGGTCGAGCGGCGGCTGCCGGTAGTACACCGCCATGTCGCACAGCATCGTGGCGAGCGCCGTCGCGTCGCCGGTCGTCGCCCAGCGGACGGCGATCATCATGGGCTCAGCCCAGGAACTTGGCGATGATCGCGTCGCTCATCTCGACGGTGCCGACCTCGGTCATGCCGGCGGAGAGGATGTCCTTGGTGCGCAGCCCGTCGTCGAGCACGGCGGCGATTGCCGCTTCGAGCTTGTCGGCTTCATCGACCATGGCGAAGGAATAGCGCAGGCACATGGCGAAGGAAGCGATCATGGCGATCGGGTTGGCGATGCCCTTGCCGGCGATATCGGGCGCCGAACCGTGCACCGGCTCGTAAAGCGCCTTGCGCTTCTTGGTCTTGGCATCAGGCGCGCCGAGCGAGGCGGAAGGCAGCATGCCGATCGAGCCGGTCAGCATGGCGGCGATATCGGACAGCATGTCGCCGAACAGGTTATCGGTGACGATGACGTCGAACTGCTTGGGCCAGCGCACCAGTTGCATGCCGCCGGCATCGGCCAGCATGTGGTCGAGCTTGACGTCGGAATATCGGGCCTTGTGGGTCTGGGTGACGACCTCGTTCCACAACACGCCGGACTTCATGACGTTGCGCTTTTCCATCGAGGTGACATGGTTCTTGCGCGTGCGCGCCAATTCGAAGGCGACGCCCGAAATGCGCTCGATCTCGAATGTGTCGTAGACCTGGGTGTCGATGCCGCGCTTCTGGCCGTTGCCGAGATCGATGATCTGCTTGGGCTCGCCGAAATAGACGCCGCCGGTCAGTTCGCGCACGATCAATATGTCGAGGCCTTCGACCACCTCTTGCTTCAGCGAGGAGGACGCCGCCAGCGCCGGATAGCAGATCGCGGGCCTGAGATTGGCAAACAGCTCCATGTCCTTGCGCAGGCGCAGCAGGCCGGCCTCGGGGCGAACCTCGTAAGGCACGGCATCCCATTTCGGACCGCCGACGGCCCCGAACAGCACGGCGTCGGCGGCAACAGCCTTTTCCATGTCGGCATCGGAAATCGCGGCACCATGTGCATCGTAGGCGCAGCCGCCGACCAGCCCCTCGTCGGTGGCGAAGCCGCTGCCGAGCTTCTCGTTCATGGCCGCTATCAGCTTCTTGACCTCGGCCATGGCCTCGGGGCCGATGCCGTCGCCGGGAAGCAGGAAGAGATGTTTCGAAGCCATGGAGAGCCGTCCCAGAAAGAATGCGTTTCGATTTGCACAGCATCCTTCGCGCGCCAATGAGGCGCGCGGCGCTGTGCGACCGCGGCCTTGCTAACCGCCAAGCGGTTGCGACGCAAGGAAGAACAATTGGCGAAGGCGGCTAAGTGCGTAATCTCCCCCCCTTGAGGGGGAGATGGCCGCCAGGCCAGAGGGGGGCGCTGTCCCGCCAGCATGTCCAGGTCAGCAGTCGCCTCGGCGCTTTGCAGATGTTTCACCGATGCGAGAGAATGTTGACCAGCCGGTTGAAAGGGTCGCGCACATAGAAGCGCCGCACGCCCCAGGGCTCGTCGGCCGGCCCGTATTCGATGGCGAAGCCGGCTGCCTTCATGGCGTCGAGTGCGGCATCAACGTCGTCGACCTCGATCGACAGGTCCGGCACCGGCGTGCCCGACCCGCCTTGCGCCATGAAGCTGACCTGTACCTGCATCCTTTCCTCGGACCCGTAGGTGACGATCCAGCCTTGATCCATGAGCACATCGAGGCCGAGCACGTCATGGTAGAAGCGCCTCGCCGATGCCGCGTCCTTTGTTTCGATATTGGCTACGATACGCCGCACTGCCATGGCATTGGCCTCCTCAGTCTGTGCGCCGAAGCGCCGTCACCTCGATTTCGATCTTCATCTCCGGTCTGTTGAGCTGGCACACGATCATCGTTGCCGCCGGCCTGATCTCGCCGAACGCTTCGCCGAGAATGGGGAACACCACGTCGACGAAGGCCTGGTCGGTGATATAGTAATGCGCGCGCACCACATCTTCCATGTCGAAGCCGCCGTCCCGCAAGGCACTGGCGATGGTTGCCAGGCAATTGCGCGTCTGCGCCTCGACCGTTTCCGGCATCGTCATCGAGGCATAGTCATAGCCGGTCGTTCCGGACACGAAACACCAGTCGCCCTGCACCACGGCGCGCGAATAGCCGGCGGTCTTCTCGAAGGGCGAACCGGTGGAGATCAGCTTTCGCATGGCATCCTCGCAAGGGGTGTTCGCAACCACTTTGCGGGCAAAGGCCTCGCACGGCCATAGGCCAGACGGAGCTGGCCGTTGTCCCGAGGGCCTTGGCCGTCCGCTGGGGCGCGTCAGCTCGCCAGCCGGCTGACCATCTCGTGCTGGGCGTAGGCACGGCCGAAGCGGTTGGCGAGGAAGGCGTCGAGCGCGATGTCCTCCTGCTTGACGAAGCCAGTCGCCGGCAAGGTGCCGTCGGCCAGCATGTCGAGCACGGCGCAGATTCCCGATGCCGTGGTGATCTGGATGGCGCTGCGCACCGTCTGGCCGACCCGCTTCGAATAGATCTTGTTGGCGTAGGTCTCCTGCAGCAGGCGGCCGTTCTTGCGCCCCGAGACGGTGACGAAGACGATGACCACGTCCTGCAGCGTCGCTGGCAGCGCGCTTTCGAAAATGTCCTTCAGCACCTCGCGGCGGTGGCGCAGGCCGAGGTCGTTGAGCAGCGCCTTCATGATGGCGGCGTGGCCGGGATAGCGGATGGTGCGATAGTTGAGCGTGCGCACCTTGCCCTTCAGCGTCTCGGCCAGCGTGCCGAGCCCGCCGGAGGTGTTGAAGGCCTCGTAGGTCACCCCGTCGAGCGAGAATTCCTCACGCTCCTCCAGCGGCGGCACCTCGACCAGCTCGCCCTCGACGATCGCCTCGCAGGGCTCGCAATATTCGTTGATGACGCCGTCGGTGCTCCAGGTCAGATTGTAGTTCAGCGCGTTCGAAGGATATTGCGGCAGCGCGCCGACCCGCATGCGCACGCTCTCCAGCGTATCGAAACGGCTGGCGAGGTCGTTGGCGACGATCGAGATGAAGCCCGGCGCCAGCCCGCATTGCGGGATGAAGGCGTTGTTGGCCGAACGCGCCAGTTCCTTCACGCGCCGGGTCGAGACGACGTCCTCGGTGAGGTCGAGATAATGCACGTCGGCGCTTGCGGCGGCTTCGGCGATGCGCGTGGTCAGATGGAAGGGAGCGGCGCTGAGCACCGCGAATTTTCCGGCGAGCGCAGCTTCCAGCGTGCCCGCGGCCGCGATGTCGAGTTCCAGCGTCTCGACCCCGTCAGGCAGTTCGGCCGCGGCAAGCTGCGCGGCCGAGCGGTCAACGAGAGTGACGTGATAGTCCCCGGTTGAAAACAGCATCTCGGCAATGGTCGAGCCGATCTTGCCGGCGCCGACGACAACAATTTTCTTCATGACCCGGTTCCCTCGCCCGACAGTTGATTTGTCCCGCTACAATCGCGGCTTGCCGGACGAAAGGAAGCGTGGAATTGTACGAAATGAAGTACCCTTTTTGCCGATATGCCGACCAGGTTCGTTGAAATGCTGAGTGATGCCGACCAGGCCCTGCTTGTCCTGTTGCGCGAGAACGCCCGCGCCTCGACCGCCGCTCTGGCGCGCCGGCTCGGCGTGTCGCGCACCACGGTGCAGAGCCGCATCGAACGGCTGGAGCAGCGCGGCATCATAGCCGGCTACGGCGTCAAGCTTGCGCCCGATTATGAACAGGGACTGGTGCGGGCGCATGTGCTGCTCACCGTAACGCCCAAGCTCGCCGACAAGGTGGTGCGCAGCCTGCGAGCCCTGGCGCCGGTCAGGACGCTGCATTCGGTGAGCGGCAATTTCGACATGATCGTCATCGCCGACGCGCCGTCGATCAAGGACCTGGACACGCTGCTCGACCAGATCGGCGCCCTCGAAGGCGTCGAACGGACGTCGTCATCGATCATCCTGTCGACGCGGATCGATCGGTGATCACCGGTGAAAAACCGGGCCGCAGGCGGCCCGGTCGTGCCGCCTTTACTTGGCAGGCTGGATGTTCGAGACCAGCGATTTGCCGGATTTCGTCGAATAGGTGACGATCACCTTCTTGCCGGGCTTCAGCGTCTCGACCTCTATGCCCTCCGGCAGGTTCAGCGTCTTGCCGTCGGCCAGCGTGATGGCGTCGCCCTTTGCATCGACATTGACGATGGTGCTGGTAACCGTCCTTGCAAGGGCTGCCGTCGAGGATGCGGCCGCCAGCACTGTCGCGGCGGCGATGACGAATTTCCTCATGGTCTTTTCTCCTAACGCTTGTTGTGGTGCCGAAGTGGTTCGGCATCGAGGGGTCGGAACGATTACAGTTGCCGCCCCGCTTCCCCCGGATCGAGAGAAGATCGGTCGATCCTAGCGAGGCGAGTTGTCGGGCAGCTGGCCGGCGCCTTACGGATCCGTAAGACCGGGATGACGGACAGAGGATCCAGGTCTATCGCCGGCTAACCCGACGCCAGCGGGAAACTCACCATCACGGCGAGACCCGGCCGGCAGTCCTCAAGCGTGATCGATGCGCCGTGCAGGTCGGCGATGGCCCTAACGAGGCTGAGGCCGAGGCCGCTGCCTGGCGTCGAGCGGCTGTGGTCCAGCCGGTAGAGCCGCTGGAACACTTTTTCACGCTCGTACGCCGGGATGCCAGGACCGTTGTCGGCGACTCTGGCCAGGATATGCTCGTCCCGGCGTTCGGCCGACAATTTGATCGCGGTGCCGGGCGGGCAATGGCGCAGCGCATTCTCGACCAGGTTGGCGAACATCTGCATCAGCAGCTCGCGATCGCCATGGATCCGGTCCGTCGTCCCGTCCAGCCGCTGCGACGACAGCGACTTGCAGTCGTCCTCTGCCACCTCGGTGTAGATCTCGGCGATGGTTTGCAGAATCTCGCCGAGATCGACATCGGTAAAGCGCGCCTTGCGCGCGCCAGCCTCGATCTGTGCAATTCTAAGCAGCGCGTCAAAGGTCTCGTTGATCTGGTGACCCTCCGCGCGCGCGTCGGCCAGGTCGCCGGAGACATCCTGATCCTGCGCCGCCTTGTCGGCCGCGCCCTCCAGAATCATCTGCAGCCGATTGAGCGGCGTCTTCAGATCGTGCGCAATGTCGGCGCTGACCTGCTTCATGCCTTCGACCAGCGCCGACAGACGATCAAGAGCCGCATTGACCTGATTGGACACGACGTCGATGTCGTCGCCATTGCCGGTCAGTGGAATGCGGGTATCCAGCCGGCCATGCGAGACATCCACCATAGTGGCGGCAATGCCGTCGAGCCGGCGCTGAACGCGCGAGGCGAGCAAGGCGCCGCCGGCCACCGCCAGCCCGGCGATGATCAGCGTCGCCCAGCCGAAGCTCATCAGTATGATAGTTTCCAGTTCCTCCGTCTCGGACAGGCTGAAGGCGATCGTCAGATTGTTGCCGCCAATCGAGCCGGAATAGGCACGGTATTGGGCACCGGCCGGCACACCGGGCATTTTTGCGTCGAGCATCGAGAACCCGTCGGGAACTCCAGCCGCGGTGAAGTTGCCGGCCAGACGGTTGCCGGCCGCGTCGGTCAGCGAAAAGAGCTGTTCCTTCTTGGAGCTGAGCTGCGAATGACTCTCGACCGTGGCGATCAGGTCCTCGAGGTCGCTCTCGGTATACGTTGCGGCGACGACCGAGTAGGTTTCCCTGATGGTTTCGTCGAGCCGTCCCGCAAGATCGGCGCTCATCATCCGGTAGACGATGGCGCCGGACAGCACGAAAGCCAGCATGAACAGGAGGGCGAACGTCAAGGCGAGCCGGAACGGCGTGCTGCGCGGCAGCCGGGACCATGTTGCGGTCATGGTGAAAGCGGTGCGTGCAGGCTGTAGCCGGTATTGCGGACCGTATGGATGAGCTGGGTTTCGAAAGGCCTGTCGATCTTGGCCCGCAAGCGGCTGATATGGGTCTCGACGACGCTGGTCCTGGGATCGAAATGGAAATCCCAGACGCGCTCCAGGAGCATGGTGCGGGTGATCACCCGGCCCTCGCCGCGCATCAGCACTTCCAACAGGCTGAACTCACGCGGTTGCAGGTCGATCGGCTGGCCCTGCCTGGCAACGCGGCGCATGATCAGGTCCATTTCGAGGTCGGCTACCCGCAGAACGGTCTTCTGCTCCAGTGCGGCCGGCCTGCGGCCGAGCGCATTGATGCGGGCAAGCAATTCGGAAAAGGCGAAAGGCTTGACCAGATAGTCGTCGCCGCCAGCCTCGAGGCCCTCGACACGGTCGTCGATGCCGCCGACGGACGTGAGAAAGATCGCCGGCGTGCGCACGCCCGCCGCACGGACCGCCTTAACCATCGACAGGCCGTCGAGGCCTGGGATCATCCGGTCGGCCACGATCACGTCATAGCCGCCGCTGGTCGCGGCGAAGAGCGCGTCGTGCCCGTTGCGCAATAGGTCGCAGACATGGCCGGCCTCGGTCAGGCCCCTGACGATGTAGTCAGCCGTCCTGTGGTCATCCTCGACAAGAAGAAGTCGCATCGCTGTTCCGGTTGATTGCCGATGTTGGGAACAGGCTAGCACCGGCGTGGGTCCGTTCCTAGGATGGCACGTGGCCGGCAAGCTCGGCTGCGCTTGTCCGGCGTCAGTCCGATTCCAGCAAGATCTCGTCGGCATCGTCTGCGGTCTTCTTCAGCGTCATGTAGAGAACCAGGGCAATGATGCAGCCGAGGAAGATCAGGCTGGTGAAGGTGGTGCCGAAACCGAGGCCGCCATATTCGACTGGCTGCGACAGCAGATCGCCGAAGGAGGCGCCAAGTGGCCGCGTCAGGATATAGGCGAGCCAGAAGGCGAGAATGCCGTCCAGATGAAGCAGGTAATAGGCACCCGCGATGACCGCGATTACGCCGCCGAACAGCAGGCCGGTCGTCAGGTAGCCCATGTCGAAGCTCTCGGCGACGAGATCGCCGGCGGCGGTGCCGAGCGAGAAGGTGAACAGGATCGCCAGCCAGTAGAAGATCTCGCGCCGGGTGGTGAAGATGGTGTGGATCGACAGCGTCCGCTCGCTTGCATACCAAACAGCGAATGTGGCGGCGAGCATGACGGTGAAGGCGATCGTGGTCGTTTCGAGACGCACGCCGAAATTGTCGACCAGATTGTCTGATATCAGCGTGCCGACGACGCTGATCAGCACCACCGCCAGCCAGTAAGCCCAGGGCACGTAGCGTTTCTGGGCGAACTGGAGGGCAAGGGCAACGACTAGGACGCCGGTCATGATCAACGACGTGGCGGTCAGCCCAAGGCCAAGGTTGACGGCGAGATAGTCAGCCGCCGTCTCGCCCATGGTCACCGCCATCAGCTTGATCAGCCAGAAATCGGCGGTGACGTCCGGGACCCTGTTGTGGGTCGATCCGGCGGGCTTTTGCGCGTTGGAAGTGAGCATGGCGGATGTCCTGCGGTTTGTGATTCGCGGACTTACTTGCCTATGACCTTCATGGCCTGGGCGAAGAAGTCGTCGGCGCGCTTATCATCGTCGGCATTGCAGCGTTCGATGCCCTGGCTCTCCAGTTCCGAGACCTTCGCCTTGTCGGAGGCGCCGAGCTTAACCGTAGCCTCCGCCGCGCGAAGAGCCTTCAGTGTGTCCTCGCAAGGTGCGGTGGCGGCGAAAACGGGCGAGATCGAAGCCGAGACAGCGAGGCTGCCCACCGCAATGGCAAGTGCAAATCTTCTCATGAAACCAGTCCCTGTCCGATGCCGGTGGTCCGGCGGCCATAGTTGATGTCGGCCCATGGCGGACCGGCATCGCAATGATATGGAAGCGACTTCACTCCAGCCTGTCCGCCGGCATACAAATTCGTAAGGTTGGACCTGGTTGGCGCAAAAAGGCTTTACGAACGTCGTGCGCTGCTTTGATAGAAAGCGATTGCCTTGTATCCGCCATCAATGGCGTGCCCGAGTGCACGGGGGCCTCGCCAGCGCCCCAGGAAAACACGAATGACCTACGCTTCCCTCAAGCCGGTCTCAGAGGCCTTCGTCCAGCGCAAACGGCTGATTTTCGTGCGAGTGGCGGCGGTGCTCGCGGTCCTGCTTCTGTTCCTCACCAAGCCTGGGCTCAACGAGGGCTCGCAAGGCCACGAGACGCTCGAATTCCTCGGCTTCTGTCTGGTGCTCGCCTGCGTCGCCGGCCGGCTCTGGAGCATCCTCTATGTCGGCGGCAAGAAAAACGAGGAACTGGTCTCGATCGGACCGTTCTCGATAAGTCAGAACCCACTCTATTTCTTCTCGACGGTGGGCGCTGTCGGTATCGGACTGCTCTACGGCTCGGTTCTGGCGGCCGTGGCGCTGGGCGCTGCCAGCTTCCTCATCTTCCGCGTCACGGCGCGCAAGGAAGCCGAATACCTCCTGGGCAAATTCGGCCCGGCCTATCTCGCCTACACCAAGGCCACGCCGCGCTTCTGGCCGAACCCGCTGCTCTACCGCGACAATGACGAGTTGCAATTCTCGACGCGCGCGCTGAAGCGCACCTTCTATGACGGGCTCTATTTCCTGGCCATTTTCCCGGCCATCGAGCTGATCGAATATCTCCGGGAGAGCGGGCTGCTGTTCCCGGCCTTCGTGACGCTCTACTGATCGTCGGATCGGTTGCAAAAACCGACCGCCCTCGACAACAGGCGCTATCAGCCTCCCAGCGGATAGGGCATGTAGCCGACGAAGCCCGCGATCTTCCAGCTGCCGCCGACCTTCCTGCAGAAATACAGCGTCTGCCATTTCAGCCGATCGACGCCGCCATCCGCCTTGGCGACGGTGCCGTCGAATTTCTTGTGCAGCACGGCGCGGTCGCCGTCGACATCGATGTCGCGCAGGTTGGTGACGCGGAACAGCGCCTCGCGCAGCGGCTCGGCGAATTTGTTCGCCGCCGTTTCCTTGGCCTGGCGCAGCCACTCGTCGCGATAGATCTCCAGCCGCGGGAACTGCAGCCGCCAGGCGTCGGCGTTGGCAAGAAAATGCGCGTGCATGCCGAAGAAGCTTTCGGCGATGAAATCGTCCTCGACCATGGACCAGTCCTGACCGATGAAGGCATCGATGTCGCGCCGCACCAGCATCTCCCAGAGGGCGTGGCGGTCGGCATCACCTGATGGAAACGGGTTCTTGTCGAAGGTCATTCTCGGTTCTCCGCTCTGGAAATGCGGCCGTCCGTTTCAAGCCCGGCCGGCGAGCGCGCACGATGCAAGCGCTTCTGTAATAAAGCAACATGGATTTCCAGGAATGTTGCTTTCCAACAAGACCTCTATCGGGATCGCCTCGATCGGGGTAAATCTCGACCGAAGCGGGCGCTCCCATCGTGTCCCGTCATAGCATCAGAGGAGGTCCGCTCTTGCCCAAGCAATGTTTTGGAACGTCGCATGTCCCGCTGTCACCCGCAGTGCGGGCCGGCGACTTCGTCTATATTTCGGGCCAGGTGCCGGTCGGCGGCGACGGCATCGTGGTCAGGGGCGGCATATCCGAACAGACGGAGCAGGTGCTTTCCAACGTCAAGGCGGCGCTGGCGCTGGCCGGCTGCACCATGGACGATGTGGTCAAGACCACCGTCTGGCTGGAGGACGCGCGCGACTTCGGCGCTTTCAACACCGTTTATGCCAGGCATTTCCCGAAGAACCCGCCGGCCCGCACCACGGTCGAATCGCGGCTGATGATCGACATCAAGATCGAAGTGGAAGCCGTCGCCTACCGGCCGCTCTGACGGCCGTTGACGAGGATGGAACGAAGCGGAGAGGCGCGCCCGATGCAGTTTGATCTTCTGTTCAAGGGCGGGCGGCTGATCGATCCGGCGGCCGGGCTCGACGCGCCGCGCGATCTCGCCATCGCCAATGGCCGCGTCGCCGCCATCGACGCCGACATTCCCGCCAACCGCGCGGCCAGCGTCATCGATGCCAAGGGCTGCATCGTGGCGCCCGGCCTCGTCGACCTGCACAGCCACGTCTATTGGGGCGGCACCTCGCTCGGCGTCGATGCCGACCGGCTGGCGGCCAAGAGCGGCACCACCACCTTCATTGATGCCGGCAGTGCCGGCGCCGGCAATTTCCTCGGCTTCCGCCGCCATGTCATGGAGCGCTCGAAGGTGCGCATCCTGGCCTATGTCAACATCTCCTTCGCCGGCATTTTCGGCTTCTCGCAGACCGTCTCGGTCGGCGAGTGCAGCGATCTCAGGCTCTGCGAACCGCGCGAAGTGGTGGCGGCGGTGCGCGAGCACGCGGACGTCGTCGTCGGCGTCAAGGTCCGCTCCGGCAAGCATGCCGGCGGCACCAGCGGCATCGCGCCGGTCGATCTGGCGCTGGAGGCGGCCGACAAATCCGCTCTGCCGCTGATGGCGCACATAGACGAGCCCCCGCCCGGGCGCTCGGAAGTGCTGCCGCGCCTGCGCAGGGGCGACATTCTCACCCATTGCTTCCGACCGTTTCCCAACGCGCCGGTCTTCGCCTCCGGCGCGGTGCGGCCCGACATGCGGCTGGCGCGCGAGCGCGGCGTCATCTTCGATCTCGGCCACGGCATGGGCTCGTTCGACTTCGAGGTCGCTCGCGCCATGCTGGCCGAAGGGCTGGCGCCCGACGTCATCTCGAGCGACGTGCATCTCTACTGCGTCGACGGTCCTGCCTTCGACATACTGGTGTGCATGTCGAAGCTGCTGGCGCTCGGCATGCCGCTGGTCGAGGTGTTGCGCGCCGCCACCCAAGCGCCGGCGCAGGCGATCGCGCGGCCTGATCTGGGCACGCTCAAGGTCGGAACCGCCGGCGACGTCGCGCTGCTGCGGCAGCACTCCGGCCGCTTCACCTTTGTCGACGCGGTCGGCGCCTCGCTGGTCGCCGACCAGCGGCTGATCTGCGAAGGCATCGCCATCGGCGGCGCCTGGTGGCCGAACGAGACGATGAACGATGCCGGCGATACCGAGCGTTTCGAGGCGCATGTGGGGCATACGCATGTCGAGGTCGCGGCCAGGCACTTTGGGCACCGGCATGATTGATTGATCTCGGTAGCACTGCGCCGCCTGTCTTGCCGCGGCGGCGCGTTTGGCGAACGGCTTCCCCCACTCCGTCGCTGCTCCGCAGCGCCACCTCTCCCCCCTCCGGAGGGAGAGGAAGGGAGCCTCCCGGCAAGCTCGCGCCCTTCCTCTCCCCCGTCGATCGGGGGAGAGGTGTCGAGCGAAGCTCGACGGAGTGCGGGTCGACCTTCCCTTGAAGCAACGCTTCCGCTTCACCGCCGCGCGTTGCTGACCGGCCCATAAACCGGCGTCGCAATCCCCTCCATCCGCGCCTTGATCTGCAGCGCCACATATTTCGAATAGAAGCGCGAGAGCGCCAGATTGCCGCCGTGGAACCACAGCGCTTCCTGCGCCGTCGGTTTCCACATGTTGCGCAATTCGCCCTGCCATGGCCCGGGATCGCCCTTGACGCCGGAACCGAGGCCCCAGCACGGGCCGACCCTGTCGGCGACCTCGCGCGAGACGATTTGCGCCACGGTTTCGTTCATCGACTGATAGCCGGTGCAGGCGATGATGGCGTCGGCTTCAAGCTCGCTGCCGTCCTCGAAGAGAATGCCTTTCGCCGTCAGCGACTTGATCGCCACGCCGCTGCGGATGCCGATCTTGCCGTCGATGATCAGGTCCGAAGCGCCGACATCGATGTAGTAGCCGGAGCCGGTGCGGTAGGCCTTCATCAGCAGGCCGGTCTCGTCGTCGCCGAAGTCGAGGGCGAACCCGGCGGCGCGAAGCCGATCGTAAAAAGCCGCATCGCGCGCGCGGATGACGTCGTAGAGCGCCCGCTGGCCCTTGGGCACCAGCGCGAAGGGCGTCGAGGCGACGATCATGTCGGCCTTTTCGGTGGTGATGCCGCGCGACAGCGCCTTCTCCGAAAAGATCTCGAAACCGACTTCCATCAGCGTGTCCGACTTGACCACGGTCGTCGGCGAACGCTGGATCATGGTGACCTCGGCGCCGCTTTCCCAGAGATCGACGCAAACATCGTGCCCGGAGCTCGCCGCGCCGATGACCGCGATCTTTTTGCCGCGGAACTTCTCGCCGCTGGAATACTGGCTGGAATGCAGCAGCTCGCCCTTAAAGTCACCGGCGCCCGGTAGGTCGATCGGTCGCGCCGGACCGTAGGCGCCGGTGGCGAAGACGATGTGCTTGGGCTTCAGCGTGATGTGCTGGCCGACGCGGTCCACGACCACGGTCCAGACCTTCTCGGCCTCGTCATAGCTGGCGCTGACGCATCTGGTGGCGACCCAATAGTTGAGCTCCATGACGCGCGTGTACATTTCCAGCCAGTCGCCCATCTTGTCCTTGGGCGTGAAGACCGGCCAATTGTCGGGAAACGGAATGTAAGGCAGATGGTCGTACCAGACCGGATCGTGCAGCACGAGGGTGCGGTAGCGCTTGCGCCAGGAATCGCCCGGCCGGGCATTCTTCTCGATGACGATCGAGGGCACGCCGAGCTGCCTGAGCCGCGCGCCCAGCATGATGCCGCCCTGGCCGCCGCCGATGACCAGGCAATAGGGCTGCTCCGAAGCGCCAAGCTCGCGGGTCTCGCGCGCCCGCGCCTCCGACCAGGTCTCGCGCTCCGGGTCGGCCTTGTGGCGCACGCCCAGCGGCCGCGTCGCGCCCTTGCGCTCCTCGAATCCTTTCAGGTCGGTCATTGCCGTGAACAATGTCCGGCAGCGGCCGTCGCGCAGGCGCATGATGCCCTGGCCCGAGGCCACCGCGGTCTCGAAGGTGAACCAGGCCTCGATTATCCCCTCGTCCGAGGTGGCTTCGCCGGTGAGCTGCCATCTTGCCGGCCGCGTCGCTGCCAGCGTCGCCTTCAGCATGTCGGCGATCGCCTCGCGCCCTTCCATCGTCGTGACGTTCCAGGTGAAGGTCAGGAGGTCACGCCAGTAGCAATCGTCGACGAACAGGTTGGCCGCGGCCGTTATGTCACCGGCTTCGAGCGCCTTGTCGAAAGCGCCGAGCCATGCGGCTGCCTGTTGCGATGGTGCTATTTCGAGCATTTGTTTCCCTCTTTTTCGCGTTGGCGCTGTCCGGTGTTCCCTTCTCCCCTTGTGGGAGAAGGTGGCCTCGCGGAGCGAGGTCGGATGAGGGGTGCTCCAGCTCGGCACGGACGGCACTCCGTCACCCACCCCTCAACCGTCTCGGCGCTGCGCGCCGATCCACCTTCTCCCACAAGGGGAGAAGGGAAAAGCCTCCTAATCCCCGAGCGGCTCCATCTCCTTGCCGGTGCGGTGGATCTGGGCATTGTATTTGATGCGGCGGACCGTCTCGCGGGCCGAGCCGTCAAGCTTGTAGGCGGCAGCCACCGCCATCAGGTCGATCATGGCCAGGAAGGCGAAGCGCGATGCCGTCGGCTTCAGCGTATCGGGATATTCCGGCACCGCCACGGTCAGCCTGACGTCGCCGACGCGCGCGAGCTCGGTGTCGGGCGCAGTCACGCAGATGGCATTGGCGCGGTAGTGCTTGGCGAGTTCGACCGCCTCGATCACCTCGCGCGTGCGCCCCGTCGCCGAAATGGCGATCACCAGGTCGCCGGGCTTCAAGGTCGAGGCGGTCATGCGCATGAGATAAGGGTCGCATTGCGCGCTGATCGATATGCCGTAGCGAAACAGCCGGTACTGCGTTTCCTGCGCCAGCGCCGAGGAACTGCCGCCCAGTCCGAACACCGTAACCTGGCGCGCCTTGGCGATCAGCTCGGCGGCCTTCTGCAGCTGGACCGGATCGAGCTGCCGCTCGGCCTCCTGCAGCGCCCGCCGCGCTTCGCCGAACACCGCGTTCCAGAACGGCATGCCGGTGTCGTTCTCCCTGGCTGGCGAAGTGTCCAGATAGAGCGCGCCGACGACGAGGCTCTGCGCCAGCTTCAGCTTGAAATCACGCACGCCCTCGCAGCCGATGGCGCGGCAGAAGCGGGTCACCGTCGGTTCGCTGACGCCGGCACGCTGGGCAAGGGCGGCGTTGGAGGCATCGACCGCGTATTTGACGTCGTCGAGCACGACATCGGCGACGCGGCGCTCGGCCGGACGCAGCTCGGCATAGGTATCCTTGACCAGCGAGATGATGTCGGGAATGCGCCGCACAGGCTCACCCCCGTCCGCCTCGCCATCCGTCATCAGGTTTTCCCGGCTGTCAGCTTCGGTCATGAAGTGGCCTTCCCTGGTCCCTTGTCGACCTCTTACCATGCTTGCACGCTGTCGTTCCATGTGCACGGCCCCGCTGCAACTGCTGCGTGCCGTTGCGGCATGCCACCCGGCTTTGCCCATCTGCAACGCCGCCTTGTTGTGCCACTTTTCCCGAGTATGTAGGAAAGCAACACGCATTTCAAGATAAAGAAAAGACAGCGAAAGCAGGTATATAGAGGAATAGGCGGCTCTCAACGACGGAACGATCGCGCTCTTCGCTTGACACCAAAGTAGGATAGTTACACACTGACTTTGGCAGTCGATTGGACGCACTCTCCGAGGGGCGGATGAACGCGGGCGAAACAACAGCGCCGAAGCTTGGTGTGCAGGCAGCGACCAAGATCTATCACACCGCATCCGGCGACCTCCTGGCGCTGGACCGCTGCAGCCTCGACGTCCACGCCAATGAAATCGTTTCGATCGTCGGCCCGTCCGGCTGCGGCAAGACCACGCTTTTGTGGTCGATGTCGGGCTTGCACAGCCTGACCGGCGGCGAGATCCGGCTCGACGGCGTCAAGATCACCGGGCCGCATCCCGACATCGGCATCGTGTTCCAGGAAGCGAACCTGCTGCCTTGGCGCAATCTCGATGCCAACATCCGCTTTCCCTTCGAGGTCAAGGGCGAGAAACCAGACCGCGCATGGATCGCGCATCTGCTCCACCGCGTCGGGCTCGACGGTTTCGGCGGCAAGTTCCCGCGCGAGCTTTCGGGCGGCATGCAGCAGCGCGCCGCGATCGTGCGGGCGCTGGCGCCAAAACCCTCCGTGCTTTTGATGGACGAGCCGTTCGGCGCGCTCGACAGTTTTACCCGCGAGGAGATGAACCGTCTCGTCGAGGAGATCTGGCTCGACACCAAGACCACCATCGTCTTCATCACCCACAGCATTGAGGAAGCAATCTTTCTCTCCGACCGCGTGGTGGTGCTGAGCGCGCGGCCCGGCCGCGTCGCCAGGGAGTATCGCGTGCCGTTCGCGCGGCCGCGCTCGCTGGAGATCATGGCGACGAAAGAGGTTTTCGACCTCACCAACCGGATCAAGATGGACATCGTCGGCGAGCGCGTCAGGCCGAAGGCGCCGGAGCAGGAACGCGCCAGCGCCGAGATCGTGAGGATCAGGCCGTGAGCGACGCCATCCCGGAATTCTCGAAATCGAAATCGGGTGCCAAGTCCGGCGATGGGCAGGACGTCAGCCTGACCAATCTCTCGGCCTTCGCCAGCGGCCCCGGCATCAAGTCGGGCAAGGAGGTGGCGGCGATCATAGCTGTCGCCGTGATCATCATCGGCGGCATCGAACTGGCGCTGCGCCTGTTCCATGTGCCGCTCTATATCATGCCGCCGCCAAGCTCGATCGCCTATGCGCTGTTCGACGAGTTCCCGCTGATTGCGCCGCATCTCGGCTACACGCTGGTCGAGCTGGTTTCCGGCTTCGCCATCGGAGCCGTCGTCGGCCTGGTGCTGGCCGCCGTCATCACCCAGTTTCCCTTCGCCGAAAAGATCGTCGCGCCCTACATCCTGCTTCTCGTCACCACGCCGATGCTGGCGCTGGTGCCGCTTTTGATCCTTCGCTTCGGTTTCGGCTACACGCCGCGCATCATCGCGGTGGCGCTGGCCGCCGGGCCGATGGTGATGATAAACGCAGCCACCGGCTTTCGCCGCGTCGACAGCGCCAAGATCGCGCTGGCGCGCTCCTACGGCGCCAGCACCTTGCAGATATTCTGGAAGATCCGCGCGCCGATGGCGCTGCCTATGATCCTGGTCGGGCTGATGATCGGCGCCATCTTCGGCCTGCTGACGGCAGTCGGCGCCGAGATGGTCGGCGGCGGCTTCGGCCTCGGCAACCGGCTCACCACCTATTCGTCGATGATCCAGATGCCGCAATTCTTCGCCGTGGTGCTGATCCTGTCGACGCTCGGCATCCTGATCTACGTGCTGTTCTTCCTGATCGGCAAGAAATGGGCGAGCTGGGAGGCTTGAGCACGAGATCATGAACGCCCCGGAGCGGGCGAGGAGCGGGCGAAAGGCCATCGATCAACAAGAAGGTCAATCAACAAAAGGGGAATGCCATGACCGACCAGAACTCATTCCAGACGGCGACAAGAACGGGCATCAGCCGCCGCACCTTCCTGCAGGTGACGGCAGCCGGCGTCGTGACCGCCACCGCGCTCGGTGCATCGGGCTTGAAGGCCAGGGCGGCGGCCTATGAAAAATTCACCTGGATCTCGCCGCGCGGCACGCTCGAAGTGCTCGACGACTATCCTTATTGGGCAGCCAAGAAGGCAGGCTATTTCGACGGGCTCAGCACCGACATGCAGCCAGGCCCGTCGGACGGCACGGCGACGGTGAAGTTCGTCGATGTCGGCCAGGCCGATATGGGCTTTCCCTCGCCCGGCGTGTTCTCCTTCGCCATCCAGAACGGCATGAAGCTGAAGTCGGTGTTCCACATGGGCGCGCGCGACACGTTCTCCATCGCCTTCCGCAAGGGCGAGGGTACGAACGACTTGAAGAAGCTCGAAGGCAAGACCATCCTGCTCGGCTCCGCCGCCTGGCAGTCGATCACCGATCCGCTGCTCGCCGCGCAAGGCGTCGACATCAAGAAGGTCAAGTATGTCGAGGCCGGCTGGCCGACCTGGGGCACCGCGCTCGCCGGCGGCCAGGGCGACGCTGCCTTGTCGTGGGAGGGGCTGCGCGCCGAATGGATCGCCAAGGGCCTCGACTTCGAATACTGGCTCGGCGTGAAGAATTCCAAGCTGCCGGCCAACACCTTCGTCGTGCGCGCCGCCGATCTCGAAGATCCCGACAAGAAGGCGTTCCTGGAAAAATATCTGCGCGGCTGGGCGATGGGGCTGGAGTTCGGCTACCAGAACCCACGCGCGGCGGTCGAAGCGGTGTTCGAGCAGTTCCCGACATTGGCCAAGAACCTCGGCCCCGAGCTCGGCACCACCTCGATCCTGCAGCAGATCAACGTCTTCCGCGGCGACATGGACAAGCGCGGCGGCTGGGGCTCGCACGACATGGCGAGCTGGCAAGGCTTCTTCGACGAGATCCACAAGATCGGCCAGATCACCAATCCGGTGAAGGCCGAGGATGTCTGCACCAACGAGCTGATTCCGGCCGCCAACGACTTCGACAAGGCCAAGGTCAAGGCCGATGCCGACGGCGTCAAGCTGACGGAGGGCTTTGCCGCGCTCGATGTCGAGAAGATCAAGGCGCATCTGTTCGATTCGGCGGTGAAGTAAGGGGCAAGGCATGGCTACGTCGGCGCCGCCCCTCATTGCCCTACCGGGCATTTCTCCCCGTATAGTGACGGGGAGAAAGACGCTGTTGTCGCCGCTTTCGCCAATCGCCCACGCTGCAAAAGACGCAGCGGCGTTACGGCCACCTCCCTTCTCCCCGTCACTATACGGGGAGAAGGTGCCGGCAGGCGGATGAGGGGCGGCGCCAACCTGAAGTGATTGTCCTGGATGCCCAGGCGCGGCAGCAGCTCGCCAGGTCCTATCAAAAAATTGGGAGGCTGAAGTGGCCGACAAAATAAAAGTGCTGGTGGTGGGTCTCGGCAATATGGGCGCCTCGCACGCCAGCGCCTATCACCGCTCCGACGGCTTCGAGATCGTCGGCATCATGAGCCGCTCGATCAAGAGCAACAAGAAGATTCCAGCCGAATTGTCCGGCTATCCGCTTTACGAGGATTTCGACCGGGCGCTTGCGGAGACCAGGCCGGACGCCGTGTCGATCAACAGCTGGCCCAACACCCATGCCGAATACGCGCTGAAGGCGATAGCGGCCAACTGCCACGTGTTCATGGAAAAGCCGCTCGCCACCAACATCGAGGATGCCGAGAAGGTCGTCGCGGCAGCGCGGGCGAAGAACCGCAAGCTGGTGCTCGGCTACATCCTGCGCGTCCACCCGTCCTGGATAAAATTCATTGAGGTCGGCAAGACGCTGGGCAAGCCGCTGGTGATGCGCCTCAACCTCAACCAGCAGAGCAGCGGCAGCGCCTGGCACTGGCACAAGAACCTGATCGATTCGCTGATCCCGATCGTTGATTGCGGCGTGCACTATGTCGACGTCATGTGCCAGCTCACCGGCGCCAGGCCGGTGCGCGTGCACGGCATCGGCGCCAAGCTCTGGGCGGAAGCCGACAAGCAGAATTACGGCCACCTCCACGTCACCTTCGATGACGGTTCTGTCGGCTGGTACGAGGCAGGCTGGGGCCCGATGATGAGCGAGACGGCCTATTTCGTGAAGGACGTGGTGGGGCCGAAGGGCGCGGTGTCGATCGTCGCCGGCCAGCAGGCGAGCAGCGCAGCGGAAGCGGCGGAGGTCTCGAACTCGGCCGACATCGACCGCCACACCAAGACCGACGCGCTGAAAATCCACTATGCGGCGGTCGACGCCGACAAGAACTTTTCGAAACCCGACGAGATCGTCAGCATGGAAGACGAGCCCGGCCACCAGGAGCTCTGCGACCGCGAGCAGGCCTTCTTCCTGCGCGCCATCCGCGAGGATCTCGATTTGACCGAGCAGATGGACGCCGCCGTCAACAGCCTGCGCATCGTGCTCGCCGCGGAACAGAGCATCGAATTGGGGCGCACCGTCGAGCTGGCGTGAGACAAGCGCGCTGCTGGGGGCAGCAGTTTCAGGTCGGTGCCCCTCACTCAGCCCTCTCCCGAGAAGAACGGGAGGCGGTCGCCAGCATCAGAGCGCTTTCCTTCTCCCCGTCATGACGGGGAGAAGGTGCCGGCAGGCGGATGAGGGGCGGCGCCAACGTCGGCCCGAAGCGATAGCTCGGGCGCGGCGCGAGGCAACGACTGGGAGGAGAGACATGGTCACCGACAGCCTGCTGAAAACCTATGCGAACTCCGATGCGCTGGATCTTGCTGACTTGGTGCATCGGGGCGAGATTTCACCTGCGGAAATGGTCGAGGCGGCGATCACGCTGGTCGAGCAGCTCAACCCGGCGCTGAACGCGGTCATCCATCGCCTCTACGACATGGCGCGTGCCCAGGCGCAGACGGTCGACAGATCAGCACCTTTCGCCGGCGTGCCATTCCTGCTCAAGGAACTGGCCTCGTCCTGGACCGGCGCGCCGAACACCAACTCTTGCCTCTACCTGAAAGATGTCGTCGCCGATTTCGACACCGAAGTCGTGCGCCGCATGAAGGCGGCCGGGCTGGTGCTGGTCGGCAAGTCGAACGCGCCCGAAAACGGCTGGTCGATCACGACGGAACCGAAGCTCTACGGCACGACGAAGAACCCGTGGAAGGAAGGCATCACGCCAGGTGGCTCGAGCGGCGGCGCGGCGGCGGCCGTCGCTTCGCGCATGGTGCCGATCGCCGAGGCCAGCGACGGCGCCGGCTCGATCCGCATTCCGGCCTCCTGCTGCGGCATCGTCGGGCTGAAGCCGTCGCGCGGCCGCGTCAGCCTGGCACCGTTCGGCGACTATTGGTATGGCGGCGCCTACTTCCTGTGCTGCTCGCGCAGCGTGCGCGACACGGCGGCCTATCTCGACGCGGTGGCCGGCGCCTTGCCGGGCGACCCCTATACGCCGCCGGTCCCCGACGCCTCCTGGCTCAGCCTGTCGGCACAGGCGCCGAAGAAACTGCGCATCGGCTTCACCGTCATACCGCCCAACGGCACGGCCATCGATGCGGACGTGAAGGCGGCCGTGCTGGCGACCGTGGCGGCGTTGGAGCGGCTGGGACATGATGTCGAGGAACACGACATGTCGCTCGATGCCGATGCCGTGTGGGCCACCTATACCAACATGACCTGCGTGCAGACGGCGGCGACCTTCGGCTATCATGAAACGGTGATCGGCCGCCCGGTCACGCCTGATGATGTCGAACCGGTGACCTGGGCGATCATCGAACGCGGCCGTGCGACCAGCGGCATCAGGCACATCTCCGACGTCGAGCAGCTCAGGCAGGTCGGCCGCGACATCGTCGGCGACCTTTCGCCCTACGACCTCTTCATCACCCCGACGCTGACGCAGCTGCCACGCCCGTTCGGCTATTACGACATGTCGGAGACCGACATCGACCGCTACAACGCCAAATGGACGGATGCGGCGTTCGCCTTCCCCTTCAACATCTCAGGCCAGCCGGCCATCTCGCTGCCGCTCGGCTGGTCGAAAGACGGCGTACCGATCGGGGTGCAGCTTGTCGGCCGCTACGGCGACGAGGCGACGGTGCTGGCCGCGTCGGCGCAGCTCGAGCGGGAAATGCCGTGGAGGGACAGGCGGCCGCCGGTGAGCGGTTAATCGCTCGCGACAGGGCACCCATCGCTGAGTTCTGTGGCGCCCCCCTCTGTCCTGCCGGACATCTCCCCCTCAAGGGGGGAGATTGGAAGTTTCGGCGCCGGCTCATCTTGTTCTTGCAACGTTGAAAATTGGCGAAAGCGGGAGCGATAATCGATCTCCCCCCTTGAGGGGGAGATGCCCGGCAGGGCAGAGGGGGGCGCCGTAGGGCGCTGGCAGTGACACCGTCACGATCCCGCCCTCGCTATCCTATCCTCTCCAATCGCCTTGGCAGCCGGTTCATCGCGGCTGGCCCATCCGGCGTGATCAGGAACTGGTCCTCCAGGTTGAAGCTGGCGAGGCCGTCGATGTAGAGCGGGATCTCGAAGGCCAGCACCATGCCGGCTTCGACCAGGACATCGCTGTCGGCCGCAATGAACGGCCATTGCTCCGAGAACACAGACTGCCCGACACCGTGGCCGAAATGCCCCCGGCGGTAGGAGCGCAGGCCTTGCCGCGCCAGGCTGTCGGTGGCGACGCGGTGCACATGGCCGATCGAATTTCCCGGCACGAGTGCCGCCAACCCGTCCTCGAAAGCGCGCTCGGCGATCGCGTGCAGTTCGACCTGGTCGGCGGAAGCGGGACCGAAAGTGAAGTTGCGCGACATGTCGGACGCATACCCGCCGATCGTGCAGACCATGTCGCATTTCAGCGGATCGCCGGGCATTGCCTTGGCATCGGCACCCTTGGCCCGGGCGCCGAGCGTCACATATTCCGCCGTCGCGACCGGATGGGAGAGGCCCGCCGCCGCCGCGGCCACGCCTTGCCGGTAGAGCGCGACGAGATCGGCCTAGCGCATGCCTGCCATCGCATCCACCTGCAGCCGCTCCAGCCCTGCTTCAGACAGGATAATGCCTTGCTGCAGGAGCTCGATCTCGCGTTGCGACTTGATCGCCCGCAGCCGATCCAAGACCGACGAGCCGTCGACCATCCGGCACTGCGGCAGCAGCGCCTGCATGGCCGCGAAATCGGCGGCCGGAACAAAGTCGAGGTCGACGCCGAGCGTTGCGCGCTCCAGTCCGAATTCGGCAAGCAAAGCTTGCAACTGGCGCACCGAGCCGGCGAGATCGAAGGTGGCGGGGCGCGCGAAATCCGGCGCGCGGCCAAGCGAGACAAGGCCAGCCTCGATACGCTCCGCCAACGGGCCGCGGGTTCCCGTCTCGACCGGCGCGAATTCGATCCAGATCGGGTGCGAACGCACAACCGCTTCGGGCGCGGCGATCCGCAACTGTCCCGCACTGAAATCCGCGACGACGACGCCGATCGGCAGGTCCTGCCGGGCCGGGATGACAACGAAGCCGGCGCCGGCACGCCGGAACAGCCCCGCCGGGCCGATCGACGCGCCGGTCGCATAGTGGAAGGCCTGGGGCGCTGAGAGCACCAGCGCCTGCAGGCCGGCGCGTTGCATCAGTTGCATCGCGCGCTGGCGGTCGACAAAGCCGGTCATGGTTCTCTCCGGATGGCTGAAGCGACATCGGAGCATTGCGGAAGCGGACAATCAAGTGGCACGATGCCGGTAGTCTCCGCCACAAGATGGAACCTGTCGTGGCCTGGAGCATTGCCCGGCGACGGCGGCGGGGGAGCGCGGCGAGCCCGCTACTTGATCGATTCCAGCTTGGCGATTGCCGCGGTGAAGCCGGCCAGCGAGACCGGGATGGTGACCGGCTTGCGGGTCACCGATTCCATGCCGATGTTGAGATTGGTTCCCGATTTCATCGCCTTGATCAGTTCCGGCGGCAGCGGCGTGGCGGCATAGGCGCCGTTCTGGTCGCTGGTCTGGATGGCGATGGTCGTCTTCTGGCCTTGATCGATCTGGTAGCTGGCGCCGGAGGGCAGGAACAGCCCGTGCGGCAGGGCGAGCAGCATGGCGAGGGAGCCGTTGCCGTTGTCGCGGCGCACGGTCACGGTCAGCACGCGCTGCCCGGTCTTGGCTTCGGTCAGGTTCTGCGACACCTGGCATTGAAGCTCGCTGTTGGCCGCGCCGCTTGAACAGTTCACCGCCCATGGATTGGCGTCGGCCGGCTTGGATTGAGCGGCCGGGGGCTGCGCCGGCTTGGCGTCCTCGGCAAGCGCCGGCCCGGCGACCGATGCGATCAGCCCCAGGGCGCCCAGTGCTGCCGTCACATTTAACAGATTAGCACGCGCTAAAATGGCTGCCATGTTCTTCACGCCCCGCATTTTTCTCGAAACGGCAGGTATTTTCCCACCGGCGGCTTGATACAATACTCCTGACTGTTCCGGAAGCCGCGCACAGGCGAGGAAA
The DNA here is from genome assembly GCF_006441495.1 of Mesorhizobium sp. B2-6-4. Taxonomy (NCBI): domain Bacteria; kingdom Pseudomonadati; phylum Pseudomonadota; class Alphaproteobacteria; order Hyphomicrobiales; family Phyllobacteriaceae; genus Mesorhizobium; species Mesorhizobium sp. B2-6-4. The sequence continues at coordinate 63,874 of NZ_VFUE01000002.1, forward strand.
GCCGGCAAAATTACTGTTGCGGCATTGCCACAAGTGAGAACTTTACGGCGCAACAACAGCAGTCGCGACGTTGGGGACTCGCTATACAATGGAATTCGCGCAAGAATTGGTGCGGGGGCGAGCAGTCCCCAAAGGGCGGCCAGGGATGGGAACTACCGAGACGTCTCGGCAGGTTGGGGAGATGGCGGCGCGCGGGGAGGATTTCCGCGTGCGCGTGGCCTATGGTCGCTCGCGTTTTGCAAGGCATCTCTGGAAGACGACGGCGCTTTCGACGCTGGCGGTGGCGCTGTCAGGCGTGGCCGCCTATGGCGACGACGTCCTCTGGCAGCCGCAGATACGCGCCATCATCGGCGCCGACAACAATGGCGGCAACGCCGCGCTCGAAGGCTTCATCCCGATCAAGCAGACGGCCGAATCGGTGCTGTTCCTGGATGTCAGGGCCAAGCACGATTTCAAGGACGCGTTCGGCCAGGATGTCGGCCTGGGCATTCGCCGCATCATCAATCCGGACCTGATGCTCGGCGGCTACGCCTATCTCAACGTCGAGAACTACAACTCCAACCAGTTCACGTCAGCCACGCTCGGCGCCGAGGCCATCACCCCGCATTTCGACGCGCATGTGAATGTCTTCGTGCCGATCAAGGGCGACACGACGGACCATTCGGTCTCGTCGACCCTGTCGATGGTCTCGAACCAGCTGGTCGAGCAGATCTCGGTGCTCGACCATCGCGACTACGCGGCCTGGGGCATCGAGGGCGAGATCGGCGCGCGGGTGCCGCTCAACCTTCCCGACAAGCATTCACTGCGGCTCGACATAGGCGGTTACCACTTCGAGGATCCGCATGGCGACGACAGCGGCGTAACCGGGGTCAAGGCCGGCATCGAATATGAGATCGGCGATGTCTTCGGCACCGGAACGGCGCTGACCTTCACCGGCGAGGTGCGCAACGACAATCGCGACGACACCCAGTTCGCCGGCAGCGTGCGGCTGAGCATCCCGTTCAATCCCGGCCAAGGCGGCGCGGACAGCGGGCCGGAGCCGGTCTATCCGGTCAGCGAAGGCTTGCGCAAGCGCGTCAACGAGCGGGTGCGCGGCGACATCGGCGTCAGGATCCAGAGCCAGGAGCTGCCCGGCGGCTCGACGACGCGCGTCGCCATCAACGCCGCCACCAATGCCGCCTTCGGCAAGTTCTACTACGCCGATGGCGGCCTGGCCGGCGCCGGCACGCTGGCCGATCCGACGACGCTGGACGACGCAGTGACCAAGGCCGGCACCGGGGGTTTCGTGGTGGCGCTGGGCGGCAACGGCAACATCACCACCACCGGCACGACGCTCGCAGACGGCCAGACCGTCATCGGCGGCGGCCAAAGCGTCACCGCGAGGCTATTCGGCGGCGGCACCGGCACCTTCAATCTGGGCGGCAGTAACGGCACCATCCAGGGCACCAGCGTGGCCAACAACGTGATCACGCTCGGCAACGGCGACACGCTGAACGGCATCACCATCACCGGCGGCGCCGACGGCATCTTCGGCAACAACATCACCGGCGCCACGCTGACCAATGTCACGGTGACAGGCGCCGGCGGCAACGGCGCCGCCTTCACCGGCAACTCGACCGGCATCACCGGTTCCAATTTCACCGCCACCGGCAACGGCCTTGACGGCCTGCACATCGAAGGCGACGGCACCTACAATTTCGCCGGCACGACGCTGCTCCAGGGCAATAGCGACGACGGGCTGGATGCCACCGGCCATGGCACCTATACATTCGCGACGCTTAGCGCGAAGGACAATGCCGACCGCGGCATAACCGTTCAGGGCACCTCGACATCAGGCAGCTTCGCCACCACCGGCGGCACCGTGTCGGGCAATGGCGGCGTCGGCGTCTTCATCGATCCGATCACGGCGCATGTGGTGCTGGATTCGATCGACCAGACCGGCGGTCCGTCGGGCGTCGTGCTCGATCACGTGGCGGGCAGCTTCGCCGTCACCGGCGCCACGACCATTTCGGACACCACCGGACCGGCGATCGCCATTTCCAACTCACCGGCGGCGATCCGCTTCGGCGATATCGACATCAGCGCTCCCGCCGGCGACGGCATCTCGTTTACCGGCGTCAACGCGGCGGTGGTGGCAGGCGACATCGTCATCTCGGGCCTCGGCGTCGGCACTGGCCTCGACTTCTCCGGCAGCCATACGAACTTCACCGCCCAGTCGCTCAACATCGCCGGCACGGGTGCGGCCGGCTCGATCGGCATCGACCTCGCCTCGCCGACCTCGGGCGGGGCATCGATCGTCATCACCGATGGCGGTGCGATCACAGGCGTCGGCACCGGCGTGCGCTTCGGCATTTCCGGCTCGCTGCTGAACTCGGCCAATGCCGAATTCTCCTTCGGCGGCGGTTCCATTGCCGGCAGCACCGCCTCGCTCGACGCGCGCGGCCTTAACCAGACGCTCGGCCACTACGCCTTCGGTTCGACGACCTTCAGCGGCCCGCAATTGTTTGACCAGCAGAATGTCATCTTCGTCGGCGCGGCCGCAACCGGCTCGGGCACCGGCTCCTCGCTGCTCGACCTTGCCTCGATTGCCGATGCCGATGCCAACACCGACGGCACCGCGATCTTTGTGCTGGTCAATCGCGGCACCATCGACGACACCGACGGGTTCTCGCTGAGCGCCGGACAGACGCTGGCTTCCTTCGGCAACGGCCGCACATTCTCGCTCGGCGGCATCCCGGTTAACGTAACGGGCGACAACATCGCGCACACCAGCGCCATCTCGGACGGCGCGGGCGCGGCGACGCTCACCAGTTCGGCCGGCGCGGACACCGTCACGCTGGCCAACAACAGCGCGCTGCTCGACTTCAACGTCTCGAACGCCAATCCGGGCGGCGGCAACGGCGTCCACGGCAACAATGTCACCGGCGTGACGATAAGCGGCATGAATGTCAGCGGCGCCGGCCTGGACGGGCTGCTGTTCGAAGGCGCCAGCAACGTCGCGACCAACAATGTGACCTCGACGAGCAACGCCAGCGAGGGCCTGCATATCGACGGCGACGGCAGTTATGCCTTCACCGGCACGACGACACTGTCGAACAATGCCGGCAATGGCCTGTTCGTCGGCGGCGACGGAACATATGCATTCCAGACGCTGAACGCCTCCGACAATTCCGGCTTCGGCGTCAACGTCCTCTCCACCACCGGCACATTCAGCACCACCGACGGCACGATCTCCGGCAATGGCGCGGCCGGCGTCGCCTTGCTTGGCGCTAATCTCGACGTCAAGCTGGCCAGCCTGACGCAGGACGGTGGCCTGTTCGGCGCGACGTTGGCAGGCGTGTCGGGAAATTTCGCCGTTTCCGGCGCAACGACGATCAGCAACACCGTCGTCGGCGGCCTCGGGATCTTCGACAGCACCGCCGATTTCATGTTCGGAGCCGTCGATATTTCGGACATCACCGCCCCCGGCGGCATCGGCATCGACGTCCAGAATTCCGGCGGCGCGGTCACCTTCGGCGGGCCGGTCATGCTGACCCATATCGGCAGCGAGGGCATCCTCGCCACCGACAACACCGGCACGCTCACCTTCAGTGGCCCGGTGAGCATGACCGGCCCCGGCGACGGCGTCTGGCTGGAAAACAACACCGGCGCCGTTTCGTTCGGCGGCGCCGTCACCATCGACCAGCCGCTCGGAAGCGGCATCGACGTCGTCGGCAGCAACGGCGTCATCAGCTTCGACGACATCGACATCACCGGCCTGTGCAATTGCTCCACCGCGCTCGACCTCTCGGGCAGCACGTCGACCTTCACCGCCGCCACGCTCGACATCAGCGGCAGTTCCGGCGGCTCCTCGATCGGCGTCGACCTGTCCGGCACCAATGGCGGCTCGGTGACCATCGGCAGCGGCGTCATCACCGGTGTCGACACCGGCGTCCAGATGGGCACCAACGGCCTGGCCGGAACCACCGCCAGCACGGCGTTCTCGTTCGGCGCGGCCGGCGGCGCATCGATCACCGGCGTCATCGCCTCGCTCGACATGCGCGGCCTGCTGCCCGGCAGCGGCACCTATGCCTTCAACGGCACGCATCTGGTTGGACCGCAGCTGTTCGATGCAGCCAACGTCGTCTTCGTCGGTTCGAGCAGCACCGGAACGGGCGACGGCTCAAGCGTCGCCAACCTGATCGATGCCGCCGCGGCCGACGATCTGACCACCAATGCCAACACGACCTTCGTGCTGGTCAAGACCGCGGCCGTGCAGACCACCGACACCGATGCCAACGGCTTCACGCTGGCCAGCGGCCAGTCGCTGGTCTCCTTCGCCAACGGCGCCACCATCAGCCTGGGCGGTCCGCCGGCCAATGTCACCGGCACGGCGGTCGTCACCGGCGCGACACAGGCCGATCCGTTCGGCTTCGGTGGCGCGACGCTGAACAACGGCGGCGGCAACACCATCGACCTCGCCAGCGGCAACACCGTCTCCAACCTCAGCGTCAACAGCTCGTTCCTGGCGATCGACGGCACGGCGTCGATCAACGGCCTCACCAGCACTGGCGTGACGATCGTGGGCGGGACCATCGGGCTTTACCTCGGCAGCGCGTCGGGCGCGATCACTGTCAACGATCTGACCATCCAGGGGTCGGTGCCGACCGGCGTCGTGCTGGCCAACACATCCGCGACGGTCGACTTCACCGGCACCACGACGATCGCCGGCGGCAGCAATATCGCGCTGCTGGTCAATAATTTCGGCGGCACCGCCAATTTCGCCGATCTCGACATATCAGGCGGCAGCGGCCTCGGCATCGTGATCCTCAACGGCTCGAGCGGAAGCCTGACCTTCGGGGCGGCCAGCTCCATCGACAATACCGGCGCCAGCGCGATCGTTATCGGCAGTTCGTCGGCCGACGTCACCTATGACGGCACGATTAGCCAGAGTAGCGCGGCAAAAGCCGTCAGGATCGACGGCACCACCGGCGGCCTGATCACATTCGGCGGCGCCATCACTTCGACCGGCACCGGCGGCCTCTTCGATATCGGGGAGATAACCGCTCCCACCGACACCGCGATCCGCTTCACGGGTCCGCTCACGGCGACCGGCGGCGGCGGCGCGTCGATCACCAGCCTTGGCGCCGACTCGACATTCGAGGTCAGCGGCACGCTGTCGATCACCGGCACGACCGGCGCCGCGCTGTCCATCTCGAATGCGGCCGGCAGCGCCACCTTCGGCACGACCAATGTGACGCTGGGCGCGACCAGCACTACCGGCATCGATTTCTCCGGCACCAACAACGACGTCAGCTTCGGCACGACCACCGTCAGCGGCCTCGGCGCGGGCGCCAGCCAGACCGCCATCGACTTCTCCGGCTCGGCCACGACCGCCGATTTCGGGCTGACGACGATCACCGGAAACGACGCCGCGAGCTCGCGCGGCATCGACCTGACCTCGACCACGGGCAACCGCACCATCACCTTCCTGACCGGATCGTCGATCTCAGGCGCCGGCATCGGCGTCGATCTGTCGTCCGGCCAGACGGCGGCGACCAGCGCCAACGCCAGCTTCACCTTCGGCGACGGCGAATTCGCCGACGCCAACGGCCGCAATTCGACGATCACCGCGGCGGCGGGCAATTTCACCGTCAACACCGTCGGTCTCGCCGCGCTCGGCAATTATGACTTCGATGACGTGCTCTTCACCGGCAGCGCGAATCTGGCCAGCGCCGTCGGCGGGGTGTTCATGGTGTCGCAAAATGGCGGCGTCATCGCCGCCGGCTCATTTGGGCTCAGTACGTCAGTCAATACCATCTCGGTTGCCGATGCCGATCTGAAGACCGGCACCCAGACCTTCGCCTTCGTCGGCACGGTCGACCTCAGCGGCACGCCGTTCACGCTCGATTCCGGCCAATCGATCACCGGCTTCGGCAACGGCAACGCCATCACCACGACCGGCACCATCCAGCCGGTGAACGTGCAGGGCAATCTCGGCGCCACCGGCGGCGACGTCACCGGCGACGAGGGCGTAGTCAAGAGCACGGGCAGCGATACCCTGCATCTGCTCGGCAGCAACCAAGTGCGCAACACCGCCTTCGACTTCACCGGCGGCAGCGGCTCGGTCTTCACCATCGACCAGAGCGCGGGCAGCTTCAACAATGCCGGCGGCATCGTCATCGAAGGCGTCACGGTCGGCAATGTCGGCGCCGGCCAGACGGCGTTCAAGGTCGCCGGCCTCGACAGCAATTTGTCGATCACCAACAACAACGTCAACGTCGCCGGCACGCTGCTCGACGTCGACGGCGGCGCCGGCAACATCACCGTGACGCGCGGCATCTTGCCCAACAGCGGGCCGGCCGGCACGCTGACCGGCGGCGGCATCTCGATCGCCAATCACGGCGGCGGTCTGATCAATTTCACCGACAAGGTGACTGTTGGCGGCAACGGCGTCTCGCTCACCAACAACGCCGGCACCGTCAACTTCACGGATGTGGACATTTCCACGAACGGCGCGACGGCGTTCAGCGCCAGCGGCGTCGGCACGGTCAATGTCCTGACGGGTACGGTCAATGCCACCAACGCGCAGGCGGTGGCCCTCGACGGCATCGCCGGCAATATCGATTTCGCCTCGACCAGCGCGTCGTTCGGTTCCGGCAGCGGCATCGACCTGCAGAACCTCAGCGGCACGTTCAATTTCGGCACCGGCACGCTGACCAACACCGGTTTGGGCACGGCCTTCAATGTCGGCTCGGGCACCAATGCGAGCGGCGGCAACGCGAACATATCCTACGCGGGCGCCATCGTCAGCAAAGGCACCGGCGCGGCGGTCTCGATCCAGGAACTGACCGGCGGTTCTGTGACGCTGTCGGGCAACCTGACCGATGGCCTTGCGGGCGCCGGCGGCAATATCGTCGTTGCCGGTATCGACAACGGCACGGCGGCGACCGTGACCTTCTCGGGCGCGACCAAGCAGATCAGCTCGGGCGCGACGGACGGCGTCAGCCTGATCGGCAACCCGAACGCCACGATCGGCTTCGGCAATGGCGGCCTTGACATAACGACGACGGCAGGAGCGGGTTTTGGCGCGGGCTCCGGCGGCACGATCAGCATCTCCGGCACCGGCAACACCATCACGACAACGACTGGAACCGCGCTCGATCTCGACGGCGCAACGGTCGGCGCGGGCGGCGTTATTTTCGATTCCGTTTCGGTCAATGGCGCGGCGACCGGCGTTTCGCTCAACAATATAGTCGGCGGCGCCATCGATCTCGGCGCGGTCGACCTGCAGAACATCACCTCGCGCGGTGTCGACATATCCGGCACGCTCGGCTCGACCTTGGGCTTCGACAGCCTGAACATCGGGCTCAATGCAGCCAATGCGGTCGGCTTCGACCTCAACGGCGCTGCGCTCGGCACGAGCAACATCAAGGCCGGCGATTTCGACGTCGACGGCGGCAGCTTCGCCGGCACTATCGGCATCGACATGGCCGGCACGACCGGCACCGGCACGATCCAGCTCGGCGACACTGCCAACAACAATCCGGCGGGCCAGACCTCGAAAATCGAAAATGTCGGCTATGGCGTCCAGTTCTCCAGCGCCACCAACGCCAGGCTGGTGTTCGGCGACGGCGCTGGCCTGGCCGAATCGACGATCGCGACCACCGGCGGCCAGGCCATCCATGCCATCGACACCCTGCCGACCAATGGCGACTACAATTTCAACGACGTCACCTTCACCGGCGACACGTCGAATCTGTCCGCTTACAAGGTCTACTACGTCACCACCGACGCCACCGGCGGCGGCGACGGCAGCTTCGTCAATCCAGGCACCTATGCCAACGCCCAGGCGTCCACGGCCAATGTCATCGTGCTGATCGACAAGAACGGCACCGGTAGCCAGGAAACGATCGACCTGAGCGGCACGTCGTTCCAGCTCGATGACGGGCAGGTGTTGCTCGCCTTCGGGCAAAACGATACGGCCATCGATGTCTCGCAGCTCGGTGTCGACACCAGCAGCGGCGCGTCGGCGGCATTCCACTTCACCACGGTGCAGAATTCGCCGATCATCGCCGCACCGGCCGGCATCGACACGCTGCGGCCGATCCTGCAGAGCAACACTGCCGGGTCGGTGATCACCCTGGCGACCAGTGGTCCCAGCCCGATCACCGGCGGCATCGAGAATCTCATCATCCGCAACACCGGCACCGGTGCCGGTGTTGCCGTCGATGCGTCGACCGCGTCGAGTTTCTTTCTCCGCAACAATGACATATCAGCCGGCGGCAGGGCGCTCGACTTCTCCACGACCGGTGCGGCGGCCAACACGCTGCTGCTTTCGATCGACGGCAATACGCTGCGATCGACGGGATCTGCGCTGGCCGCGTCCTTCGCCGGCCAGAACATCAGCGCGACGGACAATTCGATCGCCATCCGCTCCTTCGCCGGCAACACGGTGCTCGGCGGCACCGGCGGCGGCATTGCCTTCGACAATGTCACGTTCGACTCCACTGGCGCCGGCGGCACGGTCAGCGCCGGCACGCTCGACGTCGGCACATCAGGCGCGCGCGTCCAGGGCAACGGCCTTGCCTTCACCAGCACCAGCGGCACGCTCGATCTCGGCACGTTCACCACGTTCAATGATGGCGGCACTGGCGTCCTCGTCGACACCAAGGGCCCCCCGGCCACAACTTTTGCGCTGAACAGCAGCGGCGGCACCGTCGACACCATCAACGGCGTGGCGTTCAATCTCGATCCGCTGACCGTCAGCATGATCGTAAACAGCGTCAACGCCAGCGGCGGCGCCAGCGGCATCATCTTCGACGGCGTCGCCGGCACGTTCACGGTCACGGGCGCGACCACCGTCACCGGCACGACGGGTGCCGGCATCAGTTCGAACGCCAGCAATCCCACCGGCACCTTCAATTTCAACACGGTGACGGTGAACAACACGGCTTCGACGGGCGGCGGCATCGGCTGGGAGAGCGGCACGCTCAACGTCGGCGGGCTCGCCGACATCGATACGACCAGCGGGGCCGGCCTGTTCCAGGGCGGCGGCACGACCAGCTTCAACGGCGGGCTGACAATCGACACCACCACCGGCGCCGGCATTACCGGCCCCGGCGGGACGATCAACATCATCGCCACCGCCGGCAGCGAAACGGTGAATTCCACCAGCTACAAGGCGATCGATCTCACCAATGCCGCCCTCGACGTCGCGCTCGACTCGACGTCGTCCGGCGGCGGCGGTGTCGTCCTGACCAATGTCACCGGCACCGCCGGCCTCGGCACCGGCACGCTGAGCGGCGGCGGTGGCACGGCATTCAGCGTCGGCGGCGGCACCGTAAGCACCACCTATGGCGGCAACATCACCCAGGCGGGCAACGCCGCCCTGGTGTCGGTTTCAGCAGGCCATACGGGCACGCTGACCTTCTCGGGCACGCTGTCGGCGAACAACGGCACCGGCCTGCAGTTCGACAATGCCGACGGCACCTACAATTTCAACGGCACGACGACGTTGAATGGCGGCGACGCCGGCATCGATATCGTCAACAATTCGGGCGGCACGTTCAACTTCGGCACCGGCACCTCGATCACCAACCCGAACAGCACGGCCTTCAACGTCGACGCAAGCGCGGCGAACATCACCTATAGCGGCAACATCACCCAGGCCGGCAATGCCGCGCTGGTCGCCATCGCCGGCCACACCGCGGGAACGATCACCTTCCAGACGGGCACGCTGTCGGCAACCAACGGCACCGGCCTGCAATTCGACAATGCCGACGGCATCTACAATTTCAACGGCACGACGACACTGAATGGCGGCAATGCCAGCGTCGACATCCTCAACGATTCCGACGGCACGTTCGGCTTCGGCGTCGGCACCTCGATCACCAGCCCGAACGGAACCGCGTTCAGCGTCGATGGCGGTAACGCGACCGTTACCTATGCCGGCACGATCACACAAGGTACCGGCGGCCAGCGCCTAATCGTCGTCGCCGACACCACCGGCGGCGCGGTGAACTTCACCACCGCCCTGGCGAATGGGCTCAACGACACCAGCGGCACCGGCATCGTGGTAGACGGCGCGGCGGGTAACGTCACCGTCAACAATGCCAGCCTGACCGGGACGACCGGCATCACCATCCTTGGCGATGCCGCGAACAACGCGACCGGCACTTATACGTTCAACAACGTCGCTATCGACACGGTTGCCGGCGCGCTGACGAACCATGCGTTCGCCGTCGACGGCGATCAGGGTACGTTTACCAACGGCGACGTGAGCGCCACGATCAATCTCAACAATGTCGACATCACCAACCCTGGCGGCAACGTCGCCAACATTCGCGGCATGGCTGGTGGCTCGGTCAATTTCGACAACGCCAGCTCCATCACCCGAAACGATGGCGGACTGGGCATCGTCGCGCTCAGCAACTCCGGCGGCACGATCAATTTCGGCGGCGCGTCGAAAACGCTCTCGACCGGCGCCAACGCCGCCGTGCTCCTGACCAGCAACGCCGGCGCGACCATCAACTTCACCAATGGCGGCCTGGCGATCACCACCACGAGCGGCATCGGCATCGGCGCCTCGGGCGGCGGCACGGTGAGCGTCACCGGCTCCGGCAACACGATTTCGACCGGCAGCGGCGCTGCGGTCGACATGGACACCGTCGCTATCGGCGCCGGCGGCATGACCTTCGCTTCCACGAACACGAGCGCCGGCGGCGGCAGCGCCGTGATCCTCGACGCTGTTACCGGCGGACCGGTCAACCTCGGCGGTGGCGCGCTGGTCGGCGGCGGCAGCGCCACGATTCGCATCGGCGACGGCGCCGGCAGCGCCAACACCGGCGGCACGGCGGCTTTCACCTATGCAGGCACCATCACCAGCGGAACCGGCCAGGCGGTCAATATCCAGGATCGCGCCGCCGGCGCCGGCAACATCACGCTGTCGGGCAACATCAGCCACAATGTGGCCGGCCAGACCGGCGTCCTCCTCGACGACAATGCCGCCGGCACGATCACCTTCTCCGGTGCTTCCAAGTCGATCACGTCGGGCAGCGCGGCCGGCGTCAACCTGACCGACAACACCGGCGCGACGATCAACTTCACCAATGGCGGACTGGCGATCACCAGCAGCAGCGGCACCGGCTTCGGCGCCACGGGCGGCGGCACGGTGACAGTGACAACCGGCGCCAATCCAAACACGATCACATCCGGTACCGGCACCGCGCTCAACGTCGCCAACACGACGATCGGCGCGAGCGGTCTGACATTCAGGAGCATTTCGGCCAATGGTGCTGTGAATGGCATCGTGCTCAACAACACCGGCACGATCGGCGGGTTGACGGTGACTGGCTCTGGTTCCACGGTCACAGATGGAAGCGACAGTTCCGGTGGCACGATCCAAAACGCCACCGGTGTCGGTATCTCTCTCGTCAATACGACAAGTGCCTCGTTCACAAACATGCTTATCCAGAACACCACCGGCAGCGGTGTGCTGGGAACGAGCGTTCACGGGTTCACTTTCAATAACGGCAAGATCAGCGGTTCCAACAGCGACGGCAACGTCACCACGGAAGAGGCAAACATCTCGTTCGCGACGACGACCGCCGGAACCGAGAACAACATCGACGGGACGATCTCAATCGCCGGCAATCTGCTGACTACGGCTCAATATCACGGCGTTGACATCTTCAATTTCTCCGGGACGATCGATAATCTTACGGTGTCGAATAACACCATCACCAGCGCCACTGCTGCCGCAAATTCGCAAGGCTCTGGTATCAGGGTGGTCGCCTTCGGCAGCGCGGCGACTGTCGCGAGCATTGTCAAAGCGACAATCGACAACAACCATGTCAACAATTTCCCCGGCGGAACTGGCATCCAGGTTCAGGGCGGCAATGCCAATGCCGGTGGCCCCCCCACCGGCTTCCTCGGCCATGTTGGAAGTGCGACTGACATCATTGCCATCACCAACAATGTGGTCGCCGGGCAGAGCGCTGCCAACAGAATTGCCACGTTTGGGATCTCAGCGACCGTCAACGGCCGCGGCCAAGGCAACTTCAATATTGGCGGGAACTCAGTCTCCAACACGATTGGCAACGGGATCAACGTCGGGTCCTTCGGTTTCGCCAATGTCTTCGCGAAGGTGAACAACAACACCCTCGATCTGCACAATCAGGCCGGTGCGGCCGGTATCGGCGCAGGGACGAGTCAGACATTTGGCTCAAACACGGAGACGCCAACGATGACCATCTATCTCGACAACAACATCGTCCACAACAGCGATGGCAACGGGATACTGGTGACGGCGCGTGACGCCAGCGGCACTGTCAATGCGCACATAACTAACAATCACATCGATGCCCCGCTTTCCGGCAACCGCAACGGCATCAGGGTGGATGCTGGGAACGCTGTCAGCGGCAACGAAACCATGAATCTTGAGATTTTCGGCAACACAAGCGCCGGCAGTGGTCTGTCGCCGGAAGGCATCGGCCTGCGCAAGCAGGGCACCGTTGCCACTATCAACACGTTCAACCTTTACGATGCGCCCGGAGGTCCCTCGCTTGTCGCTAATCCGACGACTGCACAGGTCGTCTCTTTTATCGGCGCTCTCAATCCAGGAAGCGCGGTTAATGGAGGCACGGGAGATCGGGTTCTGATTATCTCCGGCGATGCTTACCAGGTGATCACGACCCTAGTTCCGTAAACGCGTTCAGCGCGGCGGAGCAAAATTTTGACGGTTAAGGCTGAGTTGCATGGACATGTGCCGCCGTATATTTTCATAATTCTAAGATAGGATTGAATCTTCCATCGTTTGCCGTAGGGTTACTTGACTAACGTGAGGGATGTACGTGGCAGAGCCATTTTTATCCGAAATTCGGATCATGTCTTTTGTGTTTGCGCCCAAGGGGTGGGCTCTGTGCAACGGGCAGCTGCTGCCCATTAATCAAAACCAAGCCCTGTTCTCGCTGCTCGGCACGACCTTTGGCGGTGATGGCCGTGTGAATTTCGCACTACCCGACTACAGGGGACGCATTCCTATCCATGTGGGTGCCGGTCACACGCTTGGTGAGCGCGCCGGTGAACAATCCCACACGCTTTCGATCTCGGAATTGCCCCAGCACACACATATGTGGAACGCGAATGCGGCGGCGGCCGCTCCAACCAATACGCCCGACACTTCGTTGGTTATGTCCAACTCAACGGGTGACCAGCCTTGGGGACCGGCGACAAACTTGGTTTCAATGAGTTCCGCGACAATCCAGAATGTGGGCGAGTCTCAGGCGCATCTCAACATGCAGCCATTCCTCACCTTAAGCTTCTGCATTGCCCTGCAGGGCATTTTCCCCTCGCCGACCTGAGGAACGAAATCATGGCACAGCCCTATGTTGGTGAAATCCGAATGTTTGCCGGCAACTTTGCGCCGGCCGGCTGGATGTTTTGTGAAGGGCAGCTTCTGCCAATCTCTGAAAACGAGACTTTGTTCCAGTTGATCGGCACGACTTATGGTGGTGACGGTGAAAGCACCTTCGCGTTGCCTGACCTGCGAGGTCGTCTCCCTCTTCACCAGGGCAATGGATTCGTTTTGGCCGAGACCGGTGGGGCGGAAGAAATCACGCTGACGATTCAGCAGATACCTACTCACAGCCATCCGGCGCTGGGATCAACGAACACTGGAACAGGCACATCTCCGACGAACAATGTTTTGTCCAACTTAACTGGCGCTACGAACTCGGCCTATGGGACGGATGCGCCAAAAACGAACCTTAACAGTTCACAAAGTGTTTCGACGATAGGCGGCAGTCAGCCGCACACCAATTTCCAGCCTTATCTCTGCGTCGACTTCATCATCTCGCTGTTCGGCATATTTCCGTCGCCGACTTAAGAGGGACCGCCATGGCCGATCCGTTCGTTGCCGAAATCCGCATTTTTCCTTTCAATTTCGCGCCCAAAGGCTGGGCGTGGTGCGACGGGCAACTGTTGCCGCTGTCGCAGAACACGGCACTGTTCTCGTTGCTCGGCACCACCTATGGCGGCAATGGCAAATCCAATTTTGCCTTGCCCGATCTTCAGGGCCGTGCACCGATGCACCCGGGACAAGGCCCTGGTCTGTCCCTGCATGATCTTGGTGAAGAGGGAGGTTCGGAAACGGTTTCGTTGCTCGAAAGCGAAATTCCATTCCACAGTCATAGCGTGCAGGTTTCGGCTCAGGATGGAACTACCCGTATCGTAGCTCAACAACAACCGGCGACCGGCATTGGAGTATCGATGTACGGTCCGGCGCCCGTGAATACGACCCTCAATCCTGGTGCCCTCGCCCCCGCTGGCGGCGACCAGCCGCACAACAATCTCCAGCCTTATCTCACCTGCTATTTCTGCATCGCGCTGCAAGGCGTTTTCCCGCCGAGAGGCTGAACTCCGAGCCAACAGGGCAATACCGATCATGGCTACCGAAGACGCTCATCTACCATCCCAGGCGGTGCCCCATGGCCAGATGCCCGCCGGCGCGACGTTTTTCGAATTGTCGCGGCTGATGGTCGTCGGCATCGATTCGGCCAAGGGACAATTGATCCAGAAGGCACAGACATCGCCGAACGGACCATGGCCGTCGGCCTGGTCTGTCATCGCGCCCGGCGCCTGGGTGATCATGACGGCAGGTCTCACCAAGGATGGTCGCGTCGCCGTGGTCGCGCAGCCGTCGGGCACCACCAGCCTGTCCTTCATCACCGAGGATGCCAACCAGATCGGCCCGATCGACAAATGGACCGCGCCTGTCGGCATCGGCGCGCCGCCCGGCGCCTTCAGCTACCAGAAGCTTTCCATGGTGCGCGATGCCGATGGCCGCATCGAGATCTTCCTCACCGACAATCTGGGCCGCGTCTGGTGGATCTACCAGAACCCGGATGTGATCGTGCAGGTGCAGAAGACCATCACGCCGCCCGGCACGACGACACCGATCGTCGTCACCGTCGACGAGCTCAGGCCGCCTGCCCAGCCGTGGAGCGCCTGGATTCAGCTCACAGGCCAGCTTGTGGCGATCACCGCATTGCGCCAGGCTGACGGCCGCATCGCCCTGTTCGGCATCAATTCCGGGCTCAACCTCTACCGTTGCCAGCAGGCCAAGGCCCAGGCGCTGACGGTCGCCGACTGGACGCCATGGGTGCAGATCGACGCCGGCTACCCCTTCACGGAAATGGCGCCTATCATCGGTCCGCTGGGCGGCACCAATCTGTTTGCCATGACGCAGCAGGGCCAGGTCCTGCACACCAAGCAATTGCCGGCAGGCTCCGACACCTGGACGGCCTGGGCGACGCCCGGCTACAGCAGGGTTCCCAAATATACGCTCTGCGCCGGCATCCAGGGCGACGGCGACATCATGCTGGTCGCCTCCGACCAGCAGCATGTTCACTCCTTCAACGCCCAATACGACGCCGCCACCCAGAACTGGTCGGGATGGCGCGATTTCAACGCCTCCGGCGCCAACACCCGCCTGTCGCTCGACTACAATGCCGATGGCCGTCTTGCCTTGTTCTCGATGATGATCCAGAACGACGGCACGAATGGTCTGTGGACCATCAATCAGATGGCCATGGACAGTTCGGAATGGGAGTGGACCTGGACGGCGCTGGCCACCAGCAACCTCAAGCAGATTACCGTGGTGCGCGACCTGACGCCGCCGGTGTGACGTCAGGCAGCGTGACAGAAGCGAAACATGCGCAGCGGCTCCCGGCCTGGCCGCGGTCGCGGCAGGCCGGCCTCGCTTTCCGCCCCGCCGCGGAGGCCGACATGCCGTTCCTGGCGCGGCTCTACGCCTCGACGCGCATGGAAGAGCTCGCCGTGACGGACTGGAGCGAGGCGCAGAAGGTCGCCTTCCTCGACATGCAGTTCCAGGCGCAGCACGCGCATTACCGCAAGCATTATCCCGAGGCCGACTGGCTGGTGGTGGAGTGGGCCGGACAGCCCATAGGCCGCCTCTACATCGAGCGCTGGCCGAGCCAGCACCGCATCATCGACATCGCCTTGCTGCCGGCCCATCGCCGCAAGGGCCACGGCGCCGCACTGCTGCGCGACCTCATCGACGAGGCATGGTCATCGGGCAAATCGGCATCGATCCATGTCGAGAAGAACAATCCGGCCAGGCGGCTCTATCTCGAGCTCGGCTTCGCGGTGATCGAGGACAAGGGCGTCTATGATCTGATGGCGTGCGCGCCACCGCGGGGTGGCGCAGACAGTGGGTGAACGGGGACGCCATCCGCTTCGTCATTCCCGGGCCGAGAATCCTGTTCCGGTCGTCGCACAATTCGGCGGTGCTTGTTCGGTATCGATCCTTCGCGCCAGCGTCTCACAAATCGCACCGCTGCTGCGCTCACGCCTGCTTCCAAACTCTAATTGAACACCGCCTCATACAGCCGCCCCGTAGCGTCGGCGGCCACGGGCACGATGAAGATATCGTGGGTCGCGCCACTGCCGGCGAAGCGGTAAGTCGCCTGCGGCAGCGCGGTTTCGCGCGGGCCCTTGAACAGCAGCGAAAAGCCGCCCCCCGGGCGCGGGCTGGAAGCGATGGGGTTGACCGCGCTCAATTCGAGCGCGATCTGCCTGCCGCCGGCCTCGACGGTGAATGCCTGTCCGACCGCCTGTTCGAAATCCGATGCCGACGCCATGCCACCCCGCCTCAAAGCGCTTGCTGAGCGGGCGGCCAAGGGCAGACCCGCTCCGGTTCCTCATATCCTCGCAATTTCCGGACGCAAGACCGCTACGGCTCCCGGATTTTGCCATGCGAGGCCACTGTCGCCGCTTCGCGGCAAGCTGTCCATAGAGCCATTCCAGGAAAAGTGTGTACGGTCTTCCCGGGAAAAGCGCGCAGCGCTTTCCCTGGGGAATTGCGCAAAAACAAAGAGATAGCGCGGCTCGCCGTTTCCGCGAAACGGTGAACCGCTCCAGGGCCGGCATGGTTGCGGGCGTCCCGCAAGGCGATTAGAGCGCAAACGCCAAAATACAGCAGCGCGTGTCCTTTTATGCGCGCCGGCGACGCTGTAGTACTTTGTCCCTGCGCAGGATTGCTTCGAAGCAAGGCCGGCGCGACAAGAACAGACCCCGCTTTGGGAATTCAATGCTGGACGGGCCGGCCTGGTTGGCCGGTGCGAGGAGGAAAACGGACACATGGCTGACAGCGGTGCGAAGACGGAAACGGCGGGCGAGGCCTTGCCGCTGTTCTATTCCAGGCCCGAGGCGCTCAATCCGGCGCGGCACGGTTCACTCGGCCTGACGGCGCGCAGCGATTTCTCCTTCGCCCGCTCGGCGCATGCCATCCCGGTGGTGGCCTCGGAAATGCCGGCGGCGATGCGCTCCTACCCGATCGTTTTCATCGGCGCCGCCAAGGCGCCCGTCATCATCACCGGCCTGCGCCAGGACGAGAACCTGTTCGTGGACGCCGACGGCAACTGGGCCGGGCCGCACTACATCCCCGCCTATGTCCGCCGCTATCCCTTCATTCTCGCCGACGATCCCAAGCAGCCCGGCCGGCTGACGCTGTGCGTCGACCGGGCGAGCGAGCGCGTCATCGACCAGCTGCTGGCGCCGTTCCGCGACGACAAGGTGCTGCCGTTCTTCAGCGGTAACGAGGCGACCGAGGCGACGAAGCAGGCGCTCGCCTTCTGCAACCAGTTCCAGATCGACTTCAGGGCGACCCGCGAGATGGTCGACAAGATCGACGCGCATGCCCTGTTCGCGCCGCGCCAGAGCAAGGTGACGCTGGAAGGAGGCGAGGTGCTGAACCTCACCGATTTCCAGGTGATAGACGAGGCCGCCTTCAACAGATTGAGCGACGAGGCCTTCCTCGACCTGAGAAAGTCAGGCGCGCTCAGCCTGCTCTACTGCCACCTTGCCTCGACCAACAGCTGGACGTCGCTGATGCATCAGGCGTCGCTGCGCAAGGCGGAGGGGGCGAAGAGCGCCTGAACAACCCATGCCGAGATCCTTCGCGGCGCGGCTGGTGAACAAGGTTCGGCGCTAAGCCGCGGCCCGCCTGTCGTGCCGCCCTTCCCTGATCTCTTCCGTGAGCTTGTCGCAGAAGGCGTCGAGATCGCCGGGATTGCGACTGGTGACCAGCCCCTGGTCGGTGACGACCTCGCTGTCTTGCCACAGGCCGCCGGCATTGATCACGTCGGTCTTGATCGACTTGTAGGATGTGACGCGGCGGGCTTTGATGATCCCGGTCTCGACCAGAAGCCAGGGCGCATGGCAGATCGCGCCGACGACCTTGTTGGCCGTCCAGAACGAACTGATGAAATCCAGCGCCTTGCGCTCGACCCGCAACAGGTCGGGATTGATGACGCCGCCGGGCAGAACGATCGCATCGTAGGCATCGGCGCGGGCCTCGTCCAAGGTCTTGTCGACCGGAACTTCGCGCCCCCAATCCTTGTGGTCCCAGCCCTTGATCTTGCCGCTTTCGAGCGACACGATTTCGACCTCGGCGCCGGCCTGGCGCAGCTTGTTCAGCGGTACCTCAAGCTCGGACTGTTCAAAACCATTCGTCGCAAGGATGGCGACGCGCTTGCCGGAAATATCCTGCATCGTTTTTCTCCATGATTGGATTGGATGCAGGGCTAACGAGCCTGAACCGGTACCGTTCCTCGCTGTAACCTTATGTGACCGGAGGGATCTGTGGTGCGCTGTACTGCACCACGGGTCTCCTTTCCTCATCAGCTCTCCTTAGTGAAGGACTGTTACCCTTTTCGTGTCTCAGACTCGGGGTGCACTACGGAATTCTGCTCGCGGATCGCAGCCGCGCGGCAAACGTACAGGCCGCCCCCCGCACCCGGTTTTCTTCCTAGAAGCGGGGCAGGCAGGGCGGCCCTTCATACCAGCGGCTTACTCGATGACGCGGGCTTCACCGACATCTGCGGCCGACGGATCCAGCCCGTAAGCCTTGAGCGCTTCGGCGATAGCCCCGTTCTTGCGGTAGACATCGAGCGAAGCGTCAACCGCCTTAACGAAGCCCTCATTGCTCTTGTCCAGCAGGAAGGCGGTCTGCGACGGGTTCATGGTCGCATCGATGCGCGGATCCGGCTTCAGGACATGCACCTTGTAGTTCTGCCCTTCGTTCTGAATGACAGCGGAGCCGAAGCCGTCGAGCGCCGCCTCAATACGACCGGCATGAAGGTCCTGAGCGAGGTTCAGCGACGACGGATAGGTCTTGGAGCCTTCGTAGAGCTTCTCCATGTCCTGGACCCACAGATATCCTTCCACGGTGCCGACCTTCTTGCCCAGCAGACCGTCGACGGTATCAATGCCGTTGGTCGAGGTGACGGACAGTTGGTCGAGATAGACCGGCGTGGACAGAGCGACGACCTTCGCGCGGGCGGCGGTACGATAGAAGCCGCCAAGCGCGATGTCCGCGCGCCGCGACTGAACTGCGGAAACCGCGCCCGGATATGTGAAGATCTCATAAGCGATCTCCAGGCAGTTCTCCTTGGCAAAACGCTTCACGAGATCGCCGTCGATACCCGCGATGCCGCCGTCTTTTTCGAGCGAATACGGAGCGGTGTTGGTGAGCGCGACGGTGAGTTTGCCCGCCGACACGGTTTCGAAAGCATGCTGCGGCTTGCAATCCTGTGCGGACGCGACGCTGGCACCCAAGGCCGTGGCAATGGCTGCGGCCGAGATGATCTTACTCCAATTTTTCACTTTGCTCTCCTCTGACATTGATGGTTTTTGATTGCAGGTCAGCCGAGATGGCTGCCCAGCCTACGTTCGGTGTACGAGACCAGCCACCCGAACGGGACGGTGATGGCGAGGTAGAACAGGCCCGCCAGGATCAGGACATCGAGGTAGAGGTAGGTGGCCGCACCCACGCGATAGGCGCGCGCCAGAAGTTCGGGGATGGCGATCGTGTATGTAAGGGCCGTCGCCTGGAAGATGAGAATGGCAAAGCCCATCAGCGCGGGTATTGCGAACAGGATTCCCTGGGGGACCACCACGAAGCGCAGGATGTCCCGGCGGGTCATGCCGAGCGCCAAGCCCGCCTCGATCTCACAATGCGGAACCGCGTTCAGACCGGCCCGAAGGATCTCGCTGGTGTAGGCGCCTGTCGTTAGCGCCAACGCAATCACGCCAGAGGTGAAGGCACTTACGGTCATCCCCGAAGCAGGCAATCCATAGTAGACCATCTGCAGGACGACGAGTGCAGGCGCGCCGCGCCCGATCTCGACAAGTACCACCGCGAAATAGCGGACGAGCCTGTTTCCAGAGGAGGAGGCAAGCGCAAGAACGAGACCGATAGGCAATCCGAACAGCAGCGCCAGGCCCGCCAACTGGAGACTGACAAGAACTCCTTGGAAAAGCTGGGGGGACCAGTCCAGCCAGTTGGCCAGCATCTCGCTCATTTCGCTTGCCCCCTTGAGCGCAGCCGCTCGTCCACGGCGCGTGCCAACACGACAACGGGTATCGACAGCGCGATGTAGAGAAGCGCCGCGAAAATGAACGGCATGAAGCTGCCGCCTCCGCCTTGAGCCTGCTGCGATGCGTACATCATCACGTCGCGGACACCGATCGTGGAGGCCACGGTCGTGTCTTTGAGCAGGCTGACAAGAAAGGTCGCCATGGGCGGAACCGAGACGCGCAGGACCTGCGGCGCCAGGATGTAGCGCAGCGTATCCAGGCGCGTCATACCGAGCGCCGTGGACGCCTCCCGCTGGCCCTTCGAGAGGGCCAGGAAGCCACCCCTGTAGATTTCAGCGAGATACGCCGTTGATACCAGCCCCATACCCAGGATGGCAGCCTGATAGGAACTGAGAACGATCACTCCGCTGCCCAATCCGAAGAAGATAATGAACAGCCAGACGATCGGCGGGATTCCCCGGACAACGTCGATGTATATGCGCGCCGGCATGCTTAGAAGGAGCCACCGGGAACGTCGCATCAGCACCAGCGGCACGGCTGCGATGGCCCCGACTGCGAAAGCGCCGAAGGTCACCAGCAGCGTGGCCGGAACGCCTCTGAGCAGTGAAACCAGCAGGTCGATCATCTGCGATCGACCACGGCACGGAAGAACTGCCGCGTGCGCGGCGACGACGGGTTGCGGATCACGGCATCAGGCGGACCCTGCTCGATGATCTCTCCATTGGCCATGACGATCACGCGGTCGGCGACGTCTGCGGCAAAGGCGATCTCGTGCGTGACGATGATCATTGTCATGCCTTCCTGGGCGAGCTCGCGCATCACGGCCAACACCTCAAGCCCGAGTTCGGGATCCAGGGCGCTCGTGGGTTCGTCGAAGAGCATCACCTTGGGGTCAAGAGCCAGGGCGCGTGCGATCGCGATACGCTGCTGCTGGCCACCCGACAGGCGCGCCGGGTAGGAGTGCGCCTTGTCCGTAAGGTGTACGCGTTCGAGCAATTGGGCGGTGCGCGCGTCCGCCTGCTCCCTGGTGCGCCCCAGAACCCGCATCTGCGGCAGCGAAATGTTGCGCTGCACGGTCATGTGCGGAAACAGGTTGAAGGACTGGAAAACCATCCCGGTGGAACGTCGGAGCCTCAACAGCTCTCCGGCGGACAGATTGCGGTCGACCGAAAACCGGATGGCGCCCACTTCGAGGGTACCGGATGACGGCTGTTCGAGCATGTTGATCGCACGCAGCAGCGTGCTCTTCCCCGCGCCGCTGGGTCCGACGATCGCCACGACCTCGCCGCGCGTAATGTCGAGCGAGACGTTTTTCACGGCGTGATGGCCGCCATAGATCACGTTGATGTTCTTGATGCGGACGATGTTTTCTGCCTCGGGCATGGCTTCTTTGTCCTTGCGCTAACGCCGGTGTCCTACTGGTCAAGCCGCCGCAGTATGTACGGCGGGGACGTTTCTTTCCGGAGTTGGAGCGAGACTCTCGGTGCCTGGGATCGATGCGGGAGAGCCCTTGAGCACCCAGTCCGCGACGATCAGGCCTATCACCGGCGCGAGCTGGATCCCGTAGCCGCCCGCACCGGCCGCGGTGATCAGACCGGGCTCGGACTGATCGACTGGTCCGACATGGGGACGGTGGTCGGCGGTGACAGGGTAGAGGCCTGCCCAGCCCCGGCCGAGCCGGGCGCCCGGCAGATCAGGCACGCGCTCGATCAGCATCTCGGCCAGCATGACCTTGGACCCTTCCTCGCACTGCTCGTTGTAATTGTCCGGATCCTCGGGCGAGGGCGAACTTACCTTGTGTATCTCGGCGATGAGCTCGCTCGCTTTCTCGTGCCGAAAGTTGAGTCCGGTGCCCTGCCCGTTCACCAGATCCATGACCATCGGCATTGTGTAGGGGAGCGGCGCGTCCAGGTGGATTGTCAGCGCCTCGTGGCGCTCGGGGTGGATGTGAAGCGTCTGTCCAAGCATCTCGGCAACGCGTGGCGCCCAGGCGCCTGCCGCGTTCACGACGAAGTCGCAGCCGATCGGACCCTTGCTGGTGTCCAACCGATAGCCACCGGATGTCCGCGCGACACCAAGCAGCTTGCGGAACTGGAAAACCTCGGAGCCGAGCTTCTTCACCTCTTGCGCCAGCAACGTGCACATTTCGTGGGGATCGAGGAAGCCGTCGTCCGGCCCGAAGATGCCGCCTTCGAGCCCATCTGAACTCAAGTGCGGCACGAGCTGCTGGAGCTCGCTCGCCTGGTAGACCCTGGACCTGAAGCCGGCATCGCGCTGGATCTCCACCGAGCGGGCGAACAGTTCCATCTGCTCGGAGGTGCGCGCCAGACGCAGATAGCCGATAGGGTTGAAGCCGAGACCGAGGCGCTCCTGCCATCGACGGATGCGCTGCACGGATTGCATGCGCAGCTGGATATCGAACGAATCCGTCAGCTGTGTGCCAACGACGCCGACCGAGCGGCCGCTGGATCCTGACGCAATGGATTGTGCGTCGATGACGGTGACGCGAGCGCCCTGTTCCGCGAGCGCGTGCGCAGAGCACATGCCGAGGGTGCCTGCACCGATGACGACGACGTGAGGAGAAGCTGTCATGTGACTTCCATCTGTTGCTGCGTCGTCCCGTGCCGGATGGATCCGGCGCCGGACGCGCTACGTCATTGCTTCGCCGCGATTGCTGCGAGGGCGCCGTCGATTGCGGAAAGGATTTCGCGTGCGTCTTCCTCGGTCATCGAGGTGGAAAGCGCGAAGAGTCCGTAACTCGCCGAAAGCACGCCGCGGTCGAGCAGACCCTTGTGGAACAGGTCGAGCTTCGTGCGTTCGGACGCACCCGGATAGACCGACCGATAGTCCGTGATCGGCAACGCCGTGAAATGGACTTTGAAGAGCGAGCCGAGACCGACGCACTGCCCGTTGAGGCCATGGCGGGCAAGCGAGGCCGTGATGCCGTCGCGAAGCAGGCTGCCGATAGCGTCCAGATGCGCGAAGCTGGCCGGGGTCAACGCGCGCATCGCCGCCAGACCGGCTCGCATCGTCACCGGGTTCGCGGTGAAGGTGCCGCCATGCGGCAATGCAGGCTTGCCTCGCGTTGGATCGAACACCGCCATCACGTCGGCGCGGCCGCCGACGGCGCCGACCGGGAACCCTCCGCCGATGATCTTGCCGAGAGCCGTCAGATCGGGCGTGATGCTCCACAGGCCCTGCGCCCCCGAATAGCCAAGGCGGAGCGAGATCACCTCGTCGAAGATCACCAGCGAGCCGGCGGCATGAGCGATCTCGACCATCGCGTCGAGATAATCCTTCCGCGCGGGAATAAGTCCGGCGCGGTTCGGCATCGGGTCGATCAGAACACCCGCTATCGAGTCTCCATGCGCGTCGAAGACGGCACGCAGCGCCTCCGTATCGTTGAACGGCACCGCGATGACGTCGTCGAGAACTCCCTTCGGCGTGCCTTTCGCGTATGCCGTCGAGGCAGGCATGTCGCCCCAGTTGGCGGGCGAGCTGTCCAGGCTGACTTCCGCGAAGTCGTAGGAGCCATGGTAGGCACCTTCGATCTTGACGATCTTCGGCCGTTCGGTGAACGCCCGAGCCGCCTTGATCGCCATCATGACGCCTTCCGTGCCGGAGTTGGCGAAGCGAACCTGCTCGACCGACGGGAGGCGCTCCACCAACAGTTCAGCAAGATCAAGTTCGCTCTCGGTGGGCGCTCCGAAAGCCGATCCCCGGGGCATCTGGTCCACCACCGCCGCCGTGACGGCGGGATGGCCGTAGCCATGGATCATGGCCGTGAAATTGTTGATGCAATCGTAGTAGACGTTTCCATCGACGTCCCAGACGCGGCAGCCCTCGCCGCGCTGGGCATAGATCGGAAACGGGTCGATGAAGACCGTTGTCCGGGTGTTCCCTCCCGGCATGACCTTGCGGGCCCGTTCGAACATCTCGCGGGATTTCGACATTGAATCTGGATAGTGGCGCATAATCTTGTAAACCGATGAAGGAGACAGCCTTGGATGGCCGCGGCGAAGAGCGCGACCTCTTTCGATCACCTGGTCATGATCGTGTGGCTCTGCTCGCGCAGGTACTGTGGCAGGAACCACGAGCCGAGACCGCCCTTGCCGCTGACCCCGGTGCCCTTCCAGCCGCAGAATGGCTGCGCGCCTGGCCATGCACCCGTCGTCGCGCCGCTCGCACGGTTGGCGTAGAGAACCCCTGCTTCGGCGGTGTCGAGGAAGTGACGCAACTCTTCCTGGTCGTTGGTAAAGATGCCGGCGGATAGTCCGTAGGCGATGTCGTTGCCCTCTTCGATCGCGGCATCGAGACTATCGAAACCGCGGACGACCACGAAAGGCATGAAGAGTTCGTCGCGGGTCAGCCGGCCCGGACCATCAAGTTCGACGACCGTCGGCAGGACGTAGTTGTCCGCAAAGCCCTGGCCCAGGGCGGCGCCCCCAAAATGCACCTTGCCTTTGCCCTCGACTTCCGACAGTGCGGCCTGGAAAAGGGCGACTGTGGCGTCGCCATAGACAGGGCCCATAAAGGTCTCGGCCTTGCGAGGATCTCCGACCACCAGCTTTGCGGCGAATGCTACCAGCTTCTCGATGAATTCCGCCTTGACCTTCTCGTCGACATACACGACCGAGCATGCGGAGCACTTCTGGCCTTGCAGGCCGAAAGCGGAGCGCGCCACTCCCTGCGCCGCACGGTCGAGATCGGCCTTGCTGGTCACGTAGGCAGGGTTCTTGCCACCCATTTCGGCGATGACGGGCTTCATGTGGGGCAGCGTTGCCATGTGACGGAAGATGCTCATGCCGGTCTTATGGGAGCCCGTGAATGCAACGCCGTCGATGCCGTTGTCGGTGGCAAGAAGGCGCCCCACCTCTCCATCGCCAAGCACGATGTTGAAAACACCTTCGGGCAATCCCGCCTTGCGAAGCGTTTCGGCAATCAGCAGTCCGGTCAGCGCGCAACCCGGCGACGGCTTGTAGACCACCGCATTGCCTGTCAACAGCGCACCCGAGACCATGCCGATCGACAAGGCGAGCGGAAAGTTGAAAGGAGCGATGACCGCGAAGACGCCATAGGGCTTCATGACGCTGGTAGCGGTCTCGTTTTCGACCAACATGTTCATCGGCCGGACGAACCCGTTGTTCGCCTTCATCTCCGATGCGTAGTACTCGACCATGTCGAGGCATTCCTCGGCTTCGCCGACTGCCTCGAGGCGGGACTTTCCGATCTCGTATAGCGCCGCCAAACCAAGGTCATACTTCCGCTCCGCCAGCGCCTCTCGCCAGCGGGCGCCGAATGCAAGGCGATCGTCCAGCGTCGAACGGTTCCAGGCCTTCGCGCCGGCTCGGGCAGCCTGGATCGCCGACTTGACGTCTGACGGGGTTGAAGCCGGGAACTTGCCGAGAGAGATCTTCTTGTCGATCGGGCTCAGGATCTCTTTCCGAGCGCCAGTCGCAAACGGCGTCGACCACTCGCGACCCAGTGTGTTCTTCTCGAAATCCGGGATCATTGCGTCGAGGTGAGCGTGAACCGGGGAAAAATCCACTCCGATGTTCGAGTAGGTCACACGCGGGAGTTCAGCCATTTCAAGTTCCTCCGAAAATCGGTATTTAGTCCGATAATCAGGATTTGGCTTGCGAGTCAATCGAGGGGACCATAAAATGGGGATAATACCGAATTTCGGAATTTGCGAGGACATTTCCGGATTCGGGTACTAACGGAGCCCGATTGATCGAGGGCGTGCGGCCGTTCGGCTATTCTACGGAGACCCCGGGCTCAAGGCGCGGCGGAATAACAAGGGACCGACCTTGCCCCTCATGTCTGTTTTGAACGATAACCTTCTTGCAGTTGCAATTGTCAGATCGGCGTAGGTGCCCTTGAATACGAAGTCGAAGAAGCCGAGCGCCAAGGACAGCCCCCTCGAGCGCTACATCTCGATCATGGAGACGGTCGCGCCGTTCGAGCATGGCCTGACGGCGATCGAACTCGAAACGACGCTTGGATTGCCCAAAACCACGATCAACAGGCTGCTGCATGCCTTGATCGAAAGCGGGATGATCACCGCCGAGAGCGTTCGCAATCGGACATACCGTCTCGGCGATCGCCTGTTGCAGCTGCTACAGATGTCTCCGGATAGCGGCTGGCTGACGACGCTCGCGCAGCGACCGCTTCAGGATTTGGCCGACCGCACCGGCCAGTCGGCGTTCCTGTCGAAGTTCGACGGTACCGAAGTGCGCTCGGTCACCTGCGTCGCGCCCGACACTCCGGTCCGGACCTATGTCATGCCGGGCATGGCCATGCCTGTAAATGCGACCGCTTCGGCCAAGGCGATCCTTGCGTTTCATCCGCAGGAGACCGTGAAGAGGATCCTGGCGACGGAGCTGCGCAGCTACACCGATCGGACGAAAACGAAGATCGCGGAGTTGACCAGGGAATTGGCCGACGTTCGGGAGCAGGGTTACGCCATGGACCTGGCCGAGCATGTTCCGGGCCTGGGCTCGATAGCATTTCCGATAAGGCCGACGAGCGGTGAGGTGATATACGCGGTGGGACTTACGGGACCCTACGGTCAGATCATAGAGCAAAACTTCAAGCAGCATTGCGCAGCGCTCGCGGAGGCCGCCCAGCGCATGGCGAAGCTGGCGCAGATGCACGCCTACAACGGATCGGCTATGGCCGCAAAGAATGCCGCCGCGGATCAGCGACAGGGCGGTGCGTGAGCGGCCGGTCACTTGCGCGAAGACACGTCGCGCTTTGAACCGAGAATGTAGTTTCGCGATCTCCGTCTCGACGGCGGCGAATGTCCGGCTCCCACCCTCCGATCCGCGACCTTGATCTTCCATCGACAAGATCATGGGTGGGAACATGCTCTCCTATCTCGAGCGACTTGGACGCTAATTCCCTCCATGGCAGCGCCCTAACGCAGCACTGCCCGCAGTTCAGCTTGGAGTGCACGCAACGGCTCCAGGTAGAGCGCAACGAGATTGCCGACACCCACTTGTGTCGCCGCAACGCCAACGTTCACGGCTGCGATCACCGTCCCGCGCACGGTCATCAACGGCACGGCGATCGAGCGCAATCCGAGCTCGACCTCCTGATCGATCAACGCGAACCCTTGCGTCCGCACCCGCCCCAACTCCGCAAGGATGGTGTCGGGGTCAGTCAAGGTGTGAGCAGTCCGCGCCGGCAGGGCATGGGAAGATAGAAGATGTGCAGCGCGTTCCGGAGGCATGGCTGCCAGGAGCACGCGCCCCATGGAAGTGCAGTATGCCGGAAGCCGCGAGCCGGGCATCAGCGCGATCGACATCACCTTTCGCTGCGCCGCGCGCGCGACGTAAACGACGTCGGTGCCGTCCAGAATCGAGACGGACGAGCTTTCGCCGAGCCGCTCCGAAAGGTCATCCAGCAAAGGCTGCACCAGATGCGGCAGCGGCATGGTTGCCAGACAGGCTGTCCCGAGCCTCAACACGCGCGGAGTGAGCGTGAAGAACTTTCCGTCGTAGTCGGCGTAGCCGAGATGGGAAAGCGTAAGGAGACAGCGTCTGGCTGTCGCCCTGTCGAGACCGGACGCATTCGCGACGTCCGTGATCGACTGCCGTGGCCGTTCCACCGTGAACGTCTCTATGACGGACAACCCCTTGGCCAAGCCACCCATCGTGTCTCGTTCGGAAATGGGCATCCATTCACCTTGTGCGATATGTCAACAAACGAATGATATCGCACAAGCCGGCTTGCCGAAAGATCTCGTCTGCCGATACGTGTGGCGGCGAAATCCATCTTGGTGCCGGGAAAGGCAGGTTACGTGGACAAGACAATCGCGAGCCTCGCGGAAGCAGTGGCAGTCGTCCAAGACGGCATGACCGTCATGATCGGCGGCTTCGGCGGCGCAGGTGCTCCGATAGAGCTGATCCACGCCCTGATTGACCATTTTCGCGCTACCGGCGCCCCGAAAAACCTTACGATCGTCAACAACAATGCAGGGAACGGACGGATCGGCATTGCCGCCATGATCGACAATGGCATGGTCGCCAAGATGATCTGCTCGTTCCCGCGCTCGTCCGATCCGCGGGCATTCACCGAGCGGTACCTCGCCGGGAAAATCGCGCTCGAACTGGTTCCACAGGGGACCCTGGCCGAACGAATCCGCGCCGGTGGCGCGGGCATCCCGGCTTTCTACACGCCGACGAGCTACGGGACCGACCTCGCGGCCGGCAAGCCTGTGGCCGAGTTCGAGGGGCGCCACTATGTGCAGGAACGTTGGCTGAAGGCGGATGTGGCCCTCATCAAGGCGGAACTTGCCGACCCTCATGGTAACCTCACCTACAGGAAGGCGGCACGCAACTTCTCGCCGCTGATGGCGATGGCCGCACGCACGACCGTCGTTCAGGCGCGCCGGATCGTCCAGCCCGGTGCGATTGATCCTGAGCTGGTCGTGACGCCCGGGATCTTCGTGGACCAGGTGATCGAGGTCTCGAACCCGATGCAGGAAGAGACGCTTATCCGCCAAGGGGTCGCATACGCATGACAGTCAAGCTGACCAACGCGCAGATTGCATGGCGCGCCGCGCAGGACATTGAGGACGGCGCTTATGTGAACCTCGGCATAGGCTTTCCCGAGATGGTGGCGAGCTTTCAGCCGCATGGGCGCCGGGCGATCTTCCACACCGAAAACGGCATCCTCAATTTTGGCGAAGCCCCGGCGGCAGGCGACGAGGACTGGGATCTGATCAATGCGGGCAAGAAGGCGGTCACGCTCAATCCGGGCGCTTCGTTCTTCCACCATGCCGACAGCTTCGCGATGGTGCGTGGCGAACATCTCGACGTTGCCATTCTCGGCGCCTACGAGGTGGCCGAGACCGGTGACCTTGCGAACTGGAGCACAGGACCCAAGGGCATACCAGCGGTCGGTGGTGCCATGGATCTGGTGCACGGAGCAAAACGCGTGGCCGTCATCACCGATCACGTCACCAAGGACGGTCGTCCGAAACTGGTGAAAGCCTGCAGCCTTCCCCTGACCGGCGTGCGCTGCGTGACGAGGGTCTACACGAGCCTTGCGGTCATAGACATCATCGATTGTCGTTTCGTGCTGCGCGAGAAGCTGCTTGCGATGAGCTTCGATGAATTGCAGGCGCTGACCGGCGCAGAGCTTAAGGTCGATGGCGAAATCAAATCCTTGGCGGCACCGGAGCTCTGAATGACCGAGGCCTTCATCTGCGACTACATCCGCACCCCGATCGGCAGGTTTGGCGGTTCGCTGTCCTCGGTCCGGGCCGACGATCTCGGCGCGGTGCCGCTGCGAGCGCTGCGGCACCGCAATCCAGGCCTGGACTGGTCCGCGGTGGATGAGATCATCTTTGGCTGCGCCAACCAGGCAGGCGAGGACAACCGCAATGTCGCGCGCATGTCATCGCTGTTGGCTGGACTGCCGATCGAAGTCCCCGGCAGCACCGTCAACCGCCTGTGCGGTTCTGGAATGGACGCCGTGGGCATCGCTGCACGGGCCATCAAGGCCGGCGAAGCCGACCTGATCATCGCCGGTGGCGTCGAATCCATGAGCCGCGCGCCGTTCGTGCTTCCGAAGGCGGGCGAGGCGTTCTCGCGCAACGCCGAGATTTACGACACCACGATCGGTTGGCGCTTCGTCAATCCATTGATGAAGAAGCAGTACGGCGTCGATTCGATGCCGGAGACGGGTGAAAACGTTGCGGAAGCCTTCAAGGTCAGCCGCGCCGATCAGGATAGCTTCGCCGCACGCAGCCAGGCCAGGACCGCCGCCGCTCAGGAAAATGGCCGGCTGGCGCTGGAGATCACGCCGGTGACTGTGCCCCAGCGCAAAGGCGATGCGATCATGGTCGATCGCGACGAACATCCACGCGCCGGAACGACAACCGAGTCGCTCGCCAAGCTTCCAGCGCCGTTCAAAAAGGAAGGCGGCACCGTCACCGCGGGCAACGCTTCTGGCGTGAACGACGGAGCGGCAGCGCTGATCATCGCGTCCGAAGCTTCCGTGAAGGCATTCGGGCTCACACCGATCGCCCGGATTCTGGGCGTCGCGACGGCCGGGGTTGCCCCACGGATCATGGGGATCGGCCCGGCTCCGGCGACACGCAAGCTTGGCGCGCGCCTCGGCATCGCGCCTTCGGACTTCGACATCATCGAGCTGAATGAAGCATTTGCCTCCCAAAGCATCGCCGTGCTCCGCGAACTCGGTATCCCCGAGGACGCGGAGCATGTGAACCCGAACGGCGGAGCGATCGCGCTCGGGCACCCGCTTGGGATGTCGGGCATTCGCATCACCGGCACTGCCGCGCTTGAGTTGCGGTCCCGAAAAGCACGACTGGCCCTGGCCACGATGTGCATCGGTGTCGGACAGGGTATCGCGATCGCTCTGGCCAGTGCGTAGCGGAGATGGTGCGACAGTCCGAGTCAGGCGGATTGCATCGATCCGCAGCAAAGCAATCACGGGTATGGATCGGTTGACGTTTGTCAGCTTGTCGATTCGCTAACAGACCAGAGCTATGGCGAGCCGACAAAGATCGTGCCCTGGCTCGCCAAGTCGTGGGAGATATCTATGACCTACGGGCAAAAAAGAAGCGCCGCACTAGGCGGCGCTTTTCTCTTAATTGCTTAATTCCCCAAGAGGAAACTGGAGCGGGTGAAGCGATTCGAACGCTCGACCCCAACCTTGGCAAGGTTGTGCTCTACCCCTGAGCTACACCCGCTCGCGCGGCTTTGGGCCGCAAGCCGGGCCTATATGGCTGAAGAGCGCGGCGATTGCAACAGGGAAATCGCAGGCTTTTTTCAATGCGCCGGACGAGGCCGGCAAGGCCGCCGGCGGCAGCCGGAAGGATTCAGCGCCGCGTCGCGCGGTGGTCTTGTCTCGACCATGTCATTGGCCGTAAACGGCATGGCTGGAAACCAGCCGAAGACGAGAACCCCATGCCCAGGACCGAAGCCGAGCTCTTTGCCTTTCTTGCCGAACTCGGCATCGCCGTTTCGACGAAACGCCATCCGCCGCTCTATACGGTCGCCGATTCGCAGGCGCTGCGCGGCGAAATCGCCGGCGGCCACACCAAGAACCTGTTCCTGAAGGACAAGAAGGACGCCTTCTTCCTGGTCACGGTCGGCGAGGACGCTGTCGTCGACCTGAAGCAGATCCATCATGTGATCGGCGCCGCCGGCCGCGTTTCCTTCGGCAAGCCGGAGATGCTGATGGAGCTTCTGGGCGTCGCCCCGGGCGCAGTCACGGTGTTTGGCCTGATCAACGACACGCAGCACAGGGTCAGGGTCGTGCTCGACGAGGCGCTGATGCGGCATGCGGTGATCAACGCGCATCCGCTGACCAATGAGGCGACGACGTCGATCGCATCGGGCGACCTCGTCAGATTCGTCGAGGCAACCGGGCACGATGCTGCTATCTTGAAAGTCTCGGCATGATCGCCACATGGATGGCGAAACCGGTTTCCAACCAAGGACAGTGCGCCGATCCGCTGGCGCCACCGAAAGGGCGACGACATGAGTGACAACAATCCGTTTGGCGGCTCCTTTGGCAACAGCGGCGGCCAGTATGCCACGACGGTGCAGTATGGCGGCGGCGCGGAACCGCAGAAACCTGCGGCCGGCGCCGCCCCCGCCGGCGACGTCATCAAGGATACGACCACCGCGGCCTTTGCCGCCGACGTCATCCAGGAATCGCGCCGCCAGCCGGTGCTGGTGGATTTCTGGGCGCCGTGGTGCGGGCCGTGCAAGCAGCTGACGCCGCAACTGGAAAAGGCGGTCCGCGCCGCCGGCGGCAAGGTCAAGCTGGTCAAGATGAACATCGACGACCATCCCTCGATCGCCGGCCAGCTCGGCATCCAGTCCATTCCCGCGGTCATCGCCTTCAAGGACGGCCAGCCGGTCGACGGCTTCATGGGCGCCATCCCCGAGAGCCAGATCGCCCAGTTCATCGACAAGGTCGGCGGCAAGGGCAATGGTGCGGCTGATGTAACCGAGGCGCTGGCGGCGGCGGCCGAGGCGCGCGCGGCCGGCGACGTGCAGACGGCGGCCGACATCTATGACGCGGTGCTCGAGCAGGCGCCGGAGACGATCGAGGCGATAGCGGGGCTAGGCGAATTGCTGTTCGAGGCCGGTGATACCGAAGGCGCCGAGGCGATGCTGGCGCGGGCGCCGGAGGCCAAGGCCGATGCGCCGCCGCTGGCCGCGCTGCGCGCCAGGATGACCTTGGCCGCGCAAGCGTCCGAACTCGGCAACCCGGCGGAGTTCGAGCGCCGGCTGGCTGAGAATCCCGGCGACCACCAGGCCCGCTTCGATCTGGCCATGGTCCAGAACGCCAGGGGCGAGCGCGATGCGGCCGCCGACAATCTCCTGGCCATCATCAAGGCTGACCGCGGCTGGAACGAGGACGGCGCCAAGGCACAATTGCTGCGCTTCTTCGAGGCCTGGGGCATGACGGACGAGGCGACGCTTGCCGCGCGGCGCAAATTGTCGTCGCTGCTGTTTTCCTGAGCCGGCGCGGCCGAATGGTCGCGCGGGGCTTGCACCCGGCGCCGGCCGCGCCAGATAGGACGAATCCGGCCCGCCTTTCCCTCGGGAAGCCAACAACCCCGGGCAGCGACAGGCGGATCGCGGCATGGAGGCGCTTCCCGGGCGAAGCGATCGGAGGAACGAGGTGCAAGCGGGAAACGCTCACTACCGGCTCGCCAGGGATCTGCCGTCGACCATCCCGGTCTTTCCGCTCGAGGGCGCGCTTCTGCTGCCGGGCGGCCGCATGCCGCTCAACATCTTCGAGCCGCGCTACCTGCAGATGGTCGACGAGGCGATCGCCGGCTCCCGGCTGATCGGCGTCATCCAGCCCAGCCTCGACGGCGCCTTGCGCGACGATGGCGAGCCGGAACTCTGCAATGTCGGCTGCGCCGGCCGCATCATAGCGCTTTCCGAGACCGGCGACGGCCGCTACCTGATTTCGCTGCAGGGCGTGTGCCGGTTCCGTGTCACCCATGAGCTGACGGTCAAGACGCCGTTCCGCCAGGGCAAGATCGCCCCCTTTCTCGCCGATCTCGACGACGACCAGGCGGCCGCCGAGGTCGACCGGCCGGCGCTGCTGCGGGCGTTCCGCTCCTATCTTCAGGCCAACGACCTGGAGGCCGACTGGGAAAGCGTCAGCCGGGCCGAAAACGCCATGCTGGTCAACGCGCTGTCGATGATGGCGCCCTATGGGCCGGCCGAGAAGCAGGCGCTGCTCGAAGCGGCCGATCTCAAGACCCGCGCCGAAACGCTGATCGCCATCACCGAAATGGCGCTGGCGCGCGAGAACGAGGATTTTGGCTCGAGCCTGCAGTAGGATGTTGAGAGAGGACACGATGGCGGCGGATGGGCGTGACGGAAAGAGAGCGAATGTCGACCCCAGGATGCTGGAGCTGCTGGCTTGCCCGCTGACCAAGGGGCCGCTGGCCTGGGATCCCGAGCGCGGCGAACTGATCTCGCGGGTCGCCAAGCTCGCCTATCCCGTGCGCGACGGCATCCCGATCATGCTGCCTTCGGAGGCACGGAGCATCTCGGCGGAAGACGTGCTGCCGCCGCGGCTGGGCGGGCCGGCCGGCTCGACGTGAAAATTATCGGTCGGCATTCTACGGCGCCCCCCTCTGCCCTGCCGGGCATCTCCCCCTCAAGGGGGGAGATCGAATGTCACCTCCGCCTTCGCCAATCTCCATTGTTGCAGGAATTGGCGGAGCGTTGAAACTGCCAATCTCCCCCTTGAGGGGGCGAGGAGTGGTCCATGAAGTGGACGCAAAGCCAATTGCTTGGCTTTGCGAACGAAGAGCGCCCGAAGCGACAGCGAAGGGCCGGGTCCGGCAGGCGAGAGGGGGGCTCGCCCGCCAGCGTCAAGTTTCGCACCGCTGCGGTGCGGAGACGTCGCGGCATGAATCCTCGCGCCGCGTCGCTTCGCTCCTTGCTCCGCCGGTGGATGACGAAGGCATTGATGTGTCTACTGAAAATTGCGGCCCCTGGGCATGACGCTTTCCGCTTCTTCCGACAGTGTTGCCAAATCCTGCCCGGCCGGTGGGTTCCGCATCGCGGGCCGGCCGGGACGATCCGGATCCTCCCTCGAGGCATGCCCCTGAGAACCGGCCCCCGGCAAACTGGCCTGGTCGACCTTCTCCAGCAACACCGTCAGCCAGGGCGTCAAATCCTCGATCTTCTCGGCGACGATGTGGACGACATCCGATTCCGACTGCAATTTGCCGGTGACCTTGACGAAGCGCGCGCCCATGACGATGGGACGGAAGCGGTCGAAGGTCCGCTGCCAGAAAATGACGTTGGCAACGGCCTCGTCATCCTCCAGCGTCAGGAAGACCGCATTGCCCTTGCCGGGGCGCTGCCGCACCAGAACGAGCCCGGCGACCGAGACGCGCCGTCCGTCCCGCACCGAGCACAGCCTGGCATTGGGCGTCACGCCGGCCCGGTCGAGCCGTTCGCGCAGGAAGGCGACCGGGTGCGCCTTCAAGGACAGGCCGAGCGAGCGGTAATCGTGGATGACATGCTCGCCGAGCGGCATTTTCGGCAGCTTCGTCTCCGGCTCCAGCTCGCGTAGCCGCAGCGCCGGCTGGTCGAAAAGCGGCAGCTTTTCGGCGGCACTCTTGCCGTCGAGGGCGCGCACCGCCCAAAGTGCGGCGCGGCGGTCCAGGCCGAGCGAGCGGAAGGCATCGGCCTGCGCCAGTCTTTCGATCTCGGCGACATCGAGGCCGGAGCGCAGCCAGACATCCCGGACGGATATGTAGCCTGAACCGCGTCGCTCGACGAAGGCGTCCATGCGCTCCTTGGAAAGTCCCTTGATCTGCCTGAAGCCGAGCCGCACTGCGTGCTGCGTCGCGATGACGCCGCGCATGTCGGCATGGCGCGGCAGGATGTGGGCCGGGTCGAAAGTCGCCTGTTCCAGCGTGCAGTCCCAGACGGAGAAATTGACGTCGACCTCGCGGATGTCGACGCCATGATCGCGTGCATCACGAACAA
The DNA here is from genome assembly GCF_006441495.1 of Mesorhizobium sp. B2-6-4. NCBI lineage: Bacteria > Pseudomonadati > Pseudomonadota > Alphaproteobacteria > Hyphomicrobiales > Phyllobacteriaceae > Mesorhizobium > Mesorhizobium sp. B2-6-4. Next base: position 99,270 of record NZ_VFUE01000002.1, read on the forward strand.
GCTGGGCCGGCTGGTAAAACCCCATGGGCTGTGAATTCAGGATCGCGGCGCAGAACACGTCGGGATAGAAGGTCTTGAACCAGCAGGAGGCATAGACCAGCAGCGCGAAGGAGGCGGCATGGCTTTCGGGAAAGCCGTATTCGCCAAAACCCTCGATCTGCTTGAAACAGCGTTCGGCGAAATCCCGGGTGTAGCCCTTGCCGACCATGCCGTCGATCATGCGCCGGCGGTAATTGCCGATCGTGCCGGTGCGCTTGAAGGTGGCCATGGCGCGGCGCAACTCGTCGGCCTCGCCAGGCTTGAAGCCACCGGCCACGATGGCGATGTTCATCGCCTGTTCCTGGAACAGAGGAACGCCCAGCGTCTTGTGGAGGATCGCCTCCAGCTCCGGTTTCTGATACTCGGGCTGCTCCTTGCCTTGCCGGCGGCGCAGATAGGGGTGGACCATGTCGCCCTGGATCGGGCCGGGCCGCACGATCGCCACCTCGATGACAAGGTCATAGAATTCTTTTGGCTTGAGACGCGGCAGCATCGACATCTGCGCGCGCGATTCGATCTGGAAGACGCCGATCGTGTCGGCGCGACCGATCATCTTATAGACCGGCTTCGCCTCTTCCGGCAGGGTGGCAAGGACATAGGGCTGCCCGTAAGGGTCTCGCGCCTGCGGATAATGGTCCGTCAGCAGAGTGAAGGCGCGTTTGAGACAAGTCAGCATGCCGAGCGCCAGCACGTCGACCTTGAGGATCTTGACCGCGTCGAGATCGTCCTTGTCCCATTCGACCATCTTGCGTTCCTCCATCGCCGTCTTGACGATGGGCACGATCTCGTCGAGCCGGTCCCTGGTGATGACGAAGCCGCCGACATGCTGGGAGAGGTGACGGGGAAAGCCCATGATCTCGTTGGCACGCTCCATCACGTGCCGCGATATGGGGTCGGCGCGATCGAGGCCGCCGGCCCGGGCTTCCTTCTCGCCGAGCTCCGAGGTCGACCAGCCCCAGATCGAGCCGGAGAGCGATGCCCTGACATCCTCGGACAGGCCCATCGCCTTCGACACTTCGCGCAGCGCCGAGCGGCCGCGATAGCTGATGACGGCGGCGGCCAGCGCGGTGCGCTTGGAACTGTATTTCTCGTAGATATATTGGATGACCGTCTCGCGCTTCTCATGCTCGAAATCGACGTCGATGTCGGGCGGTTCGTTCCTCTCCTCGGAAATGAAGCGTTCGAACAGCGTGTCGATTCGCTCCGGCCCGACCTCGGTGATGCCGAGGCAGAAGCAGACGACCGAATTGGCGGCCGAACCGCGCCCCTGGCAGAGAATATCCTGGCTGCGGGCGAATTTGACGATGTCGTGGACGGTCAGGAAATAACGGGCATAGTTCAGGCGCTCAATAAGGGCGAGCTCTTCCTCGATGCGCCTCGTCACCGATTGCGGCACGCCCGAGGGATAGCGCCTGGCCGCCCCCTCCCGCGCCAACCTTTCCAGCTCCGCCTGCGGGCCGAGCCCTGATTGCGTCGGCTCGTCGGGGTAATTGTACTGAAGGTCGCTGAGCGAGAAAGTCAGCTCCTGCGCGAAGCGCAGCGTTTCGGCCAGTGCCTCCGGGTGCCTGCGGAACAGGCGCGCCATCTCCAGCGGCGGTTTCAGATGGCGCTCGGCATTCGCCGTGAGTTCCAGCCCGACCTCCGAAACGGGAATGTTGAGACGGATCGCGGTCAGCACGTCCTGCAGCGGGCGGCGTTCGGCCGTGTGGTAGAGGACGTCGTTGGTCGCCATCAAGGGCAGGCCGGCCAGCTCCGCCATCGCCGCCGCCTGCTCGATCCTGAAGCGGTCGTTTCCCGCGTAGTCGGGCGAGACACCGAGCCGCAGGGCCCCGCCGAAACGGTCCTTGAGCTGGCGAAGCAGGGCAAGGCTGTCTTGCGCGCCTGTCGCCAGAGCGGGCAGGACCGCCAGCGACATCAGTTCGCCCCATTCGAGAAGGTCGTCGCGCCGCAGAAGGGTCGCGCCCTTTTCGTTCTCCTCGCGCAGATTGGCTTGCGTGAGCATGCGGCACAGATGTCCCCAGCCCTTGCGGTTCCGCGGATAGGCGAGAATATCAGGCGTGCCGTCGCAAAAAACCAGCCGGCTGCCGGGGTGGTAGGCAAGCGTCTCGACCTTGGCCTGCTGCCAGGCGCGCACCACGCCCGCCACCGTGTTGCGGTCGGCGAGCCCGATCGCGGAGAACCCCATGAGCTTGGCCGCGACCACCAGCTCCTCCGGCTTGGAGGCGCCGCGCAGGAACGAGAAATTCGACTGGATGCCGAATTCCGCATAGGGAATGGCGGTCAGCGCGTTCATGCGAAGACCCCGTGCAGGAACCAGCGCGGCGGGATTTCAGAGCCGCCATAGAGACCTTGCCGGTAGAGCCAGTAGCGGCGGCCGTCGGCATCCTCGATGCGGAAATAGTCGCGTGTCGACGCCGCTTCGTCGCTCGAAAATTCACGCCACCATTCCGGCGCGATGCGTTCAGGGCCTTCGGCGCGGGCGACCCTGTAGAGCGCACGCCGCCAGCGGAAATTCAGCGGCGGTCCCTCGGGCATTTCGGTGGCCGGCACCTCAATCGGCTCGGGCGAGCGGAAAAGCCGGATCGGCCGCTCCGGCGGGAAGATGGTCATCGGCGCCTGCATCCTGTCCGGTTTCTTCGGCGGCGTGATGCGGCGCGGGGTTTCCGTGAAGGGGATGGTGGCGACGGCACGCTCGGGCAGATGGCTTTCCACGACGACCGGCTTGAGAACCGCGCCCTCGCCGAGCCGGGCGCGGATGCGGTCGGCGAACAGCGCGATATCGGCGCCGTCGTCGGTCGTTTTGCCTGTCAGGTCGGCCTGCGGCATGTCGAAGGCCGCCGCCGCCAGCACCGAAAGCCGCACCAGGTCGAAGCCATAGCCGGCATCGATATGCTGCTCGAGGGCGGCCAGCCGCTCATGGAACAATTTCTGGATCAGCCGGGGTTCGCGCATCGGTCGCGACGTGCCGAGCGCGATGCGGCTGACGGCGCCGTCGACGCGGAACAAGAGCAGCGCCAGGCTTCTCGCGCCTTCGCCGCGCCGCTCGAGGTCGATCTTCAGGGTCGTCGCCAGCATGCCCACCAGCCGTTCTATGTCCTCTGTCAGCGTGACGGGCTCGGCCAAATGGCGTTCGACCGAAAGCGGCGCGACGGGCAGGCGCGGCGACACCGCCTCGTCGAGACGGCCGAGCGCCTGGTCGAGGCGCAAGAGCAGGGAGGCACCGAAGCGGCGGGCGAGCGGCGCGCGCGGCGCGGCCATCACCGCGCCCGCCGTGCGCAGGCCAACACTTTCCAGGCTGGCGCGGGTTTCCGGCGCGATGCGTAGCGCCGCCAGCGGCAAGGGCGCCAGGAGCGCTTCCTCCTCGCCGCCGGCAACGATGCGGTCGCCGCAGAACCGCGCCGCCGCCCAGGCGGCGCCGGGTGTCGCGGCAAGGCCGGCACGGACGTCGAAGCCCTGATGGAAGAAGCGCGACAGGATCTCGTCCAGCATGGCGCGTTCGCCGCCGAAAAGATGGGTGCAGCCGGTGACGTCGAGGAACAGGCCGTCGGTCCCGTCGAGCGCCACCAGCGGGGTATAGCGGTCGCACCAGTCCGCAAGGCCTTCGAGCAGGCGCCGGTCGGCTTCGGCATCGGCCTCCATTATGTCGATCGACGGATGCATGGCGCGCGCATCGGCGATGCCCATGCCGGGCTTCAGATGCAGCGCCTCAGCCCGCTCGTCGAGGGCTAAGATGCGCTGCGCGTTGCTGTCGCGATGGCTGATCACCAGCGGCCGGTGATCCGATGGCCGGGAACGCCAGGACCGCCCCAGGCGCTGCCGCAGGATCCGTTCGGCCGCGAGATAGGGAAACCACAGGGACAGGATTCTTTGCTCGTTCTTCCCCAATCCGTCTTTCATCGAATATGCGTTCATCGGGGTTCCACTCCAATATGAATTGTCCTGGCAGGGCCGTGCGGCTCTTGCCGATGCTGATGGTGAAGGCGGGGCGGCCGATCGAGCCGGCAAGCGGCCCGGCGACCGTGTCGCGCGGCCCTGCCGGCGCCGGCGAGACGATGAGGCGGACGGGCGCCGCCGTCGGTTCGGGTTCGGCCGCCTGCCGCAGCAGGAAGACCGGCCGGCCGGCGCTCTGCGCGCGGGCGTGCAGCCGGCGCGTCGCGGTCAGGTCCAGCCGCTGCGGATTGCCGCGGACTTCAAGGATGACGGCGGCGAGCGCCGTCATGCGGGCCGCCTCCTCGGCGACCCACAGCGCATCGGCGAGCCTTGGCGCCTCGGAAAACAGCAATTGCTCCGGCTCGATGCCGAAGGCGGCGTGAAGGCCCCGGGCATAGGGAAAGCCCGCCTCGCGAAAAACCTCCTGGGTGCCGATCCACAGCACCGGCAATCGCGGCCCTTGCTTGAGGATCAGGCTGGGCTTGAGGATCAGGCTGGCGAGCGACAGGGCGAAGCCGGCGACCGCTCCGGCATCGCGGGTCTCGACGCCATGGATTTCGCTCAAGGCCGCTTTCGGCAGGCCGCCGCCCAAATCGCCGCCCCAATCGCCACCGAGGGCGGCATCGAGCCGGCCGATGCCGGTGCGCAGGAAAGCATCCGGCCTGGCTACGGCGATGCCGCGCCGGACCACGGTGCGGTCCGCGGCGGCCATGCCGGCGTCGGAAACCGCGCCGGCCGGCGCCTGCAGGCGCTCGGGCAGCGTTCCCTCGATCTTCGCGATCTGGCGGCGCAGGGCAAAAACAGTCTCCCGCGCCACGGCGCTCATCGCCATGACGGTCAGTGTCCACTCACAATTGTTCCTGTTATGTTCTTATAGATTCCAGAGGCGACCCGAAGAGTCAAGCAGACTCATGGGGGAATTTATTCCTCTCCGATAAGAGGGCCAACATGGGTCGGACAGCCGACCGCCCCTCAAGCCATGCGAAACGGCTCCCGGTGCCGTAAGCAATCCTGGGGTTGGCCGCCGCGTCATTTGCCGATTGTGGCCCAAAAGCCTATATGCCGGGATCAAAGGACAAAGCATGGCCCGCATCTACAAGACCCGCATTTGGCACGACCAGCTTTCGCCGTCGATGGACGAGATCGAGTTCCTGGCGCTGGAGGCCTACGCCCATCTGCCCGAGGATTTTCGCAAGCTGACCGGCGAGATCGTCATCCAGATCGCCGAATTCCCGACCGACGAGATCATGGACGACCTGTCACTGGAAACCCCCTTCGACCTGCTCGGCCTGTTCGAGGGACGCGGCATCGCCGAGCGCTGGAACCCGCAGACCGGCGAAGGCCCGAACCGCATCACGCTCTACCGCCGCGCCATCCTCGATTACTGGGCCGAGAACGAGGAGACTTTGGGCGACATCGTCACCCATGTGCTGATCCACGAGATCGGCCACCATTTCGGCCTCTCGGACGACGATATGGAGAAGATCGAAGAGGCAGCCGAGTGACCGGTTCCACGTCAGGCCGTCATTTCACAATGAGTGTGACGAAATGTTTTAATACGTTCTGCACAGTCTGCTCCCCGGTATGTCCTGCCACTGCCCATTGCGCAAAATGTCCATCAATGTACATGCGTGCGAGCCCGTAGACGAGCGCCCTCGCGGCTATCTGGGTCTCTGCCATGTCGTCCGACCGGAGCATGTTTCGTCGCTGTGCTTCTGCCATTGACGCTTCCATCAGCGAACGCACCGCTTCGTTATCGTGACGCAGCGACTCTGAAGCATCCCAATCAATAAGATTGCGTGTCGAGATGATCTGGAAGTGGGTGGGGTTTCGAATTGCCCAGCGCAAATAGGCGATTCCAACAGCGGCAAAGCGTTCGATCGGATCGTCCGTCGCAACCTTCTCGACCGCATTCGTGATCTCCGAGCGGAATCGGCTCATTGCCTGCTCCGCGACAGCCGTCATCAACGCGGTCTTGTTGCTGAAGTGACGGAATGGCGCGCCAGGGGAAACGCCGGCACGTTTTGCGGCTTCGCGCACGCTCACATTGTCGGGGCCGCCTTCCTCGACCAGTTGAACCGCGGCATCGATCAGGACCTCCCGCAAATTGCCATGGTGGTAACCAGTGCGATGAGGCGCCTTGGCTTTTGCCATCTCTTTCCCTTCGTTCCGTGGAGCAGCTCCCCGCCTCTGTAGCATGATTCCGCGATTTATGTAATCGCCGTTTACAATTCCGGCCAGAGGATGTAAGCAGTGATTACTGATGGGATCGGAACAGGCCTACGGTCTTCGCGGCTCCCGAACTCCCAGCTGAGGAGACGAACATGCTCGCCAGAACAGCCCCACCCCGCTCGCAATCGGTCATTTCGCATCAGAGTCCAGCCGAAGAATTTCAGCAGGAGAATTTCGCGATTGTTCAGTCGAGCGCGACTGTGCCCAGCCTCACGCTTTATCGGCTTGCCGCCGTTGCCGGGATGGGAAGCGCGCTTATTCTTCTGGTCAACGCGGCTAAACGCAGCTCGCTCATCGCGACCACCGATCTGACGCAACTTCTCGCACCAGTCGCCGAGATATTGGCGCTTGGCCTCGTCGTGGGCCTGTTTCTTGCGTTTGGCCGGCGCGCGGGGCTGTTCGGCACTATCGCGTTTGTCATCAACTTCGTTGCGTTGGCAAGTTTGGTAGGCGTGGAAGCAGTGATCAATCTGGTATTTTCGAAGCTTCCGCTCACAACCATCGTCGAGCTGCGAGCCGGACCGCTCGGTCTGGCTCTGGTCGCCAGTTCGGTTCTTTTTCTGGTTGGAACGCTCGCGTTTGTAATCTCTCTCGCCGTTGCAAGAGGCGTGCCGCGCATTCCTCTCGCTCTCTATCTCATTGGCGCGGTGCCGATCGCGCTTCGTGCGTTCGTTCCGGAGCTGGCTCTTGACCTGGGCTTGGCGATGCTTGCGGCATCGATCGCCTGGCTGGCGGCGTGGCTGTGGATGCGAGGGGCTACCACTCGCTGAGCTTGGTGTCCGGCCCGTATTCCTGGCCGTCGACATCCTTCACCACGGCCTGGCCGCAGCGCATGGTCTTGGTCTTCTTGTCGTAGGCGTAGGTGGGGGAGCCGAACAGGTGCCAGCCCTTGTTCAGCGCCGCCGTCACCTTGTGACAGAAGCTGGCGTCGTCCGGAGCGGTGAGAAAGCGGTAGAGTTTCATCATTCAATTCCTGTCGTCAGTCCATCGCCCGCGATCGGCAATCCAACACGGCACATCATGCGCCGACGGCCGCCGCCTTCGCCAGAAGTTTTTCGGCCTGCGCAAGGTGCAGCCGTTCGACCATCCTTCCCTCCAGCGCAATCACGTTCTTGCCGGCATTTTCCGGAAGCGCAAAGGCCTGCTTCACCGCGCGGGCCTTGGCCACCGCCTCCGCCGATGGCGCAAAGGCACGGTTCGCCGCCTCGATCTGGGCGGGATGGATGAGCGTCTTGCCGTCGAAGCCCATGGCGGCCGCTTCCGTGCACTCGCGGCTGAAAGCATCGAGCGCGCGAAAATCGTTGAAGACGCCGTCGACGATATCGAGGTCGCCGGCACGCGCCGCCAGCACCATCTGCATCAGCCACGGCAGGAGATAACGCCGGTCCGACGTCGCCATAATGCCGGTGTCCTTGATCAGGTCATTCGTTCCGGCAACGAAACAATCAAGCCGCGAGGCAGGATCGCGGCCAAGTTCGGCGATGGCGCCGACATTGAGCACGGCCTTCGGCGTCTCGATCATCGCCCATAGTTTCACGCTGTCGGGGGCGGAATTGTCGTCGAGCACGTCACCCGCCTCGAGCACGTCGCGGGGCGTGTCGACCTTGGCCAGCAGGATGCCGTCCGGCTCCGCCTTGGCCGCCGCCAGCAGGTCGGCGCCGCCCCATTCGCTCGAGAGCGCATTGATGCGCACCACCATCTCGCAGCGCCGGCCACTATGGTTGGTATCAGGACGATTGCTGAAGATGCCGGCCAGTTTTTCGCGCGCCGCGACCTTCTCGGCCGGGGCGACGGCATCCTCCAGGTCGATGATGACGGTATCGCAGGCAAGCTGCGCCATCTTGGCCAGCGCCTTGTCGTTCGAGGCCGGGACATAGAGCACCGAGCGGCGCGGGCGGTAGGGATCGGTCGTCATGCCAGATCTATGCCGCCTGCCGCGGGTTGAGGCAAGGGAACAGGCGGCATCGCGCGGTGCTCTACCGGGGGGACCGCATGGGCTCGGCATCGTGCTGGCCCTCCTGAAAGCGCAGGATGGCACGATCAGGCCGGTTGACTCCGAGCGCGGCACGCGCTTCGAGATTGTCTTGCCGGTTGCGTAAGGACGCCGGCAGCGGATCGGAGAAAAAAGTGCGCTACGACATCGTCATCATCGGCGGAGCCATCGTCGGCTCCTCGATCGCCTATTATCTGCGCGAGGAGGGCTTTTCCGGCAGGATCGCGCTGATCGAGCGCGACCCGCAATTTTCCCATGCGGCGACGACGCTATCCATGGCCTCGATCCGCCAGCAATTCTCGATTCCGGAAAACATCCGCCTGTCGCAATTCACGCTGAAACTGTTCCGCCGGCTGAAGAAAGAATTCGGCGCCGACGCCGACATCGGTTTTCGCGAGGGCGGCTATCTCATTCTCGCCGGCGAGGCCGGGCTGCCGATCCTCAGGGCCAACCACGAGGCACAGCTTGCCGAAGGCGCCGACATTTTGCTGGAGGACGCCGAACAGCTCGTGCGCCGTTTCCCTTGGCTGTCGGCCGAGGGCATCACCGCCGGCGCCTATGGCCGCAGCGGCGAGGGCTGGTTCGACGCGCATGCGATGCTGATGCTGTTCCGCAAGGCGTTGCGTGAGAAGAAGATCGACTTCATCAATGCTTCGGTCACCGGCATCGAGCGGCAGGGCGACCGCGTTACCGGCGTCAGCCTCGACAATGGCGAACGGCTCGAGACCGGCATCCTCGTCAATGCCGCAGGGCCGAATGCGGGCAAGGTCGCCGCACTCGCCGGGCTGGCGCTGCCGGTCGAGCCGCGCAAGCGCAACGTCTTCGTCTTCGAGGCGCGCGAGAAATATGCCGACATGCCGCTGCTGGTCGACCCGTCCGGCATCTATGTCAGGCCGGAAGGCTCGGTCTATCTCACCGGCGGCGCCGAGCCGGAGGAGGGCGACGGCCCGGCCGATCCCGCCGATTTCGACGTCGACTGGCCGCTGTTCGAAGAGGTGATCTGGCCGGTGCTGGCGACCCGCATCCCGGCCTTCGAGGCGATCAAGCCGACGCGCGCCTGGGCCGGTCACTACGACTACAACACGCTCGACCAGAACGCGGTGATCGGCCCACATCCCGAAGTCGGCAATTTCCTCTTCGCCAACGGCTTTTCCGGCCACGGCCTGCAGCAGGCGCCCGCCGTCGGCAAGGCGCTGGCCGAGCTGATCGTGCATGGCGGCTACCGCACGGTCGATTGCTCCCCCTTTGGCTACGAACGCGTTGCCGAAGGGCGGGCGTTCCGGGAATTGAATGTGATTTGAGGCGAGTTGAGGGTTCTCTGTGACGCTGACATCAAAAGGCTCTGCACCGCCACCAGTCGGCTAAGCCGCCACTCGGCTTCCCGCACCCAAATACGCCTGTAGCCAGCCCAGCACGCGTCCCCAGCCCTCGGCATGTTCGGCCGCCGCTTCGGCCAGCCCGGCAAAGCCGCCATGGCAGATGGTGAGGCGCGTGCCCGCGGCGGTTGGTTCCAGCAGCCAGGCGACCGTCGTTTGCCGGCGGCCAAGCGTCGGATGGTCCCAGGCATATGCCCTTGTCTGCACGATCCGGCGCGGCACCTCGATATCGAGGAATTCCCCGTTGGCCGGCAATTCCCTGCCGTCGGCTCCACGGACCGTGACGGCCCATCGGCCGCCGGCGCGAGGGTCTGCCGACCATTTCACCATCCGGTAGGTGTCGGCGGACCCCCACCATTGTTCGACCTCGTCCGTGATCAGCGCGCGGAAGACGCGCTCTGCCGGCGCGTCGATCTCGGCCTGGGCCATAACGGTCTCGCCATTGGTCATGCTCTGCACGGCTGAAGTTGGCACTGGCATATGCAACATCGATGCCTCCGAATGATTGTTTCGGCTGAGAAGCAATGATTTTCAGCCTTTTGACGCCGGCCGAGACAGGCCCTGCCCGGTTTCGAGCAGGCTTTTCAGGCTCGACAGGACGAGCGGCCAGCCCTTGCCGACATGCTCCAGCAGCTTGTGCGGGCCGTCGGCCGCATGGGTGACGGCAAGCTTCATCATGTCGCCCTCCTGCTCGATGACGAAGGTGCAGGTGGTGTAGCCGTCGGCCTTGACGTCCGGCATGAACTCATTGCGCCATTTGATCACCAGGCGCCTTGGCGGATCGATCTCGAGGATTTCGCCGCTGTCGGTCACCCGGCCGTCGGCATAGACCATCTTCCACGCGGAGCCCTTTCTCCAGTCGCTCTGCATGCGGGCGCCGAGAAAATATTGCTGGTGGAATTCCGGTTCGGTCAGCGCCTGCCAAAGCTTGTCGGGCGTGGTGCGGATGTAGGTCACATAAACGAAGGCGTTGCTCATCAGTCTTCCCTTTCGAGGCGTCTCTTCAGATCGCCGAGGGCGGAGAGCCGCCCCCGCTCGAATTTGCCGATCCAGCGCTCGGCGATCTCGTTGATCGGAACCGGGTTGAGGTAGTGCTCCTTCTCGCGCCCCTTGCGGATTGTGGTGACAAGGTTCGCCTCCTCGAGGATCGCCAGGTGCTTGGTCACCGCCTGGCGGGTCATATCCATCTCAGCGCACAGCCCGTTCAGCGTCTGCCCGTTCCTGTCATGAAGGCTGTCCAGCAATTGCCGGCGGGTCGGGTCGGCCAAAGCGCGAAAGACGGCGTCCATGCTCATGGCTCTAATATGCAACCAAATGGTTGCATGTCAAGCACAACATGTCATGCCAACGGCTGCTGGATCCGGCCACAGGGAGAAAAAATGTCAGCGCGTGCGGGAGAACCAGAAGGCGTCGGCCATGCGCATCATGCCGATGCGTTCGTAGAAGCCGGCGGCGTCGGGCACGGAAACCAGGCTGATGGCGACGGACGGGCCGAGCTGCCGCCGCGCCTCGTCCATCAGTCCCTTGCCGATGCCGAGCCCCTGCGCCGATCCGGAAACGGCGAGATCGGAGATGTAGCAGACCCAGGAAAAGTCCGTCACGGCCCTGATGACGCCGACCAGCGGCTTGCCTTCGGTATCCAGCCGCGCGGTCAGCACCAGATTGGCGCCCGACAGCATCGCCCGCAGCCTGTCGGCATCGTCGACGGGACGGATCTCGCCAAGGCCGGAGTCCACCAGCACGCGGCGGAATTCGGCGACGTCGAGCGCGGGTTCGCGTGCATAGAGGATTTTTTCAGCCATCACAGCCAGACTGCACCATCGGGCCGCGAATTCGAAGCCGTTTGTGCGGCACCCCGTGCCGACGCGCGCGAACACCTGCCTTTTATTTGTCGCCGGCTTTGTGTAAACCGGGCGCCAGCAATCCCCCGCAATGCCAGGAAGACGGGCAAAGACCATGGAAAAATTCACCAAGCTCACCGGCGTCGCCGCGCCCATGCCGATCGTCAACGTCGACACCGACATGATCATCCCCAAGGACTATCTCAAGACGATCAAGCGCACCGGGCTCGGCAGCGGCCTGTTCGCCGAGATGCGCTACAAGGACGACGGTTCGGAGAATCCGGATTTCGTGCTCAACAAGCCGGCCTACCGCAAGGCGCAGATCCTCGTCGCCGGCGACAATTTCGGCTGCGGCTCCTCGCGCGAGCACGCGCCGTGGGCGCTGCTCGATTTCGGCATACGCTGCGTCATCTCGACCTCCTTCGCCGACATCTTCTACAACAACTGCTTCAAGAACGGCGTGCTGCCCATCACCGTCAGCTCCGAGGATCTCGACAAGCTGATGGACGATGCTTCGCGCGGCTCCAACGCCACTCTGTCGATCGACCTCGAGGCCAAGGAGATTCGCGGGCCCGACGGCGGCGTGGTCAAGTTCGACCTCGACGACTTCAAGCGTCATTGCCTGCTGAACGGCCTCGACGACATCGGCCTGACCATGGAGAAGGCCGGTGCCATCGCTTCGTTCGAGAAGAAGAACGCCGAGCTACGCCCCTGGGCCTGAACGGCGCGGCTGACGACATCGGCCCGGCCGTCGCTGGCCGGGCTTGCGGCGGCTGAAGGAGGAACTGTCATGACACGCCCGCTTCTTGCCAGCGCCTGCGCCCTGGCCATGACCGTGGCGACGATGGCCGGCGCGCATGCGCAGGCCGAGACGCCACCGGCGGCAAGCGAGACGCCGGCCACGGATCAGGGAGCCGCCGACGTTTCCGACGACGACAAACAGGCGCCGGTGCCGTTCGAGGGCGGCCAGTTCACCATCACCCAGCAGGAACAGTATGGCGAGAAGGTGCTTGCCTATGACGGCAAGCATCTGGCCAGCAATTACGACGTCTTCTTCGACAAGATCGTCGAGGTCGGCGGCGTCAAGGTGGCGCTGTTCGACGTCGGCGACGGAGGCAATCAGTGCGGGCCGGCGACGGTGATCGTCTGGAAACCGGAAGGCGCGGAGATCCAGAGCACCACCGTCGAGCAGGACGAGTGCGGCGCCCCGCCCACGGCCGTCTCCGACAGCGCCATCTATTTCGTGCCTTATCTCCTGCCCGGCGATTCGAAGCCGGCATTGCAATGGTCGCCGACATCGGGGCTGACGATCGCGGGCAATCTGACCTACATGCCCGAACCCGGCACCGACTGGAAGGACATCGATCCGTCGAAATACGACAACATCATCGACGCCTTCCACAATGAGGCCGTCTACAAGGCGGCCGAGGCGCTGCTCGGCAAGGACATGCCCGACATGGCGACCAGCCTGCTGGTCGGCGGCGGCACCGAGAAGACCGCGTCCGGCGCCTTCTACGCCAGCGGCTGCGTGCCGCACGATTGCGGCGGCAATGACGGCTTCATGGCGGTCGACCCGGCCCAGCACAAGCTCTATTTCGCCCGTCGCGGCGACAATGGCGAGCCGGACGCCAAGCCCCCGGTGAAGACCTGGCCGGCCGACGTGAAGGCCGCGCTCGACAAGGCGATGAGCGCGGCGAATTAACTCCGAATTGCGCATCGTAGGCGGGATGTGCGGGGCGCCTAAGCTGCCAATCTCCCCCCTTGAGGGGGAGATGTCCGGCAGGACAGAGGGGGGTGCTTTCCGCCGTCCCGAATTAGATATGCAGCGCGTGTCCCAGCGCCTTCAGGGCCGCTTCCTGGAAGCCTTCGCCCTGTGTCGGATGGGCATGGATGGCGCCGGCGATGTCCTCCAGCCGCGCGCCCATTTCGAGCGCCAGGCCGAAGGCCGTCGACAGTTCCGACACGCTTTGCCCGACCGCCTGGATGCCCAGCACAAGATGATTGTCCGCGCGGGCGACGACGCGGACAAAGCCATCCTCGCCAATCCTGGTCATCGCGCGGCCATTGGCGGCGAAGGGAAACATCCCGACCTTGATTTCGCCGCCGAGCGCCTTGGCCTCTTCGGGCGACAGGCCGACGGTGACCAGCTCCGGATCGGTGAAGCAGACAGCGGGGATAGCCCGCTTGTCCCAGCCGCGCTTATGGCCGGCGACGATTTCGGCGACCATCTCGCCTTGCGCCATCGCGCGGTGTGCCAGCATCGGCTCGCCCGTCACGTCGCCAATGGCGAAGATGCCGCGCATGGAGGTGCGGCACTGCTCGTCGATGCGGATGAATCGCCCCGCCATGTCGAGGTCGATCTGGTCGAGCCCCCACCCTTCCGTCACCGGCTTGCGGCCGACCGTGACCAGGATCTTGTCGGCGGCGATCCTCGCATCCTTGCCGTCCGGGGTCTCGACCAGCAGCGCATCGCCTTTCGTCGACAGGCCCTTGGCCTTGGCGCCTGGCATCATTTCGATGCCGAGCGCCGCCAGCCGCTTGACCACCGGCCGCGTCAGTTCGGCGTCATACTGCGCCAGCACGCGCGGCAAGGCCTCGACCACGGTCACCGCCGCGCCCATCTTGGCGAAGGCTGTGCCGAGCTCCAGGCCGATATAGCCGCCGCCGACCACCGCCAGCCGCTGCGGCACCTCCTTCAGCGCCAGCGCTTCCGTCGACGAGATCACCGGCCCGCCGAACGGCAGGAACGGCAACTCGACCGGCGCCGAGCCGGTGGCGATCACCACCGCTTCGGCGCGGATCACCTGGCTTCCCGTCTCGGTCTCGACCGCGACGGTCTTGCCGTCTCGAAACGTCGCCCAGCCCTGCACGGTCTTCACCCCGGCCTTCTTGAGCAGGCCGGCGACACCGCTGTTAAGCCGACTAACGATGCCGTCCTTCCAGGCGACCGTCTTGCCCAGATCCAGCGCCGGAGCGGCCACCGAAATGCCGAGCGGGCTGTTGCCGCCCGCCATCTGCGCGACCTTCTCGAACTCCTCCGCTGCATGGATCAGCGCCTTGGAGGGAATGCAGCCGACATTGAGACAGGTGCCGCCCGGCTTGCCGGCCTCGACGATGACGGTATCGACGCCGAGCTGCCCGGCACGAATAGCGCAGACATAGCCGCCCGGCCCGGCGCCGATGACCAGCAGCTTGCAGGAGATTTCTTTCATGACGTGACCCTTCGATCCGAGGAAACGCTCCGTCGAGATTCTTCGCGCCCCCCTCTGTCCTGCCGGACATCTCCCCCACGAGGGGGGAGATTGGAGGCTTCGGCGCCTCGCTCAATCCCGCAGCGCTGGTGATTGGCGAAAGCCGGCGTGACATCTGATCTCCCCCCTTGTGCGGGAGATGCCTGGCAAGGCAGAGGGGGGCGCTCTCCCGCCATCATCTCGAATGATCCACCCTCAATCCACGAAAATCAGCGCCGGCGTTTCCAGGAGCGTCTTGATGCGCTGGATGAACACCGCCGCGTCCCAGCCGTCGATGACGCGATGGTCGAAGCTCGACGACAGGTTCATCATCTTGCGCGGGATGAACTGGGTGCCGTCCCATACCGGCCGCACCATCATCTTGTTGACGCCGAGGATCGCCACTTCCGGGTGGTTGATGACCGGCGTCGTCGCCACGCCGCCCATGGCGCCGAGCGAGGTGATGGTTATGGTCGAACCGGAGAGCTCGTCGCGCGTCGCGGTTCCCGACTTGGCCGCCTCGGCCAACCTGGCGACCTCCGCGCCGCATTCCCAGATGTCCAGCGCTTCGGCGTGCTTGACGACGGGCACCACCAGTCCCGACGGCGTCTGCGCGGCGATGCCGATATGGACGCCGCCATGCTGGTGGATGATGCCGGCCTCGTCGTCGAACAGCGCATTGAGGTTGGGCTGGTCCGCAATCGCCTTGACCATCGCTCGCATCAGGAACGGCAGCAGCGTCAGCTTGGGCCTTTCCGTCCCCTTGGCCGCCCGCTTCTCCTTGTTGAGCGCGGCGCGCAGATCCTCGAGCGCGGTGACGTCGATCTCCTCGACATAGGTGATGTGCGGGATGCGCGACGTCGCCAGCGTCATCTTCTCGGCGATCTTGCGCCGCAGGCCCACCACCTTGATGTCCTCGACGGCATCGTTGCGGGCGAGGCCGGATGCCTTTGCCATGTGCGGCCCGCGCGCCAGGAACGCCTCGATGTCCTCATGGCCGATGCGGCCGGCCGGGCCGCTTCCCTGGACCTGCCTGAGGTCGATGCCCGCTTCCTTCGCACGCAGCCGCACGGCCGGCGAGGCCAGCGGCCTTTCACCTTGCGCACGCGGCGCGCTGTTGACCTTGGACCTGGCGCCGTCATCCTCGGGCTTGTCCCGAGGATCTACCGACCTTCCGGAACTGGTCGCGTCATATCCCTGTGGGACGGCGGATCCTCGGGACAAGCCCGAGGATGACGGCGACAGATTGGGCGATGACGGCTCCAGGTCCGAGACCGGGCGAGCCCCCGTATCATCGGAGATACTTTCAGCCGTCACTTCCGCCGGCATCGCACCGCCAACGACATTGCCCTCGCCGGCCACCTTCAGCCGCACGATGGGCGAGCCGATCGCCACCGTGTCGCCGATATCGGCGCCCAGCCACAGGATCTCGCCGTCGACGGGGGAAGGGATCTCGACCGTGGCCTTGTCGGTCATCACGGCGGCAAGCATCATGTCCTCGCGCACGATGTCGCCGACCTTGACATGCCATTCGACGAGTTCCGCCTCGGCGACGCCCTCGCCGACATCGGGCAGCTTGATGATGTGTTCGCCCATGTCGGGCCTCCCCGTTCTAGGCTTCCAATGTTTCCGTAAGCGCCCGGCCGACGCGGGCCGGACCGGGGAAATAGTCCCATTCCTGCGCATGCGGATAGGGCGTGTCCCAGCCGGCGACGCGGGCCACCGGTGCCTCCAGATGGTAGAAGCAGTTTTCCTGCACAAGCGCGACCAGCTCCGCTCCGAAGCCGGAGGTCAGCGTCGCCTCGTGCACCACGACGCAGCGTCCGGTCTTCTTCACCGACGCCACGATGGTGTCGAGGTCGAGCGGCAACAGCGTCCTGAGATCGACGATCTCGGCATCGATGCCGGTCTCCTCGGCCGCCGCCTGCGCGACATAGACCATTGTGCCGTACGCCAACACCGTGACGGCGGAGCCGGCCCGGCGGATCGCGGCCTTGCCGAGCGGCACGGTGTAGTGGCCGTCGGCGACCTCGCCCAGCTCGTGCTTCGACCACGGCGTCACCGGCCGGTCGTGATGGCCGTCGAAGGGGCCGTTGTAGAGCCGCTTCGGCTCGAGGAAGATGACCGGGTCGGGATCCTCGATCGCCGCGATCAGCAGTCCCTTGGCGTCATGCGGGTTCGAGGGCACGACGGTCTTCAGCCCCGACACATGGGTGAACAACGCTTCCGGGCTCTGGCTGTGCGTCTGGCCGCCGAATATGCCGCCGCCGGTCGGCATGCGCACCACGATCGGGCAGGTGAAGTCGCCGTTCGAGCGGTAGCGCAGCCTCGCGGCTTCCTGGGTCAGCTGGTCGTAAGCCGGGTACATGTAGTCGGCAAACTGGATCTCGACGCACGGCTTCAGCCCATAGGCGGCCATGCCGATGGCCGAGCCGACAATGCCGGATTCGTTGATCGGTGCGTCGAAGCAGCGGCTCTTGCCGTATTTCGCCTGCAGGCCTTGTGTGCAGCGGAACACGCCGCCGAAAAAGCCGACATCCTCGCCGAACACCACCACTTTCTCGTCGCGCTCCATCGACACGTCCATGGCGTCGCGAATGGCCTCGATCATGGTCCGCCTCGGCATGGCTCAGACCCCCGCCTGCTGGCGCTGGCGCCTGAGATGCGGCGGCATCTCGGCATAGAGCCCCTCGAACATGTCGCGCGTCGACGGCTTGCCGCCGGCGTGCAGCGTGCCGTGGCTTTCGGCCTCCTTCTGCGCCGCGATCACCGTATCGAGGATTTCCGCTTCGGCCTGCTTGTGCCGCTCCTCCGACCAGACGCCGAGCCGGATGAGATGGTTCTTCAGCCGCACCACCGGGTCGCCGAGCGGCCAGGCATCGGATTCGGTTTTCGGCCGGTAGGCCGAGGGATCGTCCGAGCTCGAATGGGCGCCGGCGCGGTAGGTGACATATTCGACCAGCGTCGGCCCCAGGTTGCTGCGCGCGCGCTCGGCCGCCCATTTCGCCACCGCATGGACGGCGAGATAGTCGTTGCCGTCGACGCGCAGCGCCGGGATGCCGAAACCCAGCCCGCGCGCGGCGAAAGTGCCCGCGCCGCCGCGCGCTATGCCTTGAAACGTCGAGATTGCCCACTGGTTGTTGACGACATTGAGCACCACGGGCGCCTTGTAGGTGGAGGCGAACACCAGCGCCGAATGGAAGTCGGATTCCGCGGTCGAGCCGTCGCCGATCCAGGCCGCGGCGATCCTTGAGTCGTTCGAGATCGCCGAGGCCATAGCCCAGCCGACCGCCTGGATATACTGCGTCGCCAGATTGCCCGAGATCGAGAAGAAGCCGTGCTCCTTCGACGAATACATGATGGGCAATTGCCGGCCCTTCAGCGGGTCGGCCTCGTTGGAATAGATCTGGTTCATCATCGTGACCATCGGGTAGCCGTCGGCGATGAGCAGCCCGGCCTGCCGATAGGTCGGGAAATTCATGTCGCCGGGGGCGAGCGCCTTGCGGAAGGCGCAGCTCACCGCCTCTTCGCCCAGATGCTGCATGTAGAAGGAGGTCTTGCCCTGCCGCTGCGCCATCTGCATGCGCGCATCGAAGGTCCTCAGCGTCATCATGTGGCGCAGGCCTTCGAGCAGTTCCTCGTCGGAGAGCAGCCCCGCCCACGGCCCCACCGCCTCGCCGGCGCGGTTCAGCACCCGGATGATCGAGAATGCCATGTCGCGGATGGCGCGTGGATCGACGTCGATTTCGGGGCGCGGCACCGAGCCGGCGGCGGCGATGGTCACGTTGGAGAAATCAGGCGTGCCGCCCGGCCGCACCTCGGGCTCCGGAACATGGAAGCGCAACATCCCAGCATCGGCCATGACCTTCGTCCTCCATGTCGCCCGGCACCGATATTTGCATATCCGCGCCGCCAGTGCGAATTCACCGGGCAAGCCTCCGGGCATCGGGCCGGCCAAGCCGGCCGATACAGCCTGCCGCGCACCAAGATGAAGATATGTCGGCGAAATTTCTTGTCGATGTTGGGCGGCGCCGCGCAATTAGGCGCAAGGTCGCGTGAGGTTTGTCGCCAGATAAGGTGATTGTTTGGCAAGCTTGGCTGCCGCGCCCACTTCACGCCTGCGGAAGGAGAGGAGAATCGCGGGTCCGCCAAACGTGGCGCCCTTCCTCTCCCCCGTCGATCGGGGGAGAGGTGTCGAGCGCAGCTCGACGGAGTGGGGGTCGACCTTCCCTCGAAGCATTGCTTCCGCTTGATTACCCGGTTTTCTTCCTCGCCGGTCATTGCGCGTGTCTTGGAGCGGCGGCGCGTTTGGCAAACGGCTTCCCCCACTCCGTCCCGGCTGCGCCGGGCCACCTCTCCCCCCTCCGGAGGGAGAGGAAAGGCGCCAACCTTGGCGAACTCGCGCCCTTCCTCTCCCCCGTCGATCGGGGGAGAGGTGTCGAGCGCAGCTCGACGGAGTGGGGGTCGACCTTTCATCGAAGCGATGCTCCGCCTGATTGCCTGGGTTTTCTTCCTCGCCGGGGTTGCGCGTGTCTTGGAGCGGCGGCGCGTTTGGCAAACGGCTTCCCCCCACTCCGTCCCGGCTGCGCCGGGCCACCTCTCCCCCTCCGGAGGGAGAGGAAAGGCGTCAAACTTGGCGAGCTCGCACCCTTCCTCTCCCCCGTCGATCGGGGGAGAGGTGTCGAGCGAAGCTCGACGGGGTGGGGTCGATCTTCCCTCGAAGCAGTTCTTCCGAGGTGAACTGGAAAACGTTCACTCCGCCCCAACATCATGCTAACCACCCTCGATGGCACAGAAGAAAGCATACGAAGTGGATTCCTGGCTCGCGAAGCCGGACCCGCGCATGGCGATCGTCCTGCTTTATGGCCCCGATCGGGGCCTCGTCTCGGAGCGCGCCAAGGCTTTTGCCGCCGCGACCGGCCTGCCGCTCGACGACCCCTTCTCGGTGGTCAGGCTCGACGGCTCCGAAGTCGAGCGCGACGAAGGCCGGCTGCTCGACGAGGCGCGCACCGTGCCGATGTTTTCCGACCGCCGCCTGCTGTGGGTGCGCAATGCCGGCGGCCAGAAGGCGCTGGCCGACGACGTCAAGGCGCTGACGGCGGAGCCCGTGCGGGACGCGATCATCCTCATCGAGGCCGGCGATCTCAAGAAGGGCGTCGGGCTGCGCGCCGTCGTCGAGGCGGCCGACAACGCCATGGCGCTGCCCTGCTATGCCGACGAGGCCAGGGACATCGATGCCGTGATCGACGACGAGCTGCGCAAGACCGGCGCGACGATGACGCTTGAGGCAAGACAGGCGCTGCGCCGCAATCTCGGCGGCGACCGGCTGGCCTCGCGCGGCGAGATCGACAAGCTGCTGCTTTATGTCCATGGCCAGAAGGAAATCGGCCTCGACGACGTCAGGGCGATGTCCGGCGACGTGTCCGGCGCGTCCTTCGACGATGCCGTCGACGCGCTTCTCGAAGGCAAGGTCGGCGAGTTCGACACCGCCTTCACCCGCCATTGCCAGGCAGGCGGCCAACCCTTCCTGGTGCTGTCCTCGGCGATGCGGCAGTTTCAGGCGATGCAGTCCATGCGCGGCCAGATGGAGGCCGGCGGCCGCAATGCCGCGTCGGTGGTGGCGGCGGCGCGCCCGCCGGTTTTCTTCTCGCGCCGCAAGCTGGTGGAGAAGGCGCTGGAACGCTGGAGCGTCGAGGCGCTCGGCCGCGCGCTGACCCGGCTGCAGACCGCCGTGCTGCAGACGCGGCGAAGGCCGGACCTGTCGGTGGCGCTGGCAAGGCAGGCGCTGCTCGGGATCGCGGTGGAGAGCGCGAGATTGGCGCAACGTTAGGCCCTTTGGCGCCGGGCGCTGCCTCCGTTGGTCAATTCATTGTCATGGCGCCTACCGGCTCAAAGGTCGGCAGCGCCTGTGGAAAGACCAGCACCGCCGCGCCATAGAGCAGCAGAGCGATCCCCGACAGCTTCGCGATCCCATTTCCAGACGGCAGGGTCTTTTCCGCGAATATCAGCAAGGTGACCACGGCCATTGCGGCAACGTTCATGATCCCGAGAGGAAAGAGGGCGAGAAACAGAAGCCAGCAGCAGCCCAGGCAGAAAAGTCCATGCTCCAGACCCATGCGAACCGCGCCCCAGTAACCATCGCGCCATGAGGTCAGGATGAAGCCGATCGGTGTGCGGCATTTGGCCAGACACAGATCCTTCAGTGGGGAAAGTTGGTAGGCGCCCCCAAGCATCAGCAGCGCGCCGCCGAAACGCGCGGCCGTCGCCGTGGACAATCCCACATGCCCGGCGAGCATCTCCGCACCCGCCGCGCCGGCAAAGGCGATAACGCCCATCACGCCCCAGACTAGCATGTACCCGGCCACGAACACCCAGCTCGAGACAAAGGTCTCGCCCCGGCCCCGTTTGCCCGCCTGGACCCGGTGAAATGTCAGGATCATGGGTGCGGCCGTCGGAAACATCATGGCAATCATCATGATCATCCAGACGGCAAGAAACAGCGGCGCCTTCATGCCCATTGTGAGGGAGTACATTTCCATGCGCATGTCCGCGCCCATGCCCGCCTGCTGCCGGATGAGCAAGGTCCATGCCGCCGCCGCGATAGCGATCAGCAGCGCGAGAATGATGTATCGCTGCAACGTCTGCACCATGGACGAAGTACGTCCCGTACCATGCGGCCAACGGCTACTGCTGGCCAGACCAGTTGATCGGGGCGTAGTGTCCGTTTCGGCGGGAATTGTCCCAGCTCATGCCATGGTCGCTGAATGTACTGCCTTCCGCCCCCATCGCCAAGGCGAGCCAGTCGGGATTGACGGGATGGCCGGTGGCCGCCCACATCTGCCCGTCCTCGCGCATCGTCGGCAGCGGCTCGACCGCCATCCGCATGACGCCGGCAATCTCCGCCGACCGCTTCTTGCCGTCTATCCGGTAGCTTATCGGCACCTTCTTGGCGCCGAGATTCGTGCCGATCAAGGGTGCCAGCACCGCCATCGGGCCGCCCGCGACGCCAGTGAAGATGGCGCCTAGCGCCTCTGTCTGCCTGTCATCGGCCCGTTCGTCGATATAGGCGGCGGCCGTCCAATTGCCGTCTGCCATCGGACCCGGCGTGTGGGCAACCATGGCGACGCTGAGCCCATCCAACCGGACGTCGCCGTAACTGCCCGTATCGATATGAAAGACCAGGCCGACGTCGCAAAAGCCTTTCGTCGGCCTTGATGTCAGCTGCGCGTTGGTGGACAGCAGGCAAGGACACACGACATCGCAGCTACAGTTTTCGAAGTAACTTCCGGACAATTGCCAACGGACTGCCATTTGCACCTCCCATTTGCGTCAGGCGCGCGTCGGCATATTGCTTTGGCGAGGCGGTGCCATTTCACGCCTGTTGCAGGAATGGCAGATAGCCCTCGCCGCGACTGACCGGCACGCTAGGGCAATTAATTTAAGCCTTGTCTAATAGAGGTTACGCCGTTGCCGGGCACTGTCAAGCCGCGAGCGCGGCTGGCGACGGATGCCGATGGCGCTGCTTTTTCGCCAATCGCCAGCGCTTCAAACGAAAGGGCTGGCGGACAGCCAGCCCTCGTTTTCCCTGCGTTGTAGCTTCCGCTTTGTTGAAGTTCGCCGGCTAACTACCGCTCTTGTTTCAATCTCCGACACAGCTCGTCAAGCTGCTCCAGCGTCCGGTACGCCACGCGAATCTCGCCGCCTTTGTTCGTGTGGTCGATGGTCACGATCATGCCGAGCGTGCCGGTCATCAGCTTTTCCAGCGCCAGCGTGTCGGCGTCTTTTTCCGGCGCGCTTTTCGCCTGCTTCGGCTTCGCCGGGGTCGGACCGGCCGGCATCTGCGCCAGCGCTTCGGCCTGGCGCACCGAGAGCCCTTCCTCGACGATGCGCTTGGCAAGCCCTGCCGGGTCCTCCGCCGTCACCAGCGTGCGGGCATGGCCCGCCGACAAGGCCCCGTCGACCAGCATGTCGCGGATCACGTCGGGCAGTTTCAGCAGCCGCAACGTGTTGGCGACATGGCTGCGGCTTTTGCCGATGACCTGGCCGAGATCGGCCTGGGTGTAGCCGTGATCGTCGATGAGCTGCTGATAGCCGAGCGCTTCCTCGACCGGGTTGAGGTCGGCGCGCTGGACGTTCTCGATGATTGCCAGTTCCAGCGCCGTGCGGTCGTTGACCTCGCGCACGATGACCGGGATCTCGGTCAATCCGGCGCGTTGCGCGGCACGCCAGCGCCGCTCGCCGGCGATGATCTCGTAGCGCCCGGCCTGCGACGGCGAAGGCCGCGCCACCACCGGCTGCACCACCCCATGCTCGCGGATCGATTGCGCCAGGTCGGTCAACTCGGCGTCGCCGAAATGTCGGCGCGGGTTCTTCGGATTGGGCGTCAGGAACTCGATCGGCACCTTCCCGTCGGCACTCATCCCAGGCTTCTCCGGCGCGCTCGGACGGTCGATCTCGCCGATCAGCGCCGCCAGCCCGCGGCCTAGTCTCTTTCTCGAAAGGTCTTCGCTCATTTCGGTTCCAGATTGTTTCGGTATCGAATCGGTTTTTGCTCCATGCGCGGCCGCTTGTTAAGCGGCGCGCAATTTACGCTCGCGGCGGATCACTTCCGACGCAAGCTGCAGATAAGCCTGGCTGCCGGAGCATTTGAGGTCGTAGAGGATCGCCGGCTTGCCGTAGGACGGCGCTTCCGACACCCGCACATTGCGCGGAATGATGGTCTCGTAGACCTTGTCCCCCATATGCTCGCGCACGTCCTGCACCACCTGGTTGGCGAGGTTGTTGCGGCCGTCATACATGGTCAGCACGATGCCCTGGATGGTGAGATCCGGGTTGATCGAGCGGCGCACCTGCTCGACGGTTTCGAGCAGCTGGCTGAGACCTTCCAGCGCGAAGAACTCGCATTGCAGCGGCACCAGAACGGAATCGGCTGCCGCCATCGAATTCAAGGTCAAAAGATTGAGCGACGGCGGACAGTCGATAAGCACATAGCCAAACCCGGCCGAACGCGCCGATGCGGCGCGCAGGGCGTTGCGCAGCCGCAGCACCCGGTCCGGCGCCGAGGCGATCTCCATCTCGATGCCGAGCAGGTCGAGGGTCGACGGCACGATCGACAGGCCGGGCACCGCCGTCGGGATCGCCGCCTCCTCAAGCTCCAGCTCGCCGGTCAGCACGTCATAGGACGACACCGTGCGGTCCTTGCGGTCGATGCCGAGGCCGGTGCTGGCATTGCCTTGCGGATCGAGGTCGACGATCAGCACCTTCTCGCCGATCGCCGCCAGCGCGGTGGCCAGGTTGATGGCAGTGGTGGTCTTGCCGACACCGCCCTTCTGGTTGGCTACGGTGATGATTCGAGGGCCGTTCTTCATCATGGGTCTATGCCAGGAATTCATTTTGGGTCGCCAACACGGATTCGGACAGGTCTTTGTTCAGACAGGTCGCACATTGGACAGTTCAAGGATGACGCCGCCAGGGTCGGTCATGCTTGGATGTTCTACCAGATCGAAGCTCCAGCGGTTAACGCTTTCTTGCACTTCGGCGCGGTAATCCCGGCCTTTGTGGAACAGCCCGCGCGCGCCTGATGTCAGCCACGGCCCCGCCAGCTCAAGCAAGGTCGAAAGCGGCGCCAGCGCCCGCGCCGTGACGATTTCCGGTGCCGCGACAAGCGCATGGCTGTCGTCGATGCGGCGCGCGACGACACGCGCCGGCAGACCGAACTGGCCGACGACGGCTTGCAGGAATCCCGCTTTCTTGCGATTGCTTTCGACCAGGTCGATGCTGGCGCCGTCACGCTCGGCAAGCAGGAACGCCAGGACCAGTCCCGGAAATCCGCCGCCCGAGCCGATATCGACCCATCGCAGCGCTTTATCCTCGATTCGCCAGAGCTGCGCGCTGTCCAGTATGTGGCGTTGCCAGACATCGCCGGCCGTGGATTGCGCGACCAGATTGATGCTGCGGTTCCATTTCTGGAACATCTCTTCGAACGCCACCAGGCGATCGAATGTTTCACGTGAAACGGGACCGGCGGCGTTGCGCAGGCTCTCCCAGGAGGCAGCGCTCACGCGACGTCCCTTTGCGCGCTCTCGGAATGCCTGATATGAGCGACGATGATGGCCAGCGCCGCCGGCGTCATGCCTTCCATGCGCTGCGCGTCGGCAACCGAACGCGGTCGCCGCGCATGCATCTTCTGCTTCAGCTCGTTCGATAGTCCCGGCACCTCGGCGAAGTCGAGCGACTCGGGGATGAGCCGGCTTTCCTCGTGCCGGATTTGGGCGACGTCGCTCTTCTGGCGATCGAGATAAACCGAATATTTCGCTTCCGTTTCGAGGCGCTCCGCCGTCCTGGCGTCGATCGTCCCGAAATTCCTATCGATTCGGGCCAGCCAAGCCACGTCGACGCCGGGATAGGCGAGCAGTTCATAGGCGGATCTGCGCACGCCGTCGCGATTGACCTCCAGCCCGTGGCGCGCCGCCTCGTTGGGTGTCAGCTTTATGCCGAGCGCCAGCCGGCGCGCTTCGGCGAGGCGCTGCTCCACCTCGCCGAACCGCTGCATCCGCCGGGCTGACGCTATACCCAGCCTTGCAGCCAGCGGCGTTAGCCGCTCGTCGGCATTGTCGGCGCGCAGCGAAAGCCGGAATTCGGCGCGCGAGGTGAACATGCGGTAAGGCTCGCTGATGCCGCGGCTGGTCAGATCGTCGACCATGACGCCGATATAGGCTTCGGTGCGGCTGAGCACGACCTGCTCGCTGCCCGACGCCCGCCTTGCGGCATTGAGGCCCGCGAGCAGGCCTTGCGCGGCGGCCTCCTCATAGCCGGTCGTGCCGTTGATCTGCCCGGCGAGGAACAGGCCGCCGACGCGCTTTGTCTCCAGCGTCGGATGGAGCTCGCGCGGGTCGACATGGTCATATTCGATGGCATAACCGGGCTGCAGCATCACCGCTCGGTCCAGCCCCGGGATGGTCTTCAAGATTTCGAGCTGAACCTCCTCCGGCAGCGAGGTCGAGATGCCGTTGGGATAGACCGTGTCGTCGTCCAGGCCTTCCGGCTCGAGAAAAATCTGGTGGCCTTCGCGGTCGCCGAACTTGACGATCTTGTCTTCGATCGACGGACAGTAGCGCGGCCCGACGCCTTCGATCGAACCCGAATACATGGCCGAGCGCCCGAGATTGGCGCGGATCAGTTCATGCGTGGCCGCGGTCGTGCGCGTGATGCCGCATTCGATCTGGGGCGTCTCGATGCGGTCGGTCAGCAGCGAGAACGGCACCGGTTCGTCATCCGCCGCCTGGCTTTCCAGCGACGCCCAGTCGATGGTGCGCCCGTCGAGGCGCGGCGGCGTGCCGGTCTTCAGGCGGCTGAGCTTGAAGCCCGCGCGGCTCATCGTCGCCGACAGGCCAAGGCTCGCCTGTTCGTTCATGCGGCCGGCGACGATCTTCTTCTCGCCGATATGGATCAACCCGCGCAGGAAAGTTCCGGTGGTCAGGACCACCGCGCCGCAGGCAAGGCGCCGGCCGTCGGCCAGGAGAACGGCGCGCAGGCACCCCGAATCGTCGATGTCGAAGTCGAGCACCTCGCCCTCGATCACATCGAGACCGCCCTGCTGCCTGACCGCCTCCTGCATGGCGAGCCGGTAAAGTTTCCGGTCGGCCTGGGTGCGCGGGCCGCGCACGGCTGGCCCCTTGCGTCGGTTGAGCAGGCGAAACTGGATGCCGGCGGCATCCGCCACCCGGCCCATCAGTCCGTCCATGGCGTCGATCTCGCGCACCAGATGGCCCTTGCCGAGCCCGCCAATGGCCGGATTGCAGGACATCACGCCGATCGTGTCGAAACGCAGCGTCACCAGCGCTGTCCTGGCGCCCGCACGCGCAGCCGCGCTGGCCGCCTCGCTGCCCGCATGGCCGCCACCCACCACAACCACATCATAGTGATCGGTCATTTCAAAACGCCCTGGATTCGAAGTTTGGTGGAGAGATGTCCCCGCAGCGGGACGGTGTCAAGAAACTTCGCGGGAGTTTCACGTGAAACAGGACGGCGAGCCTCATTGTAGTGTTTCACGTGAGTCACGTGTATCGACCGCCGGCGCCGCCCCCCGGCGCCGTGTCGGCACTTCTCCCTGGCACAGGGAGACAGCGCTGACCGCAAAGCCGGCACCTTCATTTACAAGGCTGATAATTGCCGAAACTGGAAATAACAGCGCGCCCTCTCCCCGTCCTTATAAGAGAATGCCGGATAAGAGAATGCCGGCAGGCAAGTGCGGGGTAGCGCCGACGCTGGCGATTGACCCCGGCGCAGCCGTTTCACGTGAAACAACGTCGGTCGGAGAGCCCTTCTGTTTCACGTGAGTCATCGGCCGGGCCCGTCGTGATAGAAGCCGAGGTCAGCGCTGCCCCTCATCCGCCTGCCGGCACCTTCTCCCCGTATAGTGACGGGGAGAAGGGAGGCTTGACGGCGTCCGCGCCCCGACAATGTTCCACGTGAATCATTTCCCGATGCAGAACTGCGAGAAAATCACATCCAGCATGTCCTCGACATCGACAGCGCCGACGATCCGGCCGAGCCGGTCGGCGGCCAGCCGCAGATCCTCGGCGCGCAGTTCCTGCCCGGCGTCCGGGCTCTCGGCCGCGCGCAGCAGGAAGCGGTTGGCATCGCCTAGCAATTCAACGTGGCGAAGCCGTGAGGGCAGGATGTCGCCCGCTTCGCCGACCTGCGCGGCCGCGAGCCTGGCGATCTCGGTCAACAGCTCCGCCACGCCGGTCCCGTCCTTCGTCGAGATGGCGCGATCATAGCCCCCGGCAGCGGCTTGCCCGTGCACCAGATCGAGCTTGGTGCCCACGCGCAGGGTCGCGATCCCCTCGCGTTGAAGAGCAACGGGATGCGGGTCGGCCATATCCACGAGGATGAGCAAGAGGTCGGCGCCATGCGCCTTGGCTCGCGCCTTCTCGATGCCGATCGCTTCCACCTTGCCGGCCGCATCGCGCAGGCCTGCGGTGTCGGTCAGCCTGACCCGCAGGCCTTCGAGGTCAAGTACGATCTCGAGCAGGTCCCGCGTCGTGCCTGGCTCATCCGTTACAATAGCTGCATCGCGCCGCGCCAAAGCGTTGAACAGGCTCGACTTGCCGGCGTTTGGGGCGCCGAGGATAACGACCTCGAACCCGTCGCGGAGGATTTCGCCGGCACGAAACCCGGCAATGTGGCGGTCGATCTCCCCAATCATCGCCGAGACGTCAGACCAGACCGTGTCCGAAACGGACCCGGGAATATCGTCCTCGTCGGCAAAGTCGATCTCGGCCTCGATCATGGCGCGCGCATGGATCAGCCGCCGCCGCCAGCTCAGATAAAGCTCGGCTTGCGCGCCCTCGGCATTCTGCACCGCGAAGCGCCGCTGCGCCTCGGTCTCGGCGTTGACCAGATCGGCCAGCGCTTCCGTCCTTACCAGATCGACCTTGCCATTAAGGAAGGCCCGGCGCGTAAACTCGCCCGCTTCGGCGTGCCTGACGCCTTCGAAACCGGCGATCGTCTCCAACAGCCTCGCCACCACGGCGCGGCCGCCATGCACCTGGAATTCCGCCACGTCCTCGCCGGTGAAGCTGCCGGGGCCGGGGAAAAAGATCACCAGGCCACTGTCGAGCACGCCGCCATCGGGCGCCCGCAGCTTGCGCAGGCTGGCCACGCGGCCCTTAACCATACCGCCGGCGATCGTTTCGACAACGAATCGAGTCTTTGGCCCCGAAATGCGGATGACGGCGACGCCGGCGGGCAGGCGGCCGCTGGAAAGCGCGACGATGGTGTCGGCCGAAATCATTTGCCCGCCTTGTTGGACCGCCCTAGCTTCACTATCCAACCCCTGTTTCGCCGGACCGCTCATCGTGACACTGCCTGCGCAAAATCTGCTTGCCGACGAAGCCAGCCCCTATTTGCAGCAGCACAGCGGCAATCCCGTGCATTGGCGGGCCTGGTCGCCGGCGTCGCTTGACGAGGCGAGGGCGCTGGATCGGCCGATCCTGCTGTCGATCGGCTATGCCGCCTGCCACTGGTGCCACGTCATGGCCCATGAAAGCTTCGAGAATGACGACGTCGCCGCCGTCATGAACCGTCTGTTCGTCAATATCAAGGTCGACCGCGAGGAGCGTCCCGACATCGACCAGATCTACATGGCGGCGCTGTCCTCGATGGGCGAGCAGGGCGGCTGGCCGCTGACCATGTTCCTGACCCCGGACGGCAAGCCTTTCTGGGGCGGCACCTATTTCCCGCGCGAGCCGCGCTATGGCCGCCCGGGCTTCATCCAGGTCATGGAGGCGATCGACAAGGCCTGGCGCGAGAAAAGAGCAAGCCTGAACCAGAGCGCCGACGGGCTGACTTCGCATGTCGAAACCCGGCTCGCCGGCGCGCATGCCCGCACCGCGCTCGACCGCGACACGCTTGCCGCGCTCGCCAGAGGCATAGACGGCATGATCGACAAGGATCTCGGCGGCCTGCGCGGCGCGCCGAAATTCCCCAATGCGCCATTCATGCAGACACTGTGGCTGTCGTGGCTGCGCGACGGCAATGCCGGTCACCGCGACGATGTCCTCCTGAGCCTCGAACGGATGCTGGCCGGCGGCATCTACGATCACGTCGGCGGCGGTCTCAGCCGCTATTCCACGGACGCGCAATGGCTGGTGCCGCATTTCGAAAAGATGCTCTACGACAACGCGCAGCTCATCCGTTTTTGCAACTGGGCCCATGCCGCGAGCGGGAAGTGTTTGTTCCGGGTCCGAATCGAGGAGACCATCGGCTGGCTGCTGCGTGAGATGCGCGTCGATGGCGGCGCCTTCGCCGCCAGTCTCGATGCCGACAGCGAGGGCGAGGAGGGCCTTTTCTACACCTGGAGCCGGGAAGAGATCGAGGCCGCGCTCGGCGACGATTCTCCGTTGTTTTTCAACCGCTTCATGCTCTCCAGCCCACCCGGTTGGGAAGGCAAGCCTGTCATCCACCAGACGCTGGCCCAGCAGGGGCAAGGCATTGCCGAGCAACCGCTTCTGGCCGCTCTCAAGGCAAGGCTGCTGGCGGTCCGGGAATGGCGCGTCAGGCCCGGCCGCGACGGCAAGGTCCTCGCCGACTGGAACGGCCAGATGATCTCGGCACTTGCCGAGGCCGGCCGCTCGCTGGCGCGGCAAGACTGGATCGACGCGGCCAAGACCGCATTCGACCAGATCGCCTCTTCCGCCGAGGGCGGACGGCTGCCGCATTCCATGCTCGGCGCCAAGAAACTGTTCCCGGCCCTGTCGAGCGACTATGCGTCGATGACCAATGCGGCGATCGCCCTGTTCGAAGCCACCGGCGACTGGAGCTACGCCGATCGGGCCCGGCAATTCGTCGAGCAGCTCGACCGCTGGCACGCCGATGCCGACGGCACCGGCTATTATCTCACGGCATCCGACAGCACCGACGTGCCGATCCGCATCAGGGGCGATGTCGACGAGGCTATTGCGTCGGCCACCGGTCAGGTCATCGAGGCGCTCGTCCGGCTCGCCGCGCTGACCAGCGATCTCGACCTGCAGGAGAAAGCGACGAAAGTCGCCGAACATGCCGCCGGCCGCGCGGCGCACCAGGCCTATGGCCAGGCCGGCATCCTCAACGCCTCGGCGCTCGCCATAGAGCCGCTAAAGCTGGTGCTTGTGGACGATTTGACAAATCCAACGCTCGTTCCGGTAGCGAATCGCAATCCCGATCCGCGCCGGGTGGATATTGTGGTGGCGCTCGGCACGCAGGCGAATCGACCGCTGTTGCCGGGCGGGATCCTGCCTCCCGCCGACAGGCCGGGCGCGTGGCTGTGCACGGGGCAGGTGTGTTTGCCGGCGGTGAGCGATCCGGATGAATTGGAAGGGCTATTGCGACGAAGACCATAGAGTTCGTCATCCTAGGGCGAAGCAGGAGCGAAGCTCCGTGGCGGAGACCCTAGGATCCATGCCGTGACTTTCGAGCGCTGCAACAGGTGGAGATCCAGTCCGCCGCGCTCTTTGGGAGAGGCCATGGCATGGATCCTCGGGTCAAGCCCGAGGATGACGAAGAAGTGGAGCTCGCTCTGCGAACTACGTATTCATTGAATCGAAGAAGTCCGCATTGGTCTTGGTCTGCTTCAGTTTGTCGATGAGGAACTCGATCGCGTCGGTGGTTCCCATCGGCGCCAGGATGCGGCGCAGCACGAAGATCTTCTGCAGGTCAGCGCGCGGCACGAGCAGGTCTTCCTTGCGGGTACCCGACTTCAGAATGTCCATGGCCGGGTAGATGCGCTTGTCGGCGACCTTGCGGTCGAGCTGGATTTCGCAGTTGCCGGTGCCCTTGAACTCTTCGAAGATGACTTCATCCATGCGGCTGCCGGTGTCGATCAGCGCGGTGGCAATGATGGTCAGCGAACCGCCTTCCTCGATGTTGCGGGCGGCACCAAAGAAACGCTTCGGCCGCTGCAGCGCATTGGCGTCGACGCCTCCGGTCAGCACCTTGCCGGAAGACGGCACCACGGTGTTGTAGGCGCGCCCGAGGCGGGTGATCGAATCGAGCAGGATGACGACGTCGCGGCCATGCTCGACCAGCCGCTTGGCTTTCTCGATGACCATCTCGGCGACCTGCACGTGGCGCACAGCCGGCTCATCGAAGGTCGAGGAGATCACCTCGCCCTTCACCGAGCGCTGCATGTCTGTCACTTCCTCCGGCCGCTCGTCGATCAGAAGCACGATCAGGTAGCATTCCGGATGGTTGGCGGTAATCGAGTGGGCGATGTTCTGCATGAGAACCGTCTTGCCGGTACGCGGCTGCGCGTTGATCAACGCGCGTTGGCCCTTGCCGATCGGCGCCACCAGGTCGATCACGCGCGGCGAGATATCTTTGGAGGTCGGGTTGTCGATCTCCATCTTCAGCCGCTTGGTCGGATAGAGCGGCGTCAGATTGTCGAAGTGGATCTTGTGGCGGATCTTTTCGGGATCGTCGAAATTGATCGTGTTGACCTTGAGCAGCGCGAAATAGCGCTCGCCCTCTTTCGGACTGCGGATCGGCCCCTCGACCGTATCGCCGGTCTTGAGCGAAAAGCGTCGGATCTGCGAGGGCGAAATATAAATGTCGTCGGGACCCGGCAGATAATTGGCGTTGGCCGAGCGCAGAAAACCGAAACCGTCCTGCAAGACTTCGACCACGCCGTCGCCGATGATCTCGATGTCCTGGGCGGCCAGCTTCTTGAGGATTGCGAACATCAGCTCCTGCTTGCGCATGACGCTGGCGTTCTCCACCTCGAGCGATTCGGCATAGGCGATCAGCTCTGGCGGTTTCTTGTTCTTGAACTCGGTGAGTTTCATTTCTTGCATTAGGATAGACTCTGGGTAGGCTTTTGGGAGGAAATCGGCGGGATGCGATAAATGCCGGGCGCGGCCAAAAGCAATGAAGGGCGGCGCATGACGGGAAGGAAGACCCGTCTTTTATCGTCGGCCGGCTGAAAGAGCAAGCCGCCTTTTAGCAGGTCGTGAGAGAGGTCCGAAGGTTCAGAACGGCTTGACGACGACCAGGATCACGATAGCGATCATCAGCAATGTGGGGACCTCGTTGACGATCCGCCAGTGCCTCGCGGGTTTTTCGTTACGATCCTCGGCGAATTTTCGCACCGCGCCGGCCAGATAGCCGTGGATGCCGGACAGAACCAGCACCAGCGCGATCTTGCCGTGCAGCCAGCCACCCTGGAAACCAAAACCTTTCCAGGCCAGCCACAGGCCGAACACCCAGGTGACGATCATCGCCGGGTTGATGATGCCGCGCAGCAGCCGGCGCTCCATCACCTTGAAAGTCTCCGACTGCACCGAACCCTTCTCGGCATCGGCGTGATAGACCAGCAGCCGCGGCAGATAGAGCATGCCCGCCATCCACGAAATGACGGCAAGAACGTGGATCGTCTTGGCCCAGAGATAGAAGCCGTCTGGGGCCGCCAGAAACAGCAGCGCGGTGAGCACGACCAGGGCCGCGATGCCGATCACCATGCGCATCATCGCCTGGCCCGTGCTGTTGGTGTTGCTCATCCCGGCCATCAGCGTGTCGCGCTCCTCACCAGTTTCACCATCGCCTCGACATGCGCCACGGGCGTTTCCGGGGTGATGCCGTGGCCAAGATTGAAGATCAACGGTCCGCTTCCCAGGCTCTCCAGGATCGCGCTGACGCCGTCGGCCAGCGCCTTGCCGCCGGCGACCAGCCGCAGCGGATCGAGATTGCCCTGGACGGCCCCTTCCCGCTGCAACGCCTTCGCTGTTTCCAGCGGCACCGTCCAGTCGATCCCCAGCCCCGTGACGCCGGTCTTCTCGCGATAGCTCCGGTAGCGCGCGCCGGCGCCCTTGGGAAAACCGATGATCGGCACATCGGGATGGACCGCTCGAACCTGCCTGACGATCTCGGCCACCGGCTCGACGCAGAACAGCTCGAAACAAGCATCGTCGAGCACGCCGGACCAGGAATCGAATATCTGTACCACATCGGCGCCGGCCCCGATCTGCCTGATGAGATAGGCGGCCGAATGATCGGCCAGCACCTTGAGCAGCTGACGAAACGCCGCCGGCTCGCGATAGGCGAACAGCCGCGCCGGCGCCTGGTCCGGCGTGCCGTGCCCGGCGATCATGTAGGTCGCCACCGTCCATGGCGCGCCGCAGAAGCCGATCAGCGTGATTTCATCGGGCAGTTTCGTCCGCAACCGGCGAACCGTCTCGTAGACCGGTTCGAGATTCACGTGAAACACCGTGCTGTCCAGGGCCGCGATTTCAGCCGCCGTGATCGGCGTCAGCAGCGGCCCTCGCCCCTCTTCGAAGCGCACGTCGCGGCCAAGCGCATGCGGAACGACAAGGATGTCGGAGAACAGGATCGAGGCGTCGAAGCCGAAGCGCTCGATCGGCTGCATGGTCACCTCGAAGGCAAGGTCGGGATCATAGCAGAGGTCGAGGAATGAACCTGCGCGTCGGCGCGTCTCGCGGTATTCCGGCAGATAGCGCCCGGCCTGGCGCATCATCCAGAGCGGCGGCGGAAACACTGTCTCACCCTTCAGCACGTCCAGCATGATCCGTCTTGCAGGCATAGAGCGCTCGCCTCTCCCGGCTTCCCTTTAATCAAATATCTTATTTTAAAGAATCTTCTGATTCTAAGAGTCTGTTGGTTGTGGTGGTTGTCACCTGTCCCGCTTTGGCCGTCAAAACACCAGCAAGCATATTGTCGCGCATTTCCAATCGCCGCTTGCAGGGTTCTGGGGACGATCCGGAATCTTCCATTGGACTCAACACGCTAGAGCAGCGATCCTGCAGGCTCGTCCTGTGGATAGACAAAAGGCAAAAATCTTCGTCCACGGACTTGTCCCCAGCCGCCCGACGAAGCCTACAGCGCATCGAATTGTGGACAAACCGGCATCTGATACAGTCGATCCGGCCGGCGGGTTTTCCGAACCCTGCTTTATCCACATCCGCCCACAGCCCTAGGTAAAACCCTGTGAACAAACCCCAGAGCTTCTTCCACCTGCACCTGATCTCCGACGCCACCGGCGAAACGCTGCTCGCGGCCGGCCGCGCGGCTTCGGCGCAATACAAGGATGCGCGCGCCATCGAGCACATCTACCCGCTCATCCGAACCGAAAAACAGGTGGCCAAAGTGTTCGAGGACATCGAGGAGGAGCCGGGCATCATTCTCTACACCGTCGTCGACCAGAAGCTGGCGCGCGGCATCGACGAGCGCTGCGCCGCCATGGGCCTGCCCTGCGTCTCCGTGCTGGAGCCGGTGCTCACCGTCTTCCAGTCCTATCTGGGCACGCCGGCCGGCCGCCGCGTCGGCGCCCAGCACGTCCTCGATGCCGAATATTTCCGCCGCATCGACGCACTCAACTTCACCATGGAACATGATGACGGCCAGTTGCCGGCCAATATGGACGATGCCGACATCGTGCTGGTCGGCATTTCGCGCACGTCCAAGACGCCGACCAGCATCTATCTCGCCAACAGGGGCATCAAGACCGCCAACATTCCGATCGTGCTCGGCGTGCCGGTGCCCGAAAGCCTGATCAACGCCAGGACGCCGCTGATCGTCGGCCTTGTCGCCACCGCCGAACGCATCTCGCATGTCCGCCAGAACCGCATCCTCGGCAACAGCAGCGCCTATGTGCCAGGCGACTATGTCGACCGCGCCGCCATCAACGAGGAGCTCGCCTATGCCCGCCAGATCTGTACCCGCCATGGCTGGCCGATGATCGACGTCAGCCGCCGCTCGATCGAGGAGACGGCGGCGGCAATCGTTGCCCTGCGGGGGAAGACGCGGTAGGTGCAGATGAGAGAAGTGAGGGGTGCGCGACGGAACGCCAACCCTGGGTGAACCAGCATGACCGAAAAAATCATCCTCGCCTCCGGCAGTCCGTTCCGCAAGACGATGCTCCTCGGTGCCGGCATCGACGTCGAGGCGGTTGCGCCTGATGTCGACGAGCGCGCGCTCGAGGCGCCCCTGCAAGGCAGCGGCGCCTCGCCCGAGGATGTCGCGCTGGTGCTGGCCGAAGCCAAGGCCACCGAAGTAAGCGAGCGCAGGCCCGGCGCGTTGGTGCTCGGCTGCGACCAGACGCTGTCGCTCGGCGACGAGGTGTTCCACAAGCCGGCCGACATGGAAGGGGCGCGCCGCCATCTGCTGGCGCTGTCGGGAAGGACCCATCAGCTCAACAGCGCCGCGGTCCTGGTCCGCGACGGCGAGGTGCTGTGGCGCCATGTCGGCATCGCCAGCCTCACCATGCGCAAGCTCGATCCGGCCTTCATCGGCCGCCATCTGGCGCGCGTCGGCTCAAGGGCGCTGTCGAGCGTCGGCGCCTACCAGGTCGAAGGCGAAGGCATCCAGCTCTTCGAGAAGATCGAGGGCGACCACTTTACCATTGTCGGCCTGCCGCTGCTGCCGCTGCTGGCCGAACTGCGCACGCTGGGAGCGATCGATGGCTGAGGCGACCAAAAAGGCCTTCGTCACCGGTCACCCGATCAAGCATTCGCGCTCGCCGAAGATCCACGGCCACTGGCTGGCCAGATACGGCATCGACGGCAGCTACCAGGCGATCGATGTCGCGCCGCAGGATTTCGCCGAATTCCTGAGCACATTGCAAGCGAGCGGTTATCTCGGCGGCAACGTCACCATCCCGCACAAGGAGGCCGCCTTCGCCCTGGTCGAGCACCGCGATGAGGCAGCCCAGCAGATCGGCGCCGTCAACACGCTTTGGCTGGAGGACGGTCACCTGTGGGGCGGCAACACCGACAGCCATGGCTTCGCCGCCAATCTCGACGATCATGCGCCGGGTTGGGCGTCCATTGGCCCGGCGGTGGTGCTCGGCGCCGGCGGCGCCTCGCGCGCCGTCATCCACGCGCTGAAGCAGCGCGGCATCCGCGATATCCGCATCGTCAACCGCACGCTTGCCCGGGCGGTGGAATTGCGCGACCGGTTCGGCGCCGGTGTCTCCGCGCACGGCGTGGCGGCGACCGGTGAACTGCTTGCCGATGCCGGCCTGCTCATCAACACCACGGCGCTCGGCATGCAAGGCAATGAGGGTCTAGCCGCCGACCCGGCCCTTTTGCCGGACCACGCGATCGTCACCGACATCGTCTATGTGCCGCTCGAGACGCCGCTGCTTGCGGCGGCAAGCGCGCGCAAGCTGAAGACGGTGGACGGCCTCGGCATGCTGCTCAACCAGGCGGTGCCGGGTTTCGAGCGCTGGTTCGGCGTGCGGCCCCGGGTCACACCCGAATTGCGCGCGCTCGTCGAAGCCGATCTGGCGCCAAAACCATGATCGTGCTCGGCCTCACCGGTTCGATCGGCATGGGCAAGTCGACCACCGCGAAAATGTTTGCCGAGGCCGGCATCCCGGTCCACGATTCCGACGAGACGGTGCATCGCCTCTATGCCGGCAAGGCAGCCCCCCTGGTCGAGGCCGCGTTTCCAGGAACCACCGGCGCCGGAGGCGTCGACCGGGCAAAGCTCGGCGCTCGGGTGCTTGGCGATGCGGCCGCGCTGAAAAGGCTGGAAGCGATCATCCATCCGCTGGTGCGCGCCGACGCCGACGCGTTCCTGGCGCGCAACCGCGCCGCCGGCGCGCCGCTTGCCGTCCTCGACATTCCGCTCCTGTTCGAAACCGGCGGCCGCGACCGCGTCGACAAGGTCGTCGTCGTCACCGCGCCGGCCGAAGTCCAGCGCCAGCGCGTGCTGGCGCGGCCCGGCATGAGCGAAGAGAAACTCGCCTCCATCCTCGCCAGCCAGGTGCCGGATGCGCAAAAGCGCCGCCAGGCCGACTTCGTCATCGATACCAGCCAGGGCCTGGATGCCGCGCGGGCTGAGGTCAAAGCTATCATCGCGGATTTGAGAGGTTAGATCGGCGCCTCTTTTCCTTCTCCCCCAGGGGGAGAAGGAAAAAAGTCATTGCCCATTGCCATTTTGTTCCGCTCTCACGATTCTGCTTGCCAGGAGCGACTGATTCGATGCGTGAGATCATTTTCGATACGGAAACCACCGGCCTCGACATGCGCGACGACCGCATCATCGAGCTTGGCGGCGTCGAGCTGGTCAACCGCTTTCCGACCGGCAAGACTTTCCACCACTACATCAACCCGCAGGGCCGCTCGATCCACGCCGAGGCGCAGGCCGTGCACGGCATCAGCATGGCTGACCTGCAGGGTAAGCCGTCCTTCGCCGAGATCGTCGAGGAGTGGATCGCCTTCACCGACGGCGCCAAGCTGGTCGCCCACAACGCCACCTTCGACATCGGATTCCTCAATGTCGAGTTCGGCCGGCTCGGCCATCCGGCCGTCGACATCGGGCGCGTCGTCGACACGCTGGCGCTGGCGCGGCGCAGGCATCCGATGGGTCCCAATTCGCTCGATGCGCTCTGCCGGCGCTATGGCATCGACAATGCGCGGCGCACCAAGCACGGCGCCTTGCTGGATTCGGAGCTGTTGGCCGAAGTCTATATCGAGCTGATCGGCGGCAAGCAGACGGCTCTGATCCTGGACACAGTTTCAGTGCAGATGAACGGCGCGGGCGAAGTGGCAGACATCGATATCTCGGTCGGTGCGCGGCCGATCGCCCTCCCCCCGCGCCTGAGCGAAGCCGAGCGCGCGGCGCATGCCGGCATGGTCGCCACGCTGGGTGAGAAGGCGCTGTGGCTGAAGGTGATGGGCGCCTAAGCGCGCCGTTCTCCTCGAAGTCGGGGGGCTTCGCGGCCAAACCGGCCTCGAAAACGAAAAACCCGGCGCGAGGCCGGGTCTTTCTGCAATATCCGTACGAGCCGGAATCAGCTCACCTGGACCTTCGACGCCGCCTGGTCCTCGGCCAGCTTCTGCTGGAACATCTGCGCGAAATCGATCGGGTCGAGCATCAGCGGCGGGAAGCCGCCATTGCGCGTTGCCTCGGCGATGATCTGCCGGGCGAACGGGAACAGCAGCCGCGGGCATTCGATGAACAGGATCGGCAGCATGTGTTCCTGCGGGAAGCCACTGATGGCGAAAACGCCGCCATAGACCAGCTCGACATTGAACAGCACTTCCTGGTCGAAGGACGCCTTGGCGTTCAGCGTCAGGTTGACGTCGAACTGCTTGTCGGAGAGCGGATTGGCGTTGACGTTGACGTTGATGGCGATGCCGGGCGCCTTATCGCGGCCGCGCAGCGAGTTCGGCGCGCCGGGGCTCTCGAAGGAAAGGTCCTTCACATACTGGGCAAGGACGTTGAGCGAGGGCTGCGCCGTGTTGCCGTTTCCGTTGGCGCCGACCGGCGCGTCATCTTTGCTGGCCATGAGCCTTGTGTCCTTTTGCCTGGGCAGCATTGCTGACCGAATTGAAATCGGGCGTTCGCTACCATGGCCGGCATGACAAGACAAGGTTTGCCGCCTTGCGACCG
Source organism: Mesorhizobium sp. B2-6-4 (assembly GCF_006441495.1). NCBI lineage: Bacteria > Pseudomonadati > Pseudomonadota > Alphaproteobacteria > Hyphomicrobiales > Phyllobacteriaceae > Mesorhizobium > Mesorhizobium sp. B2-6-4. Next base: position 137,803 of record NZ_VFUE01000002.1, read on the forward strand.
GAGGGGATCCAGACTGCGTCGAGATTCAGGTCAGGCCGGCATCACCTGAACATCAATATAGCCTCAGTCGTCCTTCAGGCGGCGCCATGGCGAATTGTGGTCCGGCCCGCGCTTGAAATCGTCTTCGCGCGAATAATCGCCGTCGTCGAGGTCGATGACCCTGTCGCGCGGCCGGCCGCGGAAGCCGCCGGCCGAGAAATTCGTCGCCACCACGATGCGGCCCTTGAGCCTGCGCCAGGCAAGATCGCGCACCGGCGGCAGGAACAGGAGAATGCCGAAAATGTCCGATATGAAGCCCGGGATGATCAGCAGGATCGCGGCGAGCACGATCATGGCGCCGTGCGCGAGCTGGCGGCTCGGATCACGGCCGGCGCCCATCTCGGTGCTGATGCGGCTCATGACGCCAAAACCCTGATGCCTGAGCAGCAGCGCCCCGGCGATGCTCGAGGCGAGCACCAGGCCGACCGTCGCCAGCGCGCCGATCTGGCGCCCGACTATGACGAAGCCGGCGATCTCCAGCAGCGGAAGCGCCAGAAGAAAAACGGGAAATAACGAAATGCGCAAGTCTTGCCGATCCTTCCGATCGTTCTGGCGTTGGTCTGTTTTGCCTGCCAGCGGCCACCGGCCGCTGGCGCCGAGGCTGTTAGATAGGTATGGCTGCCTTTGATTTGAATGATTGCGCCTTGCGTTCTATATGGTTTGCATGTTGAACGCTATGCGACCGCTGCCCTGTTGGCCGGGCGGTCCGGCCGAGGGCAGGATTGATTGGCGGAAGATATGGGTTTCTTCGACTTCGGCACGATTTTCTTTCTGATTGCGGCAGTTGTGATCTTTTTCCAGCTGCGCAATGTGCTGGGCCGTCGTACCGGCAGCGAACGGCCGCCTTTCGATCCCTATACCGCCGCCCGCACCGGCGACAAGGATGCGCAGAAGTCCGAGAATGTCGTGTCGCTGCCGCGCAAGCGCCAGCCCGGCGAGCCGGCCGGCGAGGTCTATGCGGCCATCGACGCCTTTGCCAAGCCCGGCACCGACCTCAACAAGGGCCTGCGCACGATCAAGGACAACGATCCGTCCTTCGACCCGAAGGGTTTCGTCGACGGCGCCAAGATGGCTTACGAGATGATCGTCATGGCCTATGCCGACGGCGATCGCAAAACGCTGAAGAACCTTCTGTCGCGCGATGTCTATGACGGTTTCGTCGCCGCGATCGGCGAGCGCGAGGCGCGGTCGGAAAAGATCCAGTCTTCCTTCGTCGGCATCGACAAGGCCGACATCGTCTCGGCCGAGATGAAGGGCGGCGAGGCGCATGTCACGCTGCGCATCATCAGCGAGCTGATTTCGGCGACGCGCGACAAGGCCGGTGCGGTCATCGACGGCGACCCCGAAACCGTCGCCGAGGTCAAGGACGTCTGGACCTTCGCCCGCGACACGCGCTCGCGCGACCCGAACTGGAAGCTCGTCGCCACCGAAGAAGAAGATTGAATCCCTGACCGCGGCGGGCCTGTCGTGTCCTTCCATCAGGCATTCAGCGAAAGATCCTTCGGCGCTCTGCCCGGCTGGGATGACGACGACCATCTGGCGGCCTTGGAGGCCTTTCGCCGCTCTGCCTTCCATGTCCTGGCCAAGCCCTATCGCAGCGGCGCGCTCGGCGTCGACTTCGACGCCTTTGCCGGTGCCTATGCCGAGGCGCGCGCGGCCCCTCCTGCCAGCCGGTCGGAGGCCCGCGCCTTCTTCGAGCGTCATTTCGTCCCCATGCTGGTGAGTCCAGAGACCGGCGCCGGCCTCGTCACCGGCTTCTACGAACCGGAGGTCGAGGCCTCGCCGGTGCGCACGGAGCGTTTTGCCGTGCCGCTTCTGTCGCGTCCCGCCGATCTCGTCGATGTCGACGACGCCAACCGGCCCGACGGAATGGACCCCTATCTCGCTTTCGCGCGCCGGACGCCGGACGGGCCGGCCGAATATTTCGACCGTGGCGCGATCGAGCGGGGCGCGCTCGCCGGCAAGGGCCTGGAGATCGCCTGGTTGGCCGACAAGGTCGACGCCTTCTTCATCCATGTGCAGGGCGCGGCGCGGCTTCTCATGACCGACGGCCGGCTGTGTCGCGTCACCTATGCGGCCAAGTCCGGCCAGCGCTTCACCGGGCCCGGCAAGGTGTTGAGCGAGCTCGGCGAGATCCCGCTGGAAAACGTGACGATGCAGTCGATCCGCGCCTGGTTCAGGGCGCATCCCGGCCGCGTCGACGAGATCCTGTGGCAGAACCGTTCCTATATCTTCTTCCGGGAGGCCGCGGTCGAGGACGCAGCACTCGGGCCGATCGCCGCCGCCAAGGTGCCGCTGACGCCGGGCCGCTCGATCGCCGTCGACCGGCTGCTGCACACATTCGGCACGCCCTTCTACATCGATGCGCCATCGCTGACGGCTTTCGAGGCAAAACCGTTCCGGCGCCTCATGATCGCGCAGGACACCGGCTCCGCCATCACTGGGCCGGCGCGCGGAGATCTCTTCGCCGGGTCGGGCGATGCCGCCGGCGAGATTGCCGGCGTGGTGCGCAATCCGGCCGATTTCTACGCGCTGGTGCCGCGCCCGCTCGTCTCGGGGTCGAGGCCATGACCCGCCGCCCCGACAGGCTGAGCGAGGACGACCGGGTGCTGTGGAACCTGGTGGCGCGCACGGCCAAGCCGCTGAAGGGCAAGGCCGCCGTGCCCGTCCCGGATTTCGACCTTGAGGCGAAGCCGGCGCCGACGCAACACGCCCGGCCCGTTGCCGGTCCGGCCAGCGCGGCGAAGCCGAAGGCCCAGCATGTCTCCCATGCGCTCGACGAGCCGACGCTGGACAAACTGTCGAAAGGCCGGCTGCCCATCGAAGGCCGGGTCGACCTGCACGGCATGACGCAGGACGAAGCCTATTCGCTGCTGTTCTCCTTCCTGCACCGCGCCCATGCCGGCGGCATCCGTTACGTCCTGGTCATCACCGGCAAGGGCTCGTCGTCGGGCGGCGACGGCGTGCTGCGCCGCGCTGTGCCGGCCTGGCTGTCGACGCCGGCGTTCCGGCCGCTGGTCTCCAGTCACGACCATGCCGCGCGCAACCATGGCGGCTCGGGCGCGCTCTATGTCAGGCTGCGGCGGGTCCGGTCGTGAGGATGGGATCGTGACCCCGTTCGGCGAGAGGCTGCGGGCGCTGCGGGCCGAGCGCGGCGTCACCCAGAAGGACATGGCCGCCGCCATCGGCGTCAGCGCCGCCTATCTGTCGGCGCTCGAGCATGGAAGGCGCGGCGCGCCGACCTGGACGCTGATCCAGAAGATCATCGGCTATTTCAACATCATCTGGGACGACGCCGAGGAGCTGGCGCGATTGGCCGAAGGCTCGCATCCGCGCGTCAGGCTCGACACGTCGGGCCTGAGCCCGGCCGCGACCGAGCTTGCCAACCTCCTGGCCGAGAACATCGAAAAGCTCGACGAGGAGGAACTGCGTAGCATAACCGCCTCGATCCGCGCGGCGCTGAGGCCGCGGCGGTAGGCCGGCGGTCGCCCGATCAGAGGCGGGCCGCCGGCAAGCAGGTGTGATGCGCTCAATTCTTGCCGGCCGTGCCGCCATTTGTTTCCACGGCCGCCATTGTCGCCATGGCTGTGGCCATTATTGCCGCCGCCCAGACAGCTCGAGTCGCCGGCGCCGCAACAGCGGCCGCTCCACAGATCGTTGGTCGCGGTCTTGGCGCAGCTGACGGTCTGGTCGGCCAAAGCCGGCCCGGCCAGCGATGATACCGCGACGGCGGCGAAAAGGGTGTTCCGGATAAAAGCAGTCATGTGAGTTCTCCGTGATTGGTTTGCGTCTACAGCCCTGTGTCGCGGGCGGGACGGAAATGGTTCACGGAAGATCGGGAAATTGCTGCGGACGCAAAAGGCGGAACTGGCAACGTCGGCGCTGCCCCTCATCCGCCTGCCCGTCCTCCGCAGCAGCTGCGCTGCAGCTGCGGAGGGTGGACCGGCACCTTCTCCCCGTATAGGGACGGGGAGAAGGGAGACAGCCGCGCCTTCACGTATTTCTTGCGACGTCGGCAATTGGGGAAATCGTCGATGACAGCGTCGTTCTCCCCGTCACTAAACGGGGAGAAATGCCCGGCAGGGCAATGAGGGGCGGCGCCGACATCCGGCGGTTCGCCGCGCAGCCCGCCGCTGTCCTTACTCCACGGACCCCACCAGCACCTGCTGGCCGCCGCGGATCGAGACCCAGCGGCCGGTGTTGTCGATCGCCTGGCGCTTGAGGAAATGGTAGCCGGTGTCGTCCCAGGCCTTGACCTTGTCGGTCAGATTGTCGAGCACATAGTCGCCCCTGTCGGTGCGCACCGTCAGCACCGAGTGCCCTTCGCCGTCGGGTTTGCGCACCACGGTGATGAGAAGATCGGCAAGCGATATGCCCATCCGGGACAGCAGGCGCCGCTTTTCCAGCACATAGTCCTCGCAGTCGCCGACGCCCTTGGCGGGATAGGCCCAGACCTCGTCCTTGCCATAGATGTCCATGTCGCTCATCGGCTTGACGGCGGCATTCACCCTGGCGGTGACCTTGGCCAGCTTGCGCCACAATCTGTCCGTCATCGCGGCCGGCGCCAGATTGCCGGGACGGATCGCGCATTCGCGGGCATTGAGCCTGCAGAAATCATAATGGCCGATCGGTTGCGACGCGACGCCGCCGGTCGTCATCGCTCCGGCCGCCAAGGCCGGAGCCACCCAGCCTCCCATCATTGTCGCCAGTCCGGCTACTGCGCACGCACGAAGCGCTCGCGCCATTGGTGAGGAATTCATTGTCCCCGCTCGCCCTTGTTATTAATGAAAGGTTAAGGGCGATCTACAGTCCGTGTCAATTACCACGATTGGGTGATTTGCGACATGGTTACCCGCGAGACGCATGGCAGCGGCACCCGTGCGACAGGCCTGCCCGGCCTGTCCGGCGCTATCGGGCCGGCAATGCAGGCTGCCTATCTTTTGGCGGTGCGGACCAGCTTCGGTTTCACGGCGACCCGGTTCTGGCGGCCATAGCTGGTGATGAAGTCGACGATGCGCGGCACGATCTCGGCGCGGAAGCGCGACCCGTTGAAGACGCCGTAGTGCCCGACCGCGGGCTGCATGTAATGCGCCTTCCTGTCGGCGGGAATGTTGACGCACAGATCGTGCGCCGCCCGCGTCTGGCCAAGGCCGGAAATGTCGTCGTTCTCGCCCTCCACCGTGAACAGCGCGACATTGCGGATGGCCGAGGGATCGATCGGCGTGCCGCGATGCGTCATCTCGCCCTTGGGCAAGGCATGGCGGACAAACACCGTGTCGACCGTCTGCAGGTAGAACTCCGCCGTCAGGTCCATCACCGCCAGATACTCGTCGTAGAAGTCGCGGTGCTTCTCGGCGCTGTCGCCGTCATGCTTCACAAGGTGCATGAAGAAGTCCTTGTGGGCGATGATGTGGCGGTCGAGGTTCATGCTCATGAAGCCCGAAAGCTGCAGGAAGCCTGGATAGACCTCGCGGCCGAAGCCCGGCACCGGCCAGGGCGCGCGCATCACGACATTGTCGCGGAACCAGTCTATGCCCTTCTCCTCGGCCAGAAGGTTGACCGCGGTCGGGTTGCGGCGCGTGTCGATCGGCCCGCCCATCAGGGTCATCGTCGCGGGAACGAAGGGGTCGCCGCGCGTTTCCATCAGCGCCACGGCCGCCAGCACCGGCACGGAAGGCTGGCAAACAGCCATCACATGCGTGTCGGGGCCCAGCACATGCAGCATGTCGACGACATAGTCGATATAGTCGTCGAGATCGAATTGGCCGTCGGCCGTCGGCACCATGCGGGCGTCGATCCAGTCGGTGATGTGCACGTCGGCATGGGGCAGCATGGCTTCGACCGTGCCGCGCAGCAGCGTCGCATAGTGGCCCGACATCGGCGCCACGATCAGAAGCTTCGGATCGCGCCGCCGCCCGGCGGGCACGGCGCGCTCGAAATGCACCAGGTTGCAGAACGGTCGTGACCAGACGATCTTCTCGGTCACTGCCACGCTCTTCCAGTCGACCACCGTCTTGTCGAGGCCGAATTGCGGCTTGCCGTAGCGGCGCGTGGTGCGCTCGAACAACTCGGCGCCCGCCGCGATCGAGCGGCCCCAGGACGTGTGCGAGAACGGATTGAGCGGGTTGGAATAGAACAGCCGCACCGCATCGGCATAGAGACGGGCCGGCTGCAGGGCGGCGTGGTTCATTTCATAGAGCTGGTAGAACATCCGTTTACCCCGCTGCGGCCTGCGACCGAAGGGGCGGCGAGCAGTGCCTGGCCCTAACTGTCTCGCGGGGAAGTTAACAACTAATTGCTGCGATGCAATACGTCACGTGGCGTGATCTATACGCATTCTTGGTCCAAAGCGTTGGAAATCAGCCTTGGACGGTACAAGCCGGCTCATTGTGCAGGTGCGAAGGCCCGCCAGGCGGCCCGGCCCTCGGGCCGGGCAGTGGTGGTCAGACGCGCGCCATGCAGACCGCGGTGTGGCCCGAACCGATGAAGCCGAGCTGGCCGGCGGCACCCTTCGACAGGTCGAGCACGCGTCCCCGGATGAACGGTCCGCGATCGTTGATGCGCACCACGACGCTGCGGCCATTGTTCTGGTTGGTGACCCGCAGCTTGGTGCCGAAAGGCAGCGTGCGGTGTGCGGCGGTCAAGGCCGAAGGGTTCATCCGTTCGCCCGACGCGGTCCTGGAGTGCAGGGCGTACCAGGAAGCGCGGCCGCATTGACCGGCGGCGGAGGCGGCTGGAGTGGCGGAGGCGCCGACCATCAGGCCAGCAGCGATCGTCACCGCGGCAAGCGCGGTCCGGTTGTTGTTATTCATATTTGGGGGAAGGCTCCGTTTTTGACAGGCCCCAGCCGTTACGGAGACAATAAGGCACGAAATGCGGCGATCATCTGGCGGTTCCATGGCGCCGGCACACGTTTGGAGTCGCCCGGTAACAGTCTGTCAGTGATTTCCCGGCGGTCAGCGATCAACTCACGATGATGTTCCAGCGGATATCCATGTCTTGTTTGACAAGATCGAGCGGCAACATCCAAGTAGAAGATGCTGCTGCCGAACCGATTCCTTTGCCTCTTTCATCGCGACGGCGAAGACGCGACCGATCAACTTCGGAAGGGAGAATCCGGCAATGAGACTGATCAAAAATCTGCTGGCGTTGATTGTGCTGGCCGTCGGCGCGCTGTGGTCGCTGCAAGGCATCGGCGCGATCGGCGGCAGCTTCATGACCGGCCAGTCGCAATGGCTCACCATCGGCATCATCGTCATGCTGGTCGGTCTCGCCGGGCTCGTGTGGGCGAACCGTTCGCGCGGTTGAGCCGCTCTCACTGCGACCAGTACTGCCAGGCCCAGTAGAAGCTTTCGTCTCGCGGCGGCAGGCGGTCACGCCCGGCCGGGAGTCGGACGGGCGCCGGCGAGCGCGGACCGTCCTCCCTTGTCGCCTTGTCCTCCTCTATCGCCTTGCCATCGGATGTCAGGCCCAGCAGCCAGGTGCCGAAATGGGCGAACAGCATGGCGGTGGAATGGGTCATCGTCATCTCCGTTTCCCGATCATTCGCGTCCCGCCCACGGCACGAGCGCGCGCTCGATCCTGCGGATGGCGAATTCGAGCACGAAGGCGATGGCCGCGATCACCAAAATGCCCATGACCACCACGTCGGTGACCAGGAACTGCGCCGCCGACTGGATCATGAAGCCAAGCCCGCGCGTCGCCGCCACCAGTTCGGCGGCGACCAGCGTGGACCACCCGGCGCCGAGCGCGATGCGCAGTCCGGTCAGGATCGACGGCAGCGCGCTGGGCAGGATCACGTGGCGGACCACCTGGCGCCTCGTCGCGCCAAGCGAACGCGCGGCGTTGATGCGCTCCTGCGAGACGCCGCGGACGCCGGACGCGGTCGACAAGGCCACCGGCGCCAGCATGGCGATGGCTATCACCAGGACCTTGGACGGCTCGCCGATGCCGAACCAGATGATGACCAGCGGCAGATAGGCGAGCGGCGGGATCGGCCGCAGGAATTCCAGCAGCGGATCGAAAATGCCGCGGCCGACGGTGCTGATGCCGATGGCGAGGCCAACCGGCACGCCGACGAGGAGCGCCGCGATGAGCGCGGCGAACACCCGCCCCAGACTGGCGGCGATATGCTGGACGAGCGTTGCGTCGACAAAGCCATCGCGGGCGACGATGATGAATTTGTTCCACACCGCGACAGGCGAGGGCAGGAATACCGGCGACACCAGTTGCAGGCGGGCCGACAGCGTCCAAAGCGCCAGCACCAGAAGAATGGTGGCCGCGCTGACCATGCGCGCCGAAACGCCCTTGCGCTTCGGGACCGGGCGCGACCATGGCACCGACAGGCCGTCGGCCTCTTCGGTCCTGGAGCCGGAGCGTTCGGTGTAGGAGGAGAAAATGGTCATGCCGCCTCTCCCTCGAAGATGGCGTCGGTCAGTTCGCCGCGCGCCGCGGCGAAGCCAGGATCGGCCTTGATGGCGCGGATGGCCTCGCCCGCTGCGTAGCGCCTGGAGAAGCCCGGCTCCAAGGTCCGCACCACCCGGCCCGGCCCGGGCGCCAGCACCACGATGCGGGTGGCGAGCACCAGCGCCTCGTCGATGCCGTGCGTGACCATCAGCACGCCGACCTTGCTTGCCGTCCACAGGTCGAGCAGCGTCGTCTGCATACGCTCGCGCGTCAGCGCATCGAGCGCGCCGAGCGGCTCGTCGAGCAGCAGGAATTGCGGCCCGGCAGCCAGCGCCCGGGCAAGGCCGACGCGCTGGCGCATGCCGCCGGACAGTTCCCAGATGCGCTTGTCGCCGGCATCGGTGAGCTTGACCAGGCCGAGCAATTCGTCGGCGCGGCGCGCCCGCTCGGATGGCCCGACACCGCGCAGCCTGAGCGCGAAGGCGACGTTCTCGCGCGCCGTCAGCCAAGGAAACAGCGCGTCGTTCTGGAACACCACCGCACGGTCCGAACCGGGTGCTGCGATCGGCCGGCCGTCGATCGCGGCCGTGCCGCGTGCCGGCGCAACAAAGCCGGCGCCGACATTGAGCAGCGAGGTCTTGCCGCAGCCGGAACGGCCGACAAGGACGACGAAGTCATCGCTGGCGACGTCGATCGATACCCGCTCGACGGCGGGTGCGGGCTGGCCGTCATAGTGGATCGAGATTCTGTCGAGCACGAGATGCGACATGAGCCCTCGCAGGGAGTTCGTTGAAGTCCGCCTGCCCGAAGCCGCGCCTCGTCAGCGGCTCCGGGACAGGCGACACGCGGCGTCAGGAAAGCCGCGCGCGTCTCATAGGGGCGCCACCTGCCCGTCGTGGCATGGGGCGCTCCAACGCTCGGGTCAGTTCGAGGCCAGCGCCTCGGTGACGTATTTCGATGTCACATATTTCGAATAGTCCGGCAGCACGGCGTCTACCTTGCCCTGCTCCTTGAGGAAGGCGGACGCGGCCGCGATCGCCTTGACCGTGCCGCCGCCGAGGAACTTGTCGGAGGCTTGTTCTTCGAGTGTCGGGAAGACATAGCCCTTGAGCAGTTCAGGCACTTCCTCGACCTTGGCGCCGGTCAGCTTGGCGATCTCGGCCGCCTGCGGCGACGCTGCCGACCAGGCATCGGGCTTGACCAGGTACTCGGCATAGGCCGCACCCGTCACCTTGACGAAGTCGCGCACCGCTTCCGGGTTCTTTTCGGCAAAGTCGGTGCGCACGATCCAGGCGTCGAAGGTCGGCGCGCCCCAGGCGGCGACCTGGGAGGAATCCAGCACCACCTTGCCTGATGTCTTGACCTGGCCGAGCGCCGGATCCCAGACATAGGCCGCATCGATATCGCCGCGCGAAAAGGCAGCGGCGATTTCCGGCGGCCTGAGATTGAGGATCTCGACCGATTTCGGGTCGACATTCTCATGTTTCAGCGCGGCAAGCAGGCTGTAATGCGTCGTCGAGACGAAGGGCACGGCCACCTTCTTGCCGGCGAGGTCGGCGACCTTCTCTATGCCGGCGCCGTTGCGTGCGACCAAGGCCTCGGATGGCCCGATCAGGCCGACGACGAAGATGGTCTGGACCGGCAATTCGCGGCTCGCCGCCGCCGCCAGCGGGCTCGAACCGACATAGCCGATGTCTACCGAGCCGGATGCGACCGCGGCGATGACATCGGCGCCGGAATCGAATTTGCGCCAGTCGATGGCGGCGTTGGTAGCCTTTTCATAGGCACCATCGGCCTGCGGCACCTTGGAGGGTTCGACCACCGTCTGGTAGCCGATGGTGATCTTGAGGTCGTCGGCAAAAGCCGGGCCGAGGAAGGCGGCGCCGGCAAGTGCGGCCGTAGACAGGAGAAGGATGCGTCGCGAAATGGTGGTGGACATCAAGGGCTCCATGAAACAGGGGAAAACCGGATTGCTTCATGATAGTCCGCTAATTCTATGGTTCTTGTAGAGTTAAATTCTTCTAGCGGGGCTGGATTTGTTGGAAAAAGCTGCCGGTGCCGAGGTCCCCAGGCGGATTTGGCGGCTATGGCGCTTCAAGAGTGGCGAGATCATCACGTTCGGGAAGCTCCAGCCACCGCTACGGCCTCCGATCGCGAACGAGAATTCACGTTGCAGCCGCTTGAAAGGCAAATCCATGCTTCAGATGGATTGCAATTTAAAAACGTGTTCCGCCTGTTCGCGTTTAAGTATAGTAAACTTATCGACATAGAGACTTGGAGGCGACGATGAGAGGTCATACCTATCCGTATCGCGGCGATCGCCGGTGGCACCGGTCTCGGGCCGTCGCGCCACGGTTTGTGTCCCCGGCATCACAAGTCAGGTCCAAAATCGCCGCAATGGCTTGAAAATCAAGCAAGATCAATCGCGATTGGCTTGTATATCATGTCGGTAGAATTTATGTCATGGATGCTTGAGCGCGGCGGGAGGCACGCCAGGCGTTTCGCAACGGATGGCCTCGAGCCATCGCATGACAGAGAAACGTTCGGATCATGCTCACCAAGAAAGGCAAGTACGGCCTCAAGGCGCTCGTCCATCTGGCGCGGATGCCGGCCGGGCAGCTTGCCTTCGTCAACGACATCGCGACCGGCAACAACATCCCGAAGAAGTTTCTCGACGCCATCCTGGGCGAACTGCGCAATGCCGGTTTCGTGCAGAGCCGCAAAGGCAAGGATGGCGGCTATCGCCTGGCGCGGCCACCGGAGGAAATCAGGGTCGGCCATGTCGTGCGTGTGCTCGACGGCCCGCTGGCGCCGATCCCTTGCGCCAGCCGTACCCAATACCAGCGCTGCGAAGACTGTAACGAGGCGACATGCCAGGTTCGACATCTGATGCTGGAAGTCCGGCAAGCGATCGCCGAGGTGCTCGACCAGCGCAGCCTCGCCGAGATGCGCGACATCGGCCTCGACGACCTTGGGGTCGCAAGGGGCCTCGACGACCTCTCGGTCGCGAGCGACGATCTGCCGGTTGCGGTGAAGGCCTGACGCCGGCGCGTCGCACGGGGCTGGCATGAGCGGCCGCGGCAACTCGATCATCATCGTCGGCGGCGGCGCCAGCGGGGTCGTGCTCGCCGCGCATCTGCTGAGACAGCCCAATCCCGACCTTCGCGTCACGCTGGTCGAGAAGCGCCCGCATTTCGGCCAGGGCATCGCCTATTCCACATTGCTCTCCGCGCATGTGCTGAACGTCAGCGCCGCCGGTATGAGCGCCTATGCCGACGATCCCGGCAATTTCTGGCGCTGGCTGCTGGAACGCGACCTGGCAACGCCCGAGCAGGCGCCGGTCTACGCGCCGCGCAGCATCTATGCCCGCTATCTCGGCGAATTGCTGGACGATCTCGAGGCGCGCGAGAGGGAGACCGGACGCCTCCGGCTGATCCATGAGGAAAGCCTGTCGATCTCGCCCACGGCCTCGGGGGTGGAAGTGGCGCTCGCCAACGGCACCAGCGTCGTCGCCCATCTGGCGGTGCTCGCCACCGGCCATGACGAGGTGCCGGCCATGGGGCAAGGCCATGCGGTTCGGATGGGGTCTGAGGCCGACACCGCGCTCGATCCCGACCGGAGCGTCATGGTGCTGGGAACGGGCCTCAGCATGGTCGACGCGTTCCTCGCCCTCGAACAGCGCGGCCACCGCGCCGAGATCGTCGCGGTGTCGCGGCGCGGCCTGCTGCCCTCGCCGCACCGCAAGGGCAATCCGATCAAGCTCGACGTCGCCGATATCCCGCTCGGCACCCAGCTTTCCTATTTCGTCGGCTGGTTCCGCGACCTGATCCGGGAAAACCAGAAGGCCGGCATCGACTGGCGCGACGTCGTCGACGGCCTGCGTCCGTTCAACCAGAAGATCTGGCAGAACTGGCCGGCCTCCGCCAAGCGTCGTTTCGTCGAGCACACCAAGGCGTGGTGGGACATCCACCGCCACCGCATGGCGCCCGAGGTCCATGCCCGCGTCACGCAAGCCGTGCAGTCCGGCCGCATCCGCCTCGTCGCTGGCCGTGTCGTCGACATCGCGGCGGGCGGCGAGTTCACGGTCCAGGTCCAGTCGCGCCACACCAAGCGGCTGGAGAGGTTCGAGGTCGCCCGCATCTATGATTGCTCCGGTATCGTCAGGGACATCTCGGCCTCGTCGAACAGCGTGGTGCGCTCGCTGGTCGACCGCGGGCTGGCGCGGCCGGATCCGCTGCGCATCGGCCTCGACGTGACGGCCAATTGCGAGATCATCGCCGGCGACGGCACGGTGTCCAGGAAAATCCTCGCCGTCGGCCCGCTGACCAGAGGCACCTTCTTCGAGATCGACGCCATTCCGGATATTCGCGTCCAGTGTGCGAGGCTGAGCAAGCAGCTGCTGGGGTAGCGTGTTGGCGTCGGCGTTCTACGGCAGGCCAGAGGGGGCGTGCCCCACAAGCCTGCGGGCGATTTGCACGACGGAGCCGCCCCGGAATTTCATTCTCCATCTAGCCGGTCGATTGGCACGATCTATCTTCTTTCCCACTGCAAAGGGCTGGAAAAGAGGATACGCTGCCGCCCTGCCCGAAGCGGCCGCTTGATCATGGAGCATCGATATGAGCAGGCACAAGATCGCGCCCTCGGATAGCGCCCCTTTGGAAAACGCCGCTTCGGAAAACGCACTGTCGCGCCTGCGGCCGCCTTACGGATCGGTGCTCGACCTGATCGGCCAGACCCCCGTGGTCGAACTGACCCAATTCGACACCGGCAAGTGCCGGCTGTTCATCAAGCTCGAAAGCCAGAATCCCGGCGGCTCGATCAAGGACCGTATCGCGCTGTCGATGATCGCGGCGGCCGAGAAGGAGGGCAGGCTGAAGCCAGGCGGCACGATTGTCGAGGCGACGGCCGGCAATACGGGCCTGGGGCTGGCCCAGGTCGGCATCCCCAAGGGCTACCGCATCATCCTGGTCGTGCCCGACAAGATGTCGCGCGAGAAGATCCAGCACCTGCGCGCACTGGGCGCGGAAGTGCGCATGACGCGCTCCGATGTCGGCAAGGGCCACCCCGAATATTATCAGGACATGGCCGAAAAAATCGCGGCCGAGCTGCCCGGCGCTTTCTACGCCAACCAGTTCGCCAATCCGGCCAACCCTGAGGCGCACGAAACCACCACCGGTCCGGAAATCTTTTCGCAGCTCGACGGCGATGTCGACGCGGTGGTGGTCGGCGTCGGCTCCGGCGGCACGCTGACCGGCCTTGGCCGGTTCTTCGCCAAGGCATCGCCGAAGACGGAAATGGTGCTGGCCGATCCGGTCGGCTCGGTGCTGGCGCCGCTGATCAAGACCGGCAAGATGGTGGAGGCCGGCAGCTGGACTGTGGAAGGCATCGGCGAGGACTTCGTGCCGCCCAATGCCGAGCTGTCGCTGGTCAAGAAGGCCTATTCCATATCGGACAAGCAGAGCATGCTGGCGGTGCGCGATCTCCTGTCCCGGGAAGGCATCCTGGCCGGCTCGTCTTCGGGCACGCTGCTGTCGGCCGCCTTGCGCTATTGCCGCGAGCAGACGTCGCCCAAGCGCGTCGTCACCTTCGTCTGCGACAGCGGCAACAAATATCTGTCGAAAGTCTTCGACGATTTCTGGCTGGCCGAGCAGGGGCTGGCCGAGCACGAGCAGCATGGCGACCTGCGCGACCTGGTGATGCGCACGCACCGCACCGGCGACACCGTCTATGTCGGTCCGGACGAGAGCCTGCTCAACGCCTATGGCCGCATGCGCCGCTCCGATGTCTCGCAGCTGCCGGTGCTCGACGACGGCAAGCTGGTCGGCATCGTCGACGAAAGCGACATTCTGGCCAAGGTCGACGGCCCCTATGAGGGCCGCTGGGAGCGCTTCAACGCGCCGGTACGCACGGCGATGACCTCCAATCTGCATACTTTGCAGGCCAGCCAGACGCTGGACGCGCTGCTGCCGGTATTCGACCGCAACGAGGTCGCCATCATCTTCGACGGCGACGAGTTCGTCGGCCTGATAACCCGCATCGACCTGATCAACCATTTGAGGCGCCGTGCACGATGACCGCATCCGGAAAGAACCGCCTGGCCTTCTCCACCCGCACCATCCATGGCGGCCAGAGCCACGATCCCCTGACCGGAGCGGTGATGGTGCCGATTTACGCCACCTCGACCTATGGCCAGCAGTCGCCCGGCGTGCACAAGGGCTTTGAATATGCCCGGAGCCAGAATCCGACGCGCTTTGCCTTCGAGCGCGCGGTGGCCGATCTCGAAAGCGGCTCGGCTGCCTTCGCCTTCGCCTCCGGGCTGGCGGCGATCGCCACCGTGCTGGAACTGCTCGATTCCGGCGCCCACATCGTCGCCACCGACGACATCTATGGCGGCTCCTTCCGCCTGATGGAGCGTGTGCGCAAGCGCTCCGCCGATCTCAAGGTGAGCTTCGTCGACTGCACCGACCTTGCGGTTATAGAGGCGGCAATCCGCCCGGAGACGAAAATGCTCTGGGTCGAGACGCCGACCAACCCGCTGCTGCGCATCGTCGATCTCGAAGGCGTCGCAGCCCTTGCAAGGCGCAAGGGCATCCTCTCGGTCGCCGACAACACATTCTGCAGCCCCTATTTGCAGCGGCCGCTGGAGCTCGGCATCGACGTCGTGGTGCATTCGACGACGAAGTACCTCAACGGCCATTCCGACATGGTCGGCGGCGTGGCTGTTGTCGGCGACAACAAGGATCTGGCCGATCGCCTGAAATTCCTGCAGAACGCCATCGGCGCCATTTCGGGCCCGTTCGACAGTTTTCTCGCCCTGCGCGGCCTCAAGACATTGGCGCTGAGGATGGAGCGGCACTCGTCGAACGGCCTCAAGATCGCGCAGTGGCTGGAAGCCCGCAAGGATGTGCGCCGGGTCATCTATCCCGGCCTCGCCAGCCATCCGCAGCATGCCGTTGCCGTCCAGCAGATGCATGCGTTCGGCGGCATGATATCAGCCGTGCTCGACCGCGACCTCGCCGGCACGAAACGCTTCCTCGAACGCACGCAATTGTTCACGCTGGCCGAAAGCCTCGGTGGCGTGGAGAGCCTGATCGAGCATCCGGCGCTGATGACGCATGGATCGATCCCGGCGGAGAAGCGCGAAGAGATCGGCATATCGGATTCGCTGGTGCGGCTGTCGGCGGGCATCGAGGATGGCGACGATCTGATCGCGGACCTGGAGCAGGCGCTGGGGGGCTGAGCGGCGGCGCTCCCGCTGAGACGAGCCAGTCTCCAAGCCAGCGCTGCCCCTTACCTGCCTGCCGGCATCCTCCCGTATAGTGACGGGGAGAGGGGCGCTGTGTCTCGATTTGCGCCAATTATCAACGGCGGCAAGAGGGAGCCGGGGTTGCGGTATCTCCCTTCTCCCCGTCACTATACGGAGAGAAGGTGCCGGCAGGCGGATGAGGGGCAGCGCCAACTTCGCAGAAAGCCAGCCACAACCCCGTTGACCCCAAATCCCATCTGCCCGAGATGTAGAGCCTATGGCCACGCGCGACACATCTCCAGACGCTCCCCTCACTTTCGCGGTGCTGGTCTTCCCCGGCTTTCCGATGATGGCGTTCAGCTCGGTCATCGAGCCGCTGCGCGCGACCAATGTGCTGGCGAAGCGGGAATGCTATCGCTGGATCATCGTCGGCGCTACCCAAGGCGCGGTCGAGGCCTCGAACGGCGTCGTCATCCAGCCGCGCTTCTATGCCGGGGATGCGCCGAAGGTCGACCGCATCGTCGTCTGCTCAGGCGGCGATGCCGATCATCTCGTCGCCGAGGATGCGGCAAGCTGGATCCGCCGCAGCTTGCGCAGTGGCGCCCATATCGGCGCGGTGGCGGACGCCGCCTTCTTCCTCGCCCGCGCCGGCCTGCTCGACGGCCATGCCTGCACCTTGCACTGGACCAGCCAGGCGGCCTTCACCGAGGCCTTTCCCAATGTCGAGCTGAGGCGCGACCTCTATGTCATCGACCGCAAGCGTTTCACCTCGGCGGGCGGCGTCGGCAGCCTCGACATGATGCTGGAGATCATCACCCGCGACTACGGCGCCGAGCTTGCGGCCGGCGTCGCCGAATGGTTCGTGCACAGCCAGCTGCGCTCCAGCGTCGACCGCAAGCTGATGCCGCTGCGCCTCCGTACCGGCGTGCGGAACGAGCTGGTGCTGTCGGCCATCGCCATCATGGAGGACGCTGTGGAGGAGCGGCTCGGCATGGCGGAGCTGACGGCCAGGCTCGGCGTCTCCTCCGATAAGCTCGAACGCTCCTTCCGCTCCGAACTCGCCATCTCGCCCAATGGCTACTATCGGCGGCTCAGGCTGAAACGCGCCGCCGATCTCCTGGCGCACTCGACGCTCGCCGTGCGCGACGTGGCGCTCGCCTGCGGCTTTGCCTCGATGTCGAGCTTCGCGCGCGCCTTTCGCGAGGAGCACGGCCATCCTCCGAAGCTGGCGCGACGGCATTAGAGGTCTTGCTGGCGCTGAGAGACGTCGCCCCCCTCTGTCCTGCCGGCCATCTCCCATACGAGGGTCCCTCAAGGGGGGAGATTGAACGTCACAACAGCTTTCGCCAATTTTCACCGAAGAAGCGACGAGGTCAAAGCTGCCAATCTCCCCACTTGAGGGGGAGATGCCCGGCAGGGCAGAAGGGGGGCGCTTGGCACCTGCATCTCTTATTACCCCAGCGGCATCTCGCACAACAAGCGCGGTTTTCCGCACAATCCCTCGTTATCTCCTGCGCCATGGTCTGATCTTGCAAACCACCCAAGGTCAGCCCCCATGAGCATCGTCGTATTCGACCCCGACAGCACTGAAGACGTCGACTTCAAGGACCGCATGCGCCACCCCGCGGCGGCCGATCCGGCGGGCGGCATGTGGCTGTCCGACACCGAGCCGTCCTTCATCGATGCCGACGCCCTTCGTAAAGGCCGGCTGGCCAAGCTGCGCGGTTGGATGCGCGAGGCCGGCTATGGCGGCGTGGTGCTGTTCGACCCCTACAACCAGCGCTACGCCACCGGCTCGCGCAACATGTTCGGCTATTTTCTGCGCAACTCGACCCGTTATTTCTTCATTCCGACCGAAGGGCCGATCGTGCTGTTCGAATATCCGCAGAGCTACCATGTCTCGATGGTGCTCGACACGATCGACGAGGCGCGTCCTTCCAAGCTCGTCTGGTCGTCGGTATCGGGCCGCGACGACGAGACCGCCGGTCCCTTCGCCGACGAGATCGCCGAACTCCTGAAGCAGCATGGCGGCGGCTCGATGAAACTCGGGCTCGACCGCTGCAGCCACTTGCAGGCGCTGGCGCTGGAGAAGCGCGGCTGCGAGGTCCGGGATTGCCAGGGCGAGATCCTGGCGGTGCGCGCGGTCAAGACGCCGGAGGAAGTCAAATGCCTGCAGGTGTCGATGGCCGGCGCGGAAGCCGCCGTCTATGCGGTGCGCGAGGCGATCAAGCCCGGCGTTTCCGAGAACGAGCTGTTCGCCATCATGTATGGCGAGGTCATCCGCCAGGGCGGCGAGTTCATCGAGACGCGGCTGTTGACGTCCGGCCAGCGCACCAATCCCTGGTTCAACGAGGCCAGCGGGCGAAAAATCCGGCCAGGCGAGTTGCTGGCGCTCGATACCGACACGATCGGCTGCTATGGCTATTATTCGGATTTCTCGCGCACCTTCCGCTGCGGGCCCGGCAAGCCGACCCCCTATCAGAAATCGCTCTACCGCATGGCGCACGACCAGGTTCAGCACAATATCTCGATCGTGAAGCCGGGCATGGCTTTCCGCGAGATCGCCGAAAAGGCGTGGAAGATCCCCGACCGCTTCGTCGACCAGCGCTACACCTCGGTCATGCACGGCGTCGGCATGCATGGCGAGACGCCCTTCATCGCGCACGCCATGGACTACGAGACCTATGGCCGCGACGGCCATATCGTGCCAGGCATGGTGGTGAGCGTGGAAAGCTATATTGGCGAGAAGGGCGGCCGCGAGGGCGTCAAGCTGGAGGATGAAATCCTGATCACCGAGACCGGCACCGAGCTCCTGTCGCGCTTCCCCTATGAGGATGAGTTTCTGGAGAAACAGGTTTGACATCCACTGCCCGCCTCGGCGACGCATCGCAGCTGAAGAACGAGCGCCTCATTCCTTGGCGCCCCCCTCTGTCCCTCCAGCGTTTGGAAGTATCTTGGGGGCCAGGCGCATCCGCATGAAAAGCCCTATCTCCGTCAAGCGCGGCACCGTGGCCGCTGTCTTCATCGACCTGCAGGAAGAGCACCGGCAGGACCCGCGCTACCTGGTCGAGGGTTTTGACAAGATTCTCGCCAACGTCCAGCGGCTGCAGGCGGCGGCGCGGCAGAACAATGTGCCGCTCTATCACTGGGCCTACATTGTCGATCTCGACAAGCAGGAGCGGCCCTTTCACCCTGTTGGAACCGACGGCAAGTCGGCCTTCTCCGACAAGAGCGATCCGCTGACCGAGATCTGCCGTGAGGTGGCGCCTGCTGATGGCGAGGCGCTGCTGATCAAGGCCGAGGCCAGCGCCTTCCGCGCGGGACCGGCCGCCGATCGGCTCAAGGCTTCCGGCGTCGAATGGCTGGTCATATCTGGCGTGTGGACCGAGGCCTGCATCGATGCCACCGTGAAGGACGCCGTGGCGCGCGGCTTTCGCGTGCTGCTGGTCAAGGACGCCTGCGGCAGCGGCAGTGCCGCCATGCACCAGACCGCAATCCTCAACCTCGCCAACCGGCTCTATGGCGGCGCCGTCACCGACACCGACGGCGCCTGCCTGCTGCTGGCTGGCGAGAGCGTCGCCGTCTGGCAGGTCGAGGGCTCGGTGCCGCTGCGCTTCAGCTTTGAAAACGCGGCCAGGCTTTACAGCGAGCTTTGAGGCAATGCCTTCCGAAACCGTGGGCAGCACTGAAATGACCGGTCGCAGCAAATACGCGACGCGGCTCGACCCTGCGCTGTGGGCCTATATAGACGGCATCAACGCCTGGTATCCGCCCGAGACGATCGACCTGCCGATCGCCAAGCAGCGTGCGATCTATGACAGGATGTGCCGGGCGCTTCGCCAGCCCTATCCGCCGGGGGTGACGGCGAGCGACGACCTCATCGCCGCCCCCGGCCGGAACATCGCGGTGCGGCACTATGGGATGGCAGGCACGGCCGCGCGGGCCACGGTGCTTTATTACCATGGCGGCGGCTTCATCCTGGGCGGGCTCGACAGCCATGACGACATCTGCGCCGAGATCTGCGCCGGCACCGGCTTTGCCGTGCTCTCGGTCGACTATCGGCTGGCGCCCGAACATCTCCACCCCGCCGCCTTCGACGACGCTCTGGCCGCCTTCGAATGGGCGGCGGCTAGAGCGAACGGGCCACTGCTGCTGTCCGGCGAGAGCGCCGGCGGCAATCTGGCGGCGGCGGTCAGTCACGCGACGCGCGCTCGCGCGAAGAGGCCGACCGGCCAGGTGCTGATCTATCCCGGCCTCGGCGGCGACGAGACTGCCCGCTCCTACATCGAGCATGCCGAGGCGCCGCTTCTGTCGACCGGCGACGTCGCTTTCTACTGCCACGTCCGCTCGGCCAAGAGACAGGCGCCGGACGATCCGACCTTCTCGCCGCTGCGCGCCGCCGACTTCTCCGGCCTGCCGCCCACCATTGTCGTTACCGCCGAATGCGACCCGCTGTCGTCGGACGGCGAGGCCTATCGCGACCGCATCCTGGCCGCCGGCGGCAAAGCGAGCTGGCGCGAGGAGAAGCGCCTCGTGCACAGTTTCCTGCGCGCCCGCACCACCGTGCCGGCTGCCGCCGAGGCGTTCCGGCGCATAATCGCGGCGATCGCGGCACTTGGCGCGGGCGAATGGCCCGTCGAACACTGAACCCGAGCGACGCAGCCCTCAATTGCGCCCGTAAAACGCGTTCGGGACATGCACCGGCCAGCGCCATGGCAGCACGGCGATCATGTCGAACCGCATCGACAGCCTGCCGTAATCCGGCTGGCGCGACAGCCAGATGTCGGCGGCGCCTTCGATGCGGCGCTCCGATTCATGGGCGATCGCCTCCATCGCTTCCATCAGCGTGCGGCGCGCCTTGACCTCGACGAACAGCACCAGGTCTCCGCGCCGCGCGATCAGGTCGATCTCGCCGAAACGGGTGCGATGGCGGCGCGCCAGGATCCGGTAGCCTTTCAGCACCAGCGCCGCCGCCGCCAGCCATTCGCCGCGATGGCCGCGCCGGTAGGCCTTTTGACGGCTGGCGCTCGGGAGCCTAGCCACGGTCCTCTCCAGAGGCATCCCTGAGTTCCAGCAGCCGCCGGTAAAGCGCCTGCTTCTGGCCGCCGGTCATCTTCGCCGCTTCCGCCGCCGCCTTCGAAGCCGGCATTTCGGCGGCGAGCGACAACAGCATCCGGTCGATATCGGCCGGCTCGTCCGCCCTGGCTTCGGCCGGACCGACGCACACCACGATCTCGCCCTTCGGCGTATCGGCCGCCGCATAGTGGTCGGCCAGCGCCCGCAGCGTGCCGGTGCGCATCTCCTCGAAGGTCTTGGTCAATTCCCTGCCGATCGCTGCCTTGCGCTCGCCGCCAAGCGCCTCGACCATCGCGCCGAGAGACTCGGCCAGCCGGCGCGGCGATTCGAAGAAGATCAGCGTCGCCGGCACCGCTTTAAGCGCGTCCAGCCGCGCCAGCCGCTGCCCCGCCTTGACCGGCAGGAAGCCGGCGAACAGGAAGGCATCCGAAGGCAGGCCGGATGCGGTGAGCGCGGCAAGCGGCGCGGACGGACCGGGGATGGGCACGACGCGAATACCCTGGTCGAGCGCCTCGCCGACCAGCCGGTAGCCGGGATCGGAAACCAGCGGCGTGCCGGCATCCGAGATCAGCGCCACGCTCTGCCCCGACTGGAGCGCCGCTATCAATTTCGGCCCGGCCTCGCCGGCATTGTGCTCGTGATAGGCCGTGGTGCGGCGGCGGATGCCGTAGCGGTCGAGCAGCACGCGCGACACGCGCGTGTCCTCGCAGGCGACCATGTCGGCGGCGGCCAGCGTCTCAAGCGCGCGCAGCGTGATGTCGGCGAGATTGCCGATCGGCGTCGCCACCAGATAGAGCGCGGGTTCGAGCGGCCGGGCCGCGATCTCGGTCTGCCCGATCACATAGCTGCGCTTTCCCGTCTCGCCAGTCACCGGTGCCCTTCTCCGTCAGCGGCGCGCCCGCGTCCAGATGGAGCCGCGAAGGACGTTCCGAAATCATCCGCCCTGTTTGGCACGGCCCGCGCCGGGTTGCAAAAGCCGCTGTAATGCAAGGCGAGCGCCATTCCTTCGCCACAGTAGGGAACGAAACCGTCTTTCGCAGATTTAGCCCCTGATTCCCCCGGGAGGACAGGATGGACAGACTGATCATACAGGACGCTTTCGAGCCCTACTATGCAGGCCGCAAGCGCTTTGCCGCGCAAGGAGACGGGAAGCCGCCCGCCACCAGAGATCAAGCTACCCGACAACGAACCCGACAGCACGACGGAGCACTGACCGGACGATGCCCAATCGCTTCGATATTTTCATCACCCGTCTCGAAACCAAGAACGCCCGCCACGGCGCAGCACTACCCTCGATAAGCGACCAGCACCGCGCCCGCCGCGATAAGGGCGACGCCAAGCCAGTTCGCACCGGTGAGCCGCTCGCCGAGAAAGACCGCGCCAAACACCGCCACAAGCACGACGCTTAGCTTGTCGATGGGCGCCACCTGCACCGCATTGCCGATTTTCAGCGCGCGGAAATAGCAGAGCCACGAGGCTCCGGTCGCCAGTCCCGACAGGCTAAGGAAAAGCCAGGTCTTCCCGGAGATCGAGGCCCACGATTGGAATTGGCCGCTGGCGGCGAGGATCGCCGCAAGCACGACCAGGATGATGGCTGTCCGGATGAGGGTGGCGAAATCGGAATTGATGGTCTCGATGCCGACCTTGGCAAAGATCGCCGTCAGTGCCGCGAAAGTCGCCGACAACAGCGCCCAGAATTGCCAGGAAAGCGTCAGGTTCATTCGGATAGCCTCACCGGTCGGGTCTCAACTCAGATACCGCGAAACAGCTGCCTCAGAAGCGTAATCTTGGCTTCGAGATTGGGAGCAGCATCCCCGCCTACCGCGCCAGATCGGCCACCACGGCGTCGAGCACGATCATGCCGGCGGGCGTGGCGCGCAGGCGGGCGTTGCCGATCGGCGCCACCAGCCCTTCGCCCTGCAGCACCGACAGCCGCGCGCTCGACAGGCCGCGCCCGGAAAACGCTTCGTAACGCGACAGGTCGATGCCTTCCGCCAGCCTCAGTCCCATCAGCAGGAACTCGTCAGCCTCTTCGGAGCGCGTCAGGGTCTCGCCGCCGGTGACGCCATGGCCCTTGGCCTCGACCAGATTGGCCCAGGTTTCCGGCATCCTCTCCGCGATGGTCACGACGCGGTGGCCGTTCTCGACGAAGCGGCCATGCGCGCCGGGGCCGACGCCGACATATTCGCCATAGCGCCAGTAGGTCAGATTGTGCCGGCTTTCGGCACCCGGCCGGGCGTGGTTTGAGATCTCATACGCCGGCAAACTATGGGCTGATGTCACCTCTTGCGTCAGCGCATAAAGGTCGGCGGCGTGGTCGTTGTCGGGGATGATGAATTTCTTCGCCGCGTGCAGCGCGTGGAACGGCGTGCCTTCCTCGATGGTCAGCTGATAGAGCGACAGATGGTCGGCGGCGTGGCCGATCGCCTGTTCGAGCTCCGATGCCCAGGCCTCCGGCGTCTGGCCTGGCCGTGCGTAGATCAGGTCGAAGGAGAGCCTTGGGAATATCTCCCGCGCGAGCCCGATCGCGTGCAGCGCCTCGTCCACATTGTGCAGCCGGCCAAGGAAGCGCAGATCCTTGTCGTTCAGCGCCTGCACGCCGAGCGAGACCCGGTTGACGCCCGCCGCGCGATAGCCGCGAAAGCGTTCGGCTTCGACCGAGGAGGGATTGGCCTCCAGCGTCACCTCGATGCCGTCGGGCACCGTCCAGTTCTTCGCCACGGCGTCCAGGACCCTGGCCACCGTTTCCGGCTTCATCAACGACGGCGTGCCGCCGCCGAGAAAGATGCTGGTCACCTCGCGTGGGCCGGTGCGCTGGCGCATCGTCGCCAGTTCCGCCTCGAAGGCGGCGGCAAAGCGCTCCTGGTCGACCGGCTGGTGGCGGACATGGCTGTTGAAGTCGCAATAGGGGCATTTGGCCGCGCAGAACGGCCAATGCACATAGACGCCGAAACCGGGGCTGCGGTCGAGCGGCATGGTGGCGCCGGGCCTGATCATGCCGAACCTGACCTGGCCAGACCCAATCGGGCTTGGGCGAATTTCTGGAAGGCGCGGGCGCGGTGCGACAGCGCCGTGGCCTGGCCGGGTTTCCAGCCGTGTTTTTCCTCGGCACTCATCTCGCCGAAGGTCTTTTTGAAGCCGTCGGGCAGGAACACCGGGTCGTAGCCGAATCCGAGCTCGCCGCGCGGCGGCCAGACCAGCGTGCCTTCGGCCTCGCCGCGGTAATATTCGGCCTCGCCATCGGGAAAGGCGAGGCAGATGACGGCGACGAAGCGACCCTTGCGCTGCTCGGCCGAGGCGGCGCCGACTTCCTGCAGCGCCACTTCGGTGCGCTGCATGGCGATGCCGAAATCCCTGCTGCCATCAGGCGTTTCGGCCCAGTTGGCGGTGTAGACGCCGGGCGCGCCGTCAAGCGCGTCGACGCACAGGCCCGAATCGTCCGACAGCGCCGGCAGGCCCGTCGCCTTGGCCGCGGCGAAGGCCTTGATATAGGCATTCTCCTGGAAGGTGGTGCCGGTCTCTTCGGGTTCGGGCAAGCCATAGTCCTTCGCCGATTTCGCCTCGAATCCGAATGGCGCCATCAGATCGGCGAATTCGCGCAGCTTGCCTTCATTGTGGCTGGCGACGACGATCTTTTTTCCATCGAGAGAATGCATCAAAGTCCCCAGATTCTCGGCTCGGCGAATTCGATCGAATTGCCGGAAGGATCGCGGATATAAAGCGAGCGGCCGCCTTGCGGCCATTCGAATTCGCTTTCGATGGCGATGTTCTTCGCCTTCAGATGGGATTTCCAGCGGCTGATTTCATCGGCGGTCGCCGCAAAGCAGAGATGGCCTTCGCCTGATGTGCCGTGCGGCGGCACTTTCAGCCTCGCGTCGGGCGCGGGCGGGACCTTGGTCGCCTCGGCGTTGAAGATCAGCAGCACGCCGGCTCCGCAACGGAAGAAGAGATGGCGGCCCTCGATCTTGCCGAGAGGAGTGAGGCCGAGGATGTCGGTGTAGAAGGCTTCGGCTTCGGCGAGGTCTTTGACATAAAGAGCGGATTCAAGAATGGCAGAGGGGATCACGAGGCACCCCCCTCTGGCCTGCCGGCCATCTCCCCCGCAAGGGGGGAGATGGGCGGCGTGAGCGCCGGCTCATGATGTTCTATGCTGATTATTGGCGAAGTTCTAGACAACAGCCGATCTCCCCCTTTGCGGGGGAGATGCCCGGCAGGGCAGAGGGGGGTGCCCAAGCTCCGCATGAATAAACTACGCCACCGCCATCTGCTGCAAACTCACCAGCCTCTGGATGCCTTTCTTGGCCAGGCCCATCAGCTCGGCGAACTGCCCTTCCGAAAAGGGCTCGCCCTCGGCCGTGCCCTGGATCTCGACGATGCCGCCCTTGCCGGTCATCACGAAATTGGCGTCGGTGCCGGCGGAGGAATCCTCGATATAGTCGAGGTCGATGACCGGCTGGCCGTCATGGATGCCGCAGGAAATCGCCGCGACATGGTCCTTCAGCACCTTGGCGACGCTCACCATCTGCCGGGCCTCCATCCAGCGCAGGCAATCGTAGAGCGCCACCCAGCCGCCGGTGATCGAGGCGGTGCGGGTGCCGCCATCGGCCTGGATGACGTCGCAGTCGACGGTGATCTGCTGCTCGCCCAGCGCCTGCAGGTCGACCACGGCGCGCAGCGAGCGGCCGATCAGCCTCTGGATCTCCAGCGTGCGCCCGCCCTGCTTGCCGGCGGAGGCCTCGCGGCGCATGCGCTCGCCTGTCGAGCGCGGCAGCATGCCGTATTCGGCCGTCACCCAGCCTTTCCCGGAATTGCGCATCCAGCCCGGCACTTTTTCCTCCAGGCTTGCCGTGCACAAGACATGCGTGTCGCCGAACTTCACCAGGCACGAGCCTTCGGCATGTTTGGAGACGCCGCGCTCGAAGGAGATGGCGCGCATTTCGTCGAACTGGCGTTTGGAGGGGCGCATTCGGCCTGCTTTCTTGTCAGCTTTTTTGAATCTTGGCCGGCTTTTAGACGCATGCGGGGCACGGCGTAAAGGAAAATGGACCGGCGGCCGCAAACGCGGCGACACCGGGGCGATCGCGCAACACGACACCGGGGTGATCGCAAGTGCGACACCGGCTGATCGCGCAACGCGACACCGGGTTGCGCGCAGCGCCGCGAAGTCTATATCCTTGAACCGGAGGTTATGGCCGCAATGACCAAGGCAGTCGATCCCGCTTCGCAGTCGCTCGCTCTTCACGCGCCGGCACTTCAGGCGCCCGCACTTCAGGCGCTCGACATGCGTTCGCGCGACATCTTCCGGCGTATCGTCGATTCCTATCTGAGGGACGGCGAGCCCGTGGGATCGCGCAGCCTGTCGCGCATCCTGCCGTCCTCGCTGTCGCCCGCCACCATCCGCAACGTGATGAGCGATCTCGAACATCTCGGCCTGATCTACGCGCCGCACATCTCGGCCGGTCGCCTGCCGACGCAGGCCGGCCTGCGCTTCTTCGTCGACGCCTTCATGGAATTGGGCGACCTCTCCGACGAGGAGCGGCGCAGCATCGAGGCGCAGGTGCGCGCCTCCGGCTCGGGCGCCACGCTGGAACACATGCTGACCGAGGCCAGCCAGATGCTGTCGGGCATGTCGCGCGGCGCCGGCCTGGTGCTGGCCGCCAAGAACGAGGTGGCGCTCAAGCACATCGAGTTCATCCAGCTCGAGCCCACCAAGGCGCTGACCGTGATGGTGTCGCAGAACGGCGACGTCGAGAACCGGGTCATCGATCTGCCGGCCGGCATCACCGTCTCGCAATTGCACGAGGCCTCGAATTTTCTCAACGCCCATATTCGCGGCCGTACGCTGGCCGAGGCGCGGGCGGAGGTCGAGCGTATCAAGGAAGAGACAAGGGCAGCGCTCGACACGCTGTCGCAGGACCTGGTGGAGAAAGGGCTGGCGGTGTGGGCCGGCGCGGAAAGCGGCCTGCCGGCGCGCCTGATCGTGCGCGGCCGCGCCAATCTGCTCGAAAACGTCACCGCCCAGGCCGACATCGAACTCCTGCGCCACCTGTTCGAGGACATGGAGACGCAGGACGGGCTGATCCAGCTGCTCGACCTCGCCGAGGCGGGACCGGGCGTGCGCATCTTCATCGGCTCGGAAAACAAGCTTTTCTCGCTCTCCGGCTCGTCGCTGGTCGTGGCGCCTTACCGCGACAAGGACGCTCGCGTCGTCGGCGCGCTCGGAGTCATCGGCCCGACCCGGCTCAACTACGCCCGCATTGTCCCGATGGTCGACTATACGGCGCAGCTGATATCGCGCATGCTGCGCTGAGAGCTGGGATCGATCCAGCCGGCCGAGGAGAGAAAAGATGGCGCTGGAATCGTTCAAGGCCCAGATCAGCCTGCTGCTGGAGGAGATGGTCAACCAGCCTGAGGATGTGCGCGAAGTGCAGGAGCAATTGCGCGAGAAGCTGCGCGAAATCCGCGCCATGGGCATGCCGCTGCCGGCCGACCTCGTCGAACTGGAAAAGAACCTCGACGCCGATCTCGACGCGGATAGCTGACCCGAATTCCTTCAACTCCCCGTGTCGTCCGGAACGACTGCCGAGCCCGCCCGTTCCCTTGATGCATGTGATCCTCGGTTTTGGGACAACGACATGCAGGAAGAAGCGAGAAGCTGGAGACTGGGATGATCAGACTTGCCGGCGCCGTGGCGATCCCCGCAGCCTTGCTCTTCGCCGCGACGGCATTGGCCCAGCAGGAAGAGCCGGTGCTCAAGGGCGCGGCCGCATTCGGTGACTGGCGGGCCGATGAGCCGGGCGTGCGCCGGCTGATCAGGCCGCAAGACCGGCCCCGGCCCTATGTCACCAGATCCGCCTCGAACAGCGCCGGTCCGGTGCAAAGGCCGCAAGGCGCCGAGCCGCGGCTGCCGGCCGGCTTTTCGGCGGAACTGATCGCTTCGGGCGTCGACAATCCGCGCGTCGTGCGCGTCGCGCCCAACGGCGACCTGTTCGTCGCCGACAGCGAGGCCAACCAGATCCGCGTCTACCGTCTGGGCGAGGGCAGCGCGAAACCTGTCAGGGACGGCGTCTTCGCCAGCAATCTCAACCAGCCCTACGGCATCGCCTTCTACCCGCCAGGGGACAACCCGCAATGGGTCTATGTCGCCAACAGCGACAGCATCGTGCGCTTTCCCTACCGCGATGGCGACCTGGAGGCCTCCGGCGAGCCGGAAACCGTCGTCCGCGATATTCCGGCCACTCATCACTGGACCCGCGACATCGCCTTCTCGCCGGACGGCAAGACGCTGTATCTCTCGGTCGGCTCCGGCTCGAACGCCGCCCAGGACATGGCAAGGAAACCGCGGGGCGGGCTCGACGCCTGGGCCAGGTCGAAGCCGCTCGGCGCCACCTGGGGCGCGGAGGAAGGCCGCGCCGACGTCAGGGCTTTCGACCCGGACGGTAGGAATGGGCGCATCGTCGCCACCGGCCTGCGCAACTGTTCGGGCATGGCCATCCAGCCGGCGGCGGGCGCGCTGTGGTGCGTGGTCAACGAGCGCGACGCGCTCGGCGACAACGTGCCGTTCGAATATGCGACCGAAGTGAAGGAAGGCGCCTTCTACGGCTGGCCCTGGTACTATATCGGCGACAATGAGGATCCGCGCCACAAGGGCGCGCGTCCCGACCTTGCCGGCAAGGTCACCGTCCCCGACATTCTGATGCAGGCGCATTCGGCGCCGCTCAACATCGCCTTCTACGACGGCAGGAATGTCCGCGCGGGATCCGGTTTTCCGGCCGAATACAGGGGCGACGCCTTCGTCGCCCTGCACGGTTCGTGGAACCGCGGCAACAGGACCGGCTACAAGGTGGTGCGGCTCAAGTTCAAGGACGGCAAGCCGACCGGCGAATATGAGGACTTCATGACCGGCTTCCTCACCTCCGGCGGCGAGGTCTGGGGCCGGCCTGTCGGCGTGGCGGTGGCGAGCGACGGCGCGCTGATCGTCACCGAGGACGGCAACGGCACCATCTGGCGCGTGACCTACGGCGACGGGCGGTCCTGATCCGCTTGGGAGGTCCCGGGCACGGGGCATGCCTGGTGCAACCAAATCCGGCTCCAGGCAATTCCCGCCCGCGAAACTCTGTGCGACAAGGCGCCGTCCCAGCAGTTTCGCGGACGCAAGGCTCGATCCATGACCCTCACCGGCTTCCTCGCCTACAGCGCCGCCCTCGGCTTGGCCGCGGCCATTCCCGGCCCCGGCATCACCGCGCTTGTGGCGCGCGCGCTCGGTTCCGGCTTCCGCTCGTCGCTGGCCATGTCCTTCGGCCTGATGCTCGGCGACCTCCTTTATCTCACCGCCGTGGTGCTTGGGCTTGCCTTTGTCGCGCAGACCTTCGGCCTGGTGTTCCTCGCCGTCAAATGGGCCGGCGTCGCCTATCTCGCCTTCCTCGGCTGGCGCTTCTGGACCGCCGGCATCACGCCCGAGACGGTCGAGGCCAGGAAAGGCAAGGGCGGGCTGGCGTCGAGCTTCCTCGCCGGCCTGACGGTGACGCTCGGCAATCCGAAGACGATGATCTTCTATCTCGCCATCACGCCGACCATCGTCGACCTCAAGACCATCACGCTGGCCGACTACGGCATCCTCGCCGCACTCACCGTCCTCGTCCTGTTCGTGGTGCTGGTGCCTTATCTGGCGCTGGCGGCCAAGGCGCGCTGGTTCCTGCGCTCGCCGCGCGCCCTGAAGGCGCTGAACCGCACCGCGGCCGGTTTCATGGTCGGCGCGGCGGCGGCGATCGCCGCCCGCCAATAGGGCCATTTTTGCCAAGGCATTCCGCCGGACCGGCTTTTGCGGGAACGCTTTTCCGAGGCCGAGGCGTTTTAGACACGGGCCCCACTCGGATATTTTCGGGCGACGGTCTATCTTGCGTCCGTGGAAGGCCTATCTTGGCGGCCATCCGTCTGAGATCAGTTCCATCCGCCTGACATTCTGGGAGCCAAACCAATGAACAAGTTCGCCGCCTCCGCCCGTGTTCCCGGCCGTGGCCGCATCTACAATTCCATCACCGATACGATCGGCGACACGCCACTGGTGCGGCTCGACAAATTCGCCAAGGAGAAGGGCATCGTTGCCCATCTCCTTGCCAAGCTCGAATTCTTCAACCCGATCGCCTCGGTCAAGGACCGTATCGGCGTGGCGATGATCGAGGCGCTCGAGGCATCGGGCAAGATCGCTCCCGGCAAGACGACGCTGATCGAGCCGACTTCGGGCAATACCGGCATAGCGCTTGCCTTCGCCGCCGCCGCCAAGGGCTACAAGCTGATCCTCACCATGCCCGAGACCATGTCGGTCGAGCGCCGCAAGATGCTGGCGCTGCTCGGCGCCGAACTGGTGCTGACCGAAGGGCCGAAAGGCATGAAGGGCGCCATCGCCAAGGCCGACGAACTGGCGGCCACCATCCCCAACGCCATCATCCCGCAGCAGTTCGAGAACCCGGCCAATCCTGAGATCCATCGCACGACGACTGCCGAGGAGATCTGGAACGACACCC
Source organism: Mesorhizobium sp. B2-6-4 (assembly GCF_006441495.1). Classification (NCBI taxonomy): domain Bacteria; kingdom Pseudomonadati; phylum Pseudomonadota; class Alphaproteobacteria; order Hyphomicrobiales; family Phyllobacteriaceae; genus Mesorhizobium; species Mesorhizobium sp. B2-6-4. Next base: position 168,094 of record NZ_VFUE01000002.1, read on the forward strand.
ATGGCGAGGTCGACATCATCGTCTCCGGCATCGGCACCGGCGGCACCATCACCGGCGTCGGCCAGGTGCTGAAGAAGCGCAAGCCTTCGCTGCATGTCGTCGCGGTCGAACCGGAAACCTCGCCGGTGCTGTCGGGCGGCCAGCCCGGTCCGCACAAGATCCAGGGCATCGGCGCCGGCTTCGCGCCAAAAATCCTCGACACCACCATCTATGACGAAATCGTCACGGTCTCGAACGAGGATTCGGTCGCCAATGCCCGCCTCGTCGCCCGGCTGGAAGGCGTGCCGGTCGGCATCTCCTCGGGCGCCGCTTTGCAGGCGGCGATCGTCGTCGGCTCGCGGCCGGAGAACAAGGGCAAGAACCTGGTGGTGATCATCCCGTCCTTCGCCGAGCGCTATTTGTCGACGATCCTGTTCGAAGGGCTGGGCGCTTAGGCCAGCATGGCCTCGCGATCCTCCACGACCCTCTGCCCTGCCGGGCAGAAGCGCGCGCTGTCCCGCCAAGGTCAACAGATTCTATTTCCGCCTCGCCTGGCCCGCTGAAAAAACCCGCCGTGGCGGATGCCACGGGCTTGAGCAGCGCCCTGCTTCCGGTTCATATCGCCCCCGGCCCCCGCAGGGCCGGCGGAGGACCTCATGTACAAGCTCTACACCCGTCCCGGCAGCGGCGGCTTCGTTGTCGAGGCGGCCCTGGCGCTGGCCAAGGCGCCGTTCGAGCAGATCGACGTACCGAAATCCGATCGGCCCGATCCCGCTTTCCTCCACATCAGCCCGCTGAACCAGGTGCCGGTGCTGACCTTGCCGGACGGCCGCTCGCTGACCGAATCGGCGGCCATCTGCATCCTGCTCGCCGAACGCCATCCGCGGGCCGGGCTGGCGCCGGCGGCCGATGAACCGGCCCGCGCCGACTTCCTGCGCTGGATGGCGTTCATGTCGTCCGCCCTCTATCCGGCGGTGCTGCGTTTCTACTACGCGCCGCGCTACACGGCCGACGCCGACGGCGCCAAGGCCGTCAAGCAGGCGGCCGTGGCCGAGATGGACCGCGGCTTTGCCGTCGTCGATGCCGCCTTGCGCGGCCGCGACTGGCTGGCAGGCGAGGCGATGTCGGTGGCCGATATCTATTTGGCCATGCTGGTGGCCTGGCATCCCGACAGCGGCAAGGCACGCACTGCCTGGCCCGACATCGAACGCCTGTGGGCCAGGCTTCGCGAGCACCCGCTGATGAAGACGCTCAACGCATCGCACGAAATGTGGCCGGGCTGAACAATTCATCGGCAAAGCACCGCGCTCAGGCATTTCAATGCCTGAGCGTCGCGCGTTTTCCCTGCAGGAAGCGGCGTACCGCCGGATCGCTTTCAAGGCCGATCGCACGGTCATAGGCTTCGACCGCCTGCGGCACCTGGCCGAGCCTGGCCAGAAGGCCGGCGCGCGCTGCCCAATAGGGCTGGTAATCATTGAGCCGCTTGTCGTCGCCAAGCACGTACAGCGCCGCCAGCCCCGCCACGGCGCCCTCGGCTTCGGCGATCGCCACCGCGCGGTTGATCGCCACCACGGGCGATCGTGCGATCGAAAGCAACGCGTCGTAGAATTCGCGGATCGCCACCCAGTCGGTCTCGCCGCTCAGCCGCCGCGCCGCGTGAACGGACTGCACGGCCGCCTCGAGCTGGTAGCGGCCGATCACGCCCATGGAGGCGGCGCGGCCGAGCAGGGTTTCCGCCTCGTCGATCAAGGCATGATCCCAAAGCGCATGATCCTGCTCGGCGAGCGGCACATAATCTCCGGACCCATCGCGGCGCGCGGTACGGCGCGCCTCGGCGAACAGCATCAGCGCAAGCAGGCCCAGCGCCTCCGGTTCGTCCGGCAGCAGCGAGGCCACCAGCCTGCCGAGCCAGATCCCTTCGGTGGCCAGGTTCCGGCGCCGCGTCTCTGTGCCCGCCGGGTCGGACCAGCCCTCGGCGAAGGTCGCGTATATGGCCTCCAGCACGGTATCCAGGCGCTCGCCGAGTTCGGCCCGCTCCGGTACGCGGAACGGAATGCCGGCTTCACGGATGCGGGCCTTGGCCCGCACCAGGCGCTGGCCCATTGTCGCCGGCGGAACCAGGAAGGCGGAGGCGATCGTCGCGGCGTCGAAACCAAGCACGGCCTGCAGGATCAGCGGCGCGCGCACGCCAGGTTCGATCGCCGGATGCGCGCAGGCGAACATCAGCCGCAGCCGTTCGTCGGGCAGGTCCTGGTCGGTCATGCACGCCTCCGCCTCCTCGGCAATCAGCTTGAGATGGTCGCGGCCGGCTTCGCTGGTGAGCCGCCGCCGCACCGCGTCGACACGCCGCCGCCTTGCCACGGCAAGCAGCCAGGCCTCCGGCTTTTCGGGCACGCCGGTTCGTGGCCAGCGTTCGAGCGCCGCGGCAAAGGCGTCGGCCAGCGCGTCCTCGGCGGCGGCCACGTCGCGCGTGGGCGCCGCGAGCCAGGCGACCAGCTTGCCGTAGCTTTGCCGGGCGGCGGCCTCGGCGGCTGCCCGGGCAATCTGCGAGCTGCTGTCCATCACATCGTCATTTCTTGGGCATGTATTCGGCCATTTCCCAAATCGGCCGCAACTCGACCGTGCCTGTGCTGGCCGCCGGGCAGCGCGCCGCCCATTCGATGGCGGTATCGATGTCGGCCGCTTCGATCATGTAGAAGCCGGCAAGCTGCTCCTTGGTGTCGGCATAGGGGCCGTCGATCACGTTGGTCTTGCCGTCGGTGATCCGCACCGAGGTGGTTGCCTGAGTCGGGCGCAGCCTTTCTCCGGCCAGCCACGCGCCGGATTTCTTCAACGCTTCGGTATAGGCGCCATAGGCCGCGCTCATCTGTTGGGCCTTTTCGATCGGCGTGTTCGCCAGTGCGGCTTCGTCGTTGTTGATCAAAAGCATGTATCGCATGGGTCTTCTCCCGTGGTTTCATAGGCCGCGTCCTTGCGAGCCGGACATATGTCGCGCGGCAAGGGCCGATTTCGACAGGTGCCGGAAAAAATCTTTCGGCCACGGTCGCGTCCCGCGCAAGCCGGGAGCTGTTTCCGCATCCATTCAACCGTTCGTCTAATGAATGCAATTGCGGGTTGGCATTTGCGGCCCGCCGTCTAAACTTGGCCGGTTCGCATCGAGGAGGTGGTGCGGCAGCCAATATTTCAGGGAGGAAACCGGATGTTCCATTTCAGAACGAAGTTCGTTGCGGCCGGCGCAATGGCGCTATCGCTTGGGCTCGGCATTGCCTCGGCCAGGGCACAGGAATTCATCAACGTGCTGACCGGCGGCACGTCGGGCGTCTACTACCCGCTCGGCGTGGCGCTGTCGGAAATCTACAGCAAGGGCATCGCAGGCGCCCGCACCCAGGTGCAGGCCACCAAGGCTTCGGTCGAGAACCTCAATCTGCTGCAGCAGGGCAAGGGCGAGATCGCCTTCGCGCTCGGCGATTCCGTCAAGATGGCCGCCGAAGGCAATGCCGAGGCCGGCTTCCCCGGCAAGCTCGACAAATTGCGCGGCATCGCCGCCATCTACCCCAACTACATCCAGATCGTCGCCAGCCAGGAATCCGGCATCAAGACGCTGGCCGACCTCAAGGGCAAGAGCCTGTCGGTCGGCGCGCCGGCCTCCGGCACCGAGCTCAATGCGCGTGCCATCTTTGCCGCCGCCGGGCTGAAATACGAGGATCTCGGCCGGGTCGAATACCTGCCCTTCGCCGAATCGGTCGAGCTGATCAAGAACCGCCAGCTCGATGCCACGCTGCAGTCGGCCGGCCTTGGGGTCGCCTCGATCCGCGACCTCGCCACCTCGGTGCCGATCAATGTCGTCGCCGTGCCGGCCGAGGATGTCGCCAAGATCGGCGCGCCCTATCTGTCGGTCGTCATCCCGAAGGGCACCTATGAGGGCCAGGCTGAGGACGTCGCGACCGCCGCCGTCGGCAATTTCCTCGTCACCCGCGCCGATGTCTCCGACGAGACGGCCTACCAGATGACCAAGCTGCTGTTCGAGCATCTCGACCAACTCGCAGCCGCCCACGCCGCCGCCAAGGCGATCGACCCTGCCAAGGCGCTCGACGGCATGCCGGTGCCGCTGCATCCGGGCGCGGAACGCTATTACAAGGAGAAGGGGCTGCTGAAGTAGGCGAGGACTAGCTAAGATGTCCTCGCGACGCGCCCCCCTCTGTCCTGCCGGACATCTCCCCCTCGAGGGGGGAGATTGGCCGTCGTCACCTCCTTCGCCAACTGCTGACGTTGCTGAAAGAACGCCGACACCGATACTGCCGATCTCCCCCCTTGAGGGGGAGATGCCCGGCAGGGCAGAGGGGGGCGCCTCGCACTGTCATTCGCTCATTTTGGAGTGCGTCGGATGAGCGAAGCAGCCGACGGCAAATCCTCCACCTTCCATCTCCCCGTCGCCGAAGAGCAGGTCGAAGGCTTGCCGCCGGGCTTTGGCGACGGCATCGCCGGCAAGGCTGCCTTCCTCATCGCCGTTGCCTTTTCCGTGTTCCAGATCTACGTCGCCGCCTATGGCAGCATCCCGAGCCAGGTGGTGCGGGCCATGCATGTCGGTTTCCTGCTGCTGCTCGGCTTTGGCCTGATCGCCAACCTGCGCGCCCGAAGCCTGCCGGCCAAGGCCGTGTTCTGGGCGTTCGGCGTGCTCGGCTTCGGCACCGGTCTCTACAATTGGGTGTTCTACACCGACCTCATCCGCCGCTCCGGTTTCCTCACCACGCCGGATCTTGTCGTCGGCGCGGTGCTGGTGGTGCTGGTCTTCGAGGCGGCCCGGCGGCTGATGGGACTGCCGCTGGCGATCATCGCTTTCATCTTTCTCGCCTATTGTTTCGTCGGCAACCATCTGCCGCCGCCCTTCATCCATCGCGGCTACGATTTCGCCCAGCTCGTCGACACTTTCGCCTATGGCACCGAAGGCATATACGGCACGCCGGTCTATGTCTCGGCCGCCTATATCTTCATCTTCGTCGTCTTCGCCGCCTTCCTCGAACGCGCCGGCATGATCGCGCTGTTCAACGATTTCGCGCTCGGCCTGGTCGGCTCGTGGCGCGGCGGCCCGGCGCAGGTCTGCGTTTTGTCCTCGGCGCTGATGGGCACCATCTCCGGCTCCGGCGTTGCCAATGTCGTGGCCAGCGGCCAGTTCACCATCCCGCTGATGAAGCGCTTCGGCTTCCGCTCGGCCTTCGCCGGCGCCGTCGAGGCGACCTCCTCGATGGGCGGCCAGATCATGCCGCCGGTGATGGGCGCGGTCGCCTTCATCATGGCCGAGACGCTGAACATCCCCTATGCCGAAGTGGTCAAGGCGGCGATCATCCCGGCGCTGCTCTATTTCGGCGCCTGTTTCTGGCAGGTGCATCTGGAAGCCGGCAAGGCCGGCCTGCACGGCATGGCCAAGGCCGAACTGCCCAATCCCTGGGATGCCGTGCGCCAGCACTGGCCGCTGGTGCTGCCGCTGGCGGCCCTCATCTATCTCCTGTTTGCCGGCTACACACCGATCTTCGCCGGCACGATGGGGCTGGCGCTGACCATCGTGCTCATCCTCGGCACGCCGCTGGCGGCCCTGATCGGACCGCTCGCCTTCCGCGTCGTCTTCTGGCTGGCGCTCGGGCTTGCCGCCGCCTCGTTCATGCGCTTCGGCGTCAACATACTCGGCCTCGTCATCGTCGCTCTCGTCGTCGCCTGCTTCGCCTTCAAGGGCGGGCGCGAAACGCTGCGGATCTGCGTGGATTCACTCGCCGAAGGGGCCAAGAACGCGCTGCCGGTCGGCATCGCCTGCGCCATCGTCGGCATCGTCATCGGCACGCTGACGCTCACCGGCATCGCCTCCACCTTCATCGGCTGGATCATCTCCATCGGCCAGGACAATCTGTTCCTGTCTCTGGTGCTGACCATGCTCACCTGCCTGGTGCTCGGCATGGGCATCCCGACCATTCCCAACTACATTATCACCTCCTCGCTGGCCGGCCCGGCGCTGCTGTCGCTCGGCGTGCCGCTGGTGGTCAGCCACATGTTCGTCTTCTACTTCGGCATCATGGCCGATCTCACGCCGCCGGTGGCGCTGGCCGCCTTCGCGGCCGCCCCGATGGCCAGGGAAAGCGGCCTCAAGATCGGCATCCAGGCGACCAAGCTTGCCATTGCCGGCTTCGTCGTGCCGTTCATGGCGGTCTACACGCCGGCGCTCATGCTGCAGGATCCAGGCCCGGTCGCCGCCCAGTTCGGCTACCCCGTCGAGGTCGCCTACATCGTCGTCAAGGCGTGCATGGGCATCGTGCTGTGGGGCGCCGCCGCCGTCGGCTTCCTTGCCAGGCGCATGGCGTGGTGGGAACGGCTCGTCGCCTTCTGTGCCGGCGTGCTGCTGGTCGCGGCGATCCCGCTCACCGACGAGACAGGCTGGGCATTGTCGTTTGCCTGGATCGGCTGGCATTTCTGGCGCGCGCGGCGGGCGACGGCCCAAGCATGAGCCTGTGTATCCTTGCCGCCGGCAAGACGGTGACGCTGGCGGCCGCCGCCTTCACCCTGTCCTGGACGCATTCGGTGGAGCGCACGCGCTGGGAGGAGCACTGGCAGGTAATGCCTTCCGGCCTGCAAGTCACCGAGGCGCGCATAAAGGGCTCGGGCGCCGGCATGGAACCACCCGAGGGCGCGGTGCTGCGAGACGGCTGGTGGGCCTATGCGCCGAAGGCCGGGCCGCAGCGAAGCCTTATGCTCGCCGCCTCCGGCGCGACCGGTGATGGTTGGACACTGTGCACAGATCAGGGTTGCCGAGAACTCGGCAAGGTGGCCGGCGGCACGATTGTGCTGGAGCCGTGTGCTCCGGACGGCACGAGCCGGCCGCGGTAGCGCACGATCATCCCGGCTGGAGCCGACGCCGTCGAAGACGGTCAGCGGCTGGGTTGCATCGAAGGGTATTCAGAAGGACGGCTTGGACTGGACCCGACTGGACTGGAGAAGGTCGCTTACGCGGGCCTCGGCGGCTCGTGTCCTGAGACATTAAGCCGGCGAAGGCGGTCTCAAAGCCGCGGCGATGTCGCACGCCGCCGATCGGCGAAGGTCGGGCGCTCGGCGCGATAGGTGGTGGCGCGCGACTCGACGTCAGGCCTGCAGATGCGGCTGTTGTGTCGGCTCTCGAAAGTCATGGTCAGTGCGCGCCCAGCGAGGTGCCGCGACGAGCGCAGGCCGGGCCCGGCCCGCGCATGTAGTAGCGCTCGGGCCGATAGGTCGGCGCGACGAATTCGCGGATGGCTGCGGCATAGCCGATGAGGTGCGTGAGGAAGTTCATTTTACCTGTCCCTGTCCCGACTTTCGGGTGTCCCTTCCGAATTGCGGAAATCATAGCGTCGAGGCGTGAATAGTCGGTGAACGCGATGTTAATTTCTGGTCGAAAACCCGTCGCTTCATGGCCGGAATGCGGCTGATTCGGGGTCTTTCCACGCCTTTTGTCGCCATTTCGGCGTGTGTGACTTTTGCATCACATATGTTTCGTTTGGATGTCGCCTGGGTGCGGTTGCGTTTCAGCTTTCGCCCTGGCGGGAGAATTTTCCTTGCTCGCCGCCGCAAGTCCGGAACCCGGCCTGGGACGAGACGTTGATTCTTCGAGCCGGCATGGCCGGCCCATGGGGCCGCCGACCTGCGGCCCCACGCTAACCCGCAACCGCAAGAGCAAAGGAAGGGCCGCAATCATGGGCTTCTTTTCGAAGGACATCAAAACCCTGGACGACCTCTTCGTGCACACGCTGCGCGACATCTATTATGCCGAAAAGCAGATCGAGAAGGCATTGCCGAAGATGATCGACAAGGCGACGGATCCGCAGCTGAAGGCCGGCTTCGAGAAACATCTCGAGCAGACCAGGGGCCATGTCGAGCGCGTCGAGCAGGTGTTCGAACTGCACGGCGTCAAGGCCAAGGAAGTCAACTGCCCGGCCATAGACGGCATCCTCGAGGAAGCCGACGACGTCAGCGGCGACGTCGACGACAAGGAGGTGCTGGACGCGGCGCTGATCGCCTCGGCGCAAGCGGTCGAGCACTATGAGATGACCCGCTATGGCACCTTGATCGCCTGGGCCAAGCAGCTTGGCCGCAGCGACTGCGCCAACGTGCTGGCCAAGAACCTCAAGGAAGAGCAGGCGACGGATCGCAAGCTGACCGAAATAGCGGAAAGCAAGATCAACCTGCAGGCCGCCGAATAGGGGCTGAAAGAGCCGGGGCCGGTGGCAATCGCGCCGGCCTTGGCTCGACCGGATTGGAACCGTTGGGGTCGTCGTCCGTTCCAGCCAGGTCTTTCTCTACAGGAAATCATCATGGCGCCGCGTCCCGCCTGGAGAGGCTATCTGAAGCTTTCGCTGGTCACCTGCGCCATCGAACTGACCAATGTCGTCACCCATGCCGAGAAGGTCTCTTTTCGCATCCTCAACCGCGAGACCGGCAACACGGTGAAGCGGATCTATGTCGACGCCGAAACCGGCAAGCCGCTTGAGGATGGCGACGAGATAAAGGGCTACGAGGACGACGATGGCAAGTTCATCCACATCGAAGAGGACGAGATCGAGGCCATCCAGATCGAGTCCTCGCACACGATGAGCCTCGACGGCTTCGTCGACAAATCCTCCATCGAGCAGATCTATCTCGATACGCCCTATTACGTCGCGCCGGCCGACAAGGTCTCGCAGGACGCTTTCGCCGTCATCCGGGACGCGATGGCCGGCAAGAAGATGGCGGGCCTGGCGCGCATCGTGCTCTATCGGCGCGAACGTCCCGTGGTCATCGAACCGCTCGGCAAGGGCATGGTGCTGACGACGTTGCGCTACGACAACACGGTGCGCCAGCCGGACACCGTCTTCGGCGACATCGAATCGGTGAAGACGGATCAGGAGATGACCGATCTGGCCGAGCTCATCATCGACAAGAAGAAGGCGAAGTTCGATCCCTCGAAATTCGAGGACAAGTATGAGGATGCGCTGCTCGAACTGATCCGCGCCAAGAAGGCGGGCCGCAAGGCGCCGAAGGCCAAGGCGGCGCCCAAGCCGTCCAACGTCGTCAATCTTTTCGACGCTCTGAAGAAGAGCCTTTCGTCGGACGGCGTATCGGGCGAACGCCGCGGCAAGGCCTCCGCGAAAGCCAAGCCGGCGGTCAAACGCGGCAAGCCGAAAGAAGCCGCGCCCAAGCGCAAATCGGCGTGAGGACATCAAGGGATGGCTAGCCTCGAACAATATCACGCCAAGCGCGATTTCAGGAAAACCGCCGAACCCCCCGGCAAGGTCGCCCGCGGCAAGAAGAGCGAGGCAGGCGGCGTCTTCGTCATCCACAAGCACGCCGCGACCAGGCTGCATTACGACCTGCGCCTCGAACATGCCGGTGTGCTGTGGAGCTGGGCGGTGACGCGCGGGCCCAGCCTCGATCCGCACGAGAAACGGCTCGCCGTGCATGTCGAGGACCATCCGATCGACTATGCGCCGTTCGAGGGCACCATTCCCAAGGGCGAATATGGCGCCGGCTCGGTCATCGTCTGGGACGAGGGCACATGGGTGCCCGAGGGCGATCCGGCCAAGGCGATGAAGAAGGGCCATATCAACTTCGAGCTCAACGGCCACAAGCTGCACGGCCGCTGGCACCTGGTGCGGCTGAGACCGCGCCCCGGAGAGAAGCGCGACAACTGGCTGCTGATCAAGTCGGACGATGGCGCGGCCCGGCCAGGCGAGGATATTCTGGAGGAAGCGCCGAAATCGGTGAAGTCGGGCCTGACGATCGAGGAGGTCGGGGCGGGCAAGGCCGCGAAAGGGGAGAAGGCGAAGGTCTGGCACTCCAACAAACCGGCCGCCGCCCAAGCCAAGGCCGGACACGCAAAGCGCCTCGACTTCATCGAGCCGCAACTGGCCACGCTCGAGCGGGAAGCGCCGCCGGGCGAGGACTGGCTGCATGAGGTGAAGTTCGACGGCTATCGCATGCAGACGCAGATCGCCGGCACGGACGTGCGGCTGCTCACCCGCACCGGCCTCGACTGGACGAAGAAATTCGGCGACGCGATCGTCGCCGAGCTCGCCGGATTGAAATGCAGCGACGCCATCATCGACGGCGAGATCGTCGTGCTGGCCGACAGCGGCGTCTCTTCCTTCGCGCTTTTGCAGGCCGACCTGTCGGCGAAGCGCACGGATCGCTTCATCTACTACGTCTTCGACCTGATGCGGCTGAATGGGCGGGACCTGCGCCGCGAGCCGCTGGTCGAGCGCAAGCAGGCCTTGCAGGAATTGCTGGCCGGCCAGCCGGAGGATTCGGCGGTCCGCTTCAGCGACCATTTCGCCGAGCCCGGCAAGGTGATGCTTGAGCATGCCTGCCGCATGGGACTGGAAGGCGTCGTCTCCAAGCGCGCCGACGCGGTCTACCGCAGCGGGCGCGGGCCGTCCTGGGTGAAGTCGAAATGCACGCTGCGACAGGAGTTCGTCATCGCCGGCTACCTGCCGTCCGACAAGACCGGGCGCGGGCTGCGTTCGCTGCTGCTCGGCTATTTCGAGGCCGGCAAGCTGCACTATGCCGGCCGCGTCGGCACCGGCTTCTCGACCGGCGGCGCCAACGCCCTGAAGAAGAAGCTCGATGCGCTGCAAACGAAGTCGTCGCCCTTCGACAAGGCCGTGCCGAGAGGCAAGGGCCTGGTCTGGGTGAAGCCGGAGCTTGTCGGCGAAGTGGAGTTCCGCAGTTGGACCTCCGACCGTATAGTACGCCACGCCTCGTTCCAGGGGCTGCGCGAAGACAAGCCGGCGGAGGAAGTCGTGCAGGAAAAGCCGAAGGCACCGACAGGCAAAAGCACGGTCCGAGCCAAGCCGGCGTCAAGCGGCGCAACGCCGGCAAGGGCGGCAACCACCACGGTGAAGCTGTCCCACCCGGAAAAGCTGCTGTGGCCCGACGAAAAGATATCCAAGCAGGGGCTGCTCGATCATTACGCGCTGGTGTGGCCGCGCATGAAACAATTCGTGGTCAACCGCCCGCTCAGCCTGGTCAGGGCCCCCGACGGTGTCGGCGGCCAGCGCTTCTTCCAGAAGCATGCCTCGCCAGGCATGCATGACAAGATCGAGAAGACGAGGGATCCCACGGATGGCGAGGAAATCCTGTTCATCCGTGACTTCGACGGCATCGCGGCACTTGTCCAGCTCGGCGTGGTCGAGATCCACATCTGGGGTTGCACCATCGACGAGCTCGAACGTCCCGACCAGATCGTCTTCGATCTCGACCCCGATGAAGGCGTCGATGTGAAGGCGGTGCGGGCGGCGGCACTCGACATAAGAGGCAAGCTAGACGAGCTGTCGCTGCCCAATTTCGTCAAGACGTCGGGTGGCAAGGGCTTTCATGTCGTCGTGCCGCTGAAACCGTCGGCCAACTGGGAGGAGGTGAAAGGCTTCGCCCATGATTTCGCGCGCGCGCTGGAACAGGGCGCGCCCGACCGCTACACCGCGACGCTGTCGAAGAAGGCGCGCACCGGCAAGATATTCGTCGACTATCTGCGCAATGGCAGCGGCGCGACCACGGTGGCGCCCTACTCGTCGCGGGCCAAGAAAGGTGCCACGGTGTCGATGCCGGTGACCTGGGCCGAGATCGAAGCCGGCCTGCCGCCGAACGCATTCCCCATCGGCGACAAGACGACGCTGAAGCAACTCGCGGAAGCCGATCCGTGGAAGGATTTCTTCAAGAAGGGGAAGGTGTTGAAGCGGGGGTAATCCTGCCCGCATTTGCAGCGCGGCGATCCTTCGCGCCTGTCCCGCCGACGAATCGATGCTGGCAACAGCGCGGATAGCTCAAGCCAAAAACACCTTCTCGAACGCCTGTTTGCCGGGCGGCGAAAAAATCACGGCGCGGCTGTCCTTCTCCCGGCGCGCCCATTTCTCGGTGAGGATCTTGTCGAGGATGGCGGCGCCCAGCGTGCCGGCGAGATGCGAGCGCCGTACGCTCCAGTCGAGGCAGGCGCGGCACACCGGCCGCCGGGCCTTTGCCTCCACATCGATGCCCATCGCCGCGAAATGCGAGGCGGCCGAAGGCGCCAACCGGATTTCGCCGCGGTCTCGCAGCAGCAGCCTCCGGTCGATGAGGCGGTCGAGCATCGCCACCGCCTGCTCGCCGGCAAGATGATCGTAGCAGACGCGCGCCACGCGCATGGCCCCGTCGCGCGGGCCCGGCCGCACGCGCCTGGGGCCGATGGTTTCGGCGACGCCGGCGATGACTTCGATCATTTCAGCCACCTGCGGCCCGGCGAGCCCGTAATAGCGATGCCGGCCCTGGCTTGCCACGGTCAGCAGCCCGCCTTCCATCAGTTTCGACAGATGCGAGGAGGCGGTCGGCATCGATACGCCGGCCTCGAGCGCCAGTTCGCTTGCCGTCAGCGCCGTGCCGCCCATCAGTGCGTTGAGCATGTTGGCGCGGGCCGGGTCGCCGATCAGGCTGGCGATGCGGGCAATGTCGGGTCCTTCGCGCATAGTTTCATCCCTATCGAAGCATTCTCGCCAGATAATCACTATCCTTCGCTGAGCTCAAGGAGCGCTGACGATGCTCCTGACAGGAAACTGCTTAGCACACCGGCGTAGGCGACGTTTCGACAGAGATCGAATTATCTGTGCGTCAACTCAGGGAGACCGAAATGACCATCACCTGCTTCATCCGCTACGAGATCGATCCGTTCGGCAAGGCCGCGTTCGAGGAATATGCCCGCAACTGGGGCCAGGCCATTCCGCGCTGCGGCGCCGACCTGATCGGCTACTACGCGCCGCATGAAGGCTCGGCCACGACCGCCTATGCGGCCTACAACATAGAAAGCCTGGCTGCCTATGAAGCCTATAGGGCCCGGCTTGCCGCCGACCCGGCCGGCAAGGCAAACTACGAATTCGCCCGCCGTGAAAAATTCATCCTCAAGGAGGACCGCATGTTCCTGAAACTGGCGTCCGGCCCGCACGCGAAGCTGGTGCTGCCGTGATCGCCGTCATCTTCGAGGTCGAGCCGGCCGCGGGCAGGCGCGATGCCTATCTGGACATCGCCGCGCAGTTGCGGCCGCTGCTTGAAAGCATCGATGGCTTCATCTCGGTCGAGCGCTTCCAGAGCCTCGCCAATCCGGACCGCATCCTGTCACTATCGTTCTGGCGCGACGAGGAAGCGGTGAAGGCCTGGCGCAACACGCAAGAACACCGGCAGGCCCAGCAGGCCGGGCGCGGCGGCATCTTTGCCGGTTACCGCCTGCGCATCGCGCACGTCGTGCGTGATTATGGCTTGAGTGAAAGGCAAGAGGCGCCGGTGGATAGCCGGGCGGTGAACGGGTAATCGGCAGGTCCTTCCTTCTCCCAAAAGGGGGAGAAGGAAGAACCCTATGCGTTCCCGATCAGCACGCCCGCCGCGAACACCAGCGCGCCGCCGAGCACCACCTGGAAGGCGGCGCGCAGGAAGGGTGTCTGCATGTAGCGGTTCTGGACGAAGGCGATCGCCCAGAGTTCGAAGAACACCACCACGGCGGCAACCGCGGTCGCCGTCCAGAAATGCGGGATTAGGTAGGGCAGCGCATGGCCGAGGCCGCCGAGCGTCGTCATGATGCCCACGGTTAGGCCGCGCTTGACCGGCGAACCCCGACCCGACAGCTTGCCGTCGTCGGAGGCGACCTCGGTGAAGCCCATCGAGATGCCGGCGCCGATCGAGGCGGCGAGGCCGACGAGAAGCGTCTGCCAGGTGTCGTGCGTGGCAAAGGCGGCGGCGAAGATCGGCGCCAGCGTCGATACCGAGCCGTCCATCAGTCCGGCCAGTCCCGGCTGCACATAGGTGAGGATGAACTGGCGCTGCTCGGCCGTCGCCTCCTCGACCTTCACGGTGCCCGGCACGTGCTGCTGCTCCAGCCGCTGCGCCATGCTCTCATGGCTCTGTTCCGCCGCCGCCAGTTCGTCGAGCAGCTTTCTGGTTGAGGCATCGGTGGTGCGCCTGGCCGCCTCGACATAGAACAGATAGGCCTGCCGCTCCATCGCCTCGGCCTGGCGGCGTACCTGCTCGATGCCGAGCGGCTTGACCAGCCAGTCGGGCTTGCGCTCGTAATAGCCCTTCACATGCTCGCGCCGGATCAGCGGAATGCGCTCCCCGAAACGCCTGCGGAAAAGCTCGATCAGCGCGTCGCGATGACCGTCCTCCTCCTCGGCCATGTCCTCGAACATTTTGGCCGATTGCGGAAAATCCTCCGCCAGCCCATCCGCATAGGCGCGATAGATGCGACCGTCGTCTTCTTCCGACGAGATGGCAAGCGCCAGGATCTCTTGTTCGGAGAGCGAATCGAAGGAGCGGCGGCCGAAGCCGAAAACACGGGAAAGCATGAGGAAATCACCCTAGTTTAGAATTGTTCTAAACTAAAGTTTGCTGCCGCATCGGTCAATCGTGCGCCTGGGCAGTGGTCAAGATTTGTTGAAGCCGCCATTCGGCGCCGGCTCTTCATTATCGGCAAATGTTCACTTATATGACGGAACTCAAGCCAACAACCGAGGAAGCCGCCGATGACTGCAAAGCCGCACGCCCATCACTTCGACCCGAAACCCGTCCTCGACCTCATAGCCAGCATCGAGGCCGATCTGCAGCGCCTGAAAGGTCTGGTCGAGCAGCAGATCGAGAAGTTCGATCCCGCCAACCCGCACAACAAGACCCTCGACGGCAAGCTGACCGAGGAAGGCGTCGAGTGCTGCTATCGCATGTTCGACGAAGGCAAGTCGCGCTATTCGGTCTCCCAGCAGATGAAGATTTCCTTTGCCGCCGCCACCCATCGCTTCAACGCCTGGCGCAAGGCCGGCGGCAACAAGCGGCAGCGGACGTTGTTGGGGTGAGGGTAGAACTGGACGGACCGGCAGGCAGGTGACGGCCAGCGCTGCCGGCCGTCGTGATCCCAAACCTTGTGACGGTTACATTTTTTTGTTGGCCTCGCGCGGCCCTTTGCGTGCACCATGGCCGGACCACATCTTACAGGACCCGCCATGACCACGCCTCCCGGCATCGCCGATATCCACGCCGCCGCCGCCCGGCTCTCCGGCCTTATCGTCGAGACGCCGCTGATCGAATCGCCCGAGCTCAACAGCCGCTTCGGCGGCCGTATCCTGTTCAAGCCGGAAACGCTGCAGCGTACCGGCTCGTTCAAGTTCCGCGGCGCCCACAACAAGCTGTCCTCGCTCTCGGCCGAGGAGCGCGGCCGCGGCGTGGTCGCTTTTTCCTCGGGCAATCATGCGCAAGGCGTTGCCGCTTCCGCCGCCATGTTCGGCGTCAGGGCGGTCATCGCCATGCCGTCGGACGCACCGGCCATGAAGATCGGCAATGTCCGCAAGATGGGCGCCGAAGTGGTCGCCTTCGATCGCGTCCGCGAAGACCGCGTGGCCGTGGTTCGGCCTTACGTGGAGAGGGGCATGGTCCTGGTGCCGCCCTATGACGATCCCGCCATCATCGCCGGCCAGGGCACGATCGGCCTCGAACTGCTGCGTCAGGCCAAGGCGCTTGGCATGAGCCTCGACGCCGTCATCATTCCCTGTGGCGGCGGCGGGCTGAGCAGCGGGATTTCGATCGCGGTCAAGGACGGTTCGCCCGCCACCGCCGTCTGGGCGGCAGAGCCGGAATTTTTCGACGACACCAGCCGGTCGCTGGCCAAGGGCACCAGGGTAGCGAATGAGCCCGGCCACACCTCGATCTGCGATTCACTTCTCGTCGCCGAGCCGGGCGCGCTCACTTTCGAGATCAATCGCAAGACGCTGGCCGGCGGGATTGCCGTCTCGGAGGAGGCGACGAAGCAGGCCATGCGCGACGCCATGGCCCATCTCAAGCTCGTCGTGGAGCCCGGCGGCTGCGTCGGGCTCGCCGCGCTCTCGTCGGGCAGGATCGACTTGGCCGGCAAATGCGTGGCCGTGGTGCTGTCTGGCGGCAATGTCGATTTCGACGCCTATGCCAAGATCATGGCTGCTGCCGCTTGACGCCCGCCCTGCATGGCAGGGCGGGCAGCCTTGTTGTTTCGCAATTCCGGATGGAAACCGCTGCGCACTTTTCCTGGAATTGCCCAGTGCCCGTCAGCTGATGACGGTGCCGTCAGTCGATGACTTTCACGATGCGACGGGTTCCGGGATCGACGAGGACGGTCTGACCGTTGACGACGACATAGCGGTACTGCACATCAGGAACATCGATCGCATGCAGCTCAACAGTGTCCGGCAAGGTCGAGCCGATGGCCAGCTGGACGCCCAGCAGGTCGACCGAGGCGATCGGCTTCTTGTGCACATATTCGCGGATAACGGTCTCCTGCTGCGGCTCGATGATCACGTCCTGAGCAGCGGCGGCACCGATGCCGGCGGCTAGCAGAAGCCCGGCCGCGGTGGCGGAAAGATACAGTCTCATCATTGCCTCCATTGCTGGTCGATAGAGCGCAATACACTTGCAAGTCTGCGCTCTATCTCGTTGTTTTGATGGCATTCCGCCTCCCGCCAGATGATCCGGCCGGACTTCGGAGTGCCAAAGGCTTCGCTTGCACTGAGGGGGCCGTCTTGGCCCGCAAGTGGCAGCGGCGAGGCTGATCGACAACGCCGGGGCAGAAGCATGGTTCCAACGGGAGGGTCCAGGTTCGATGGAACCCTGGACCGCCCCAGCGGCTGTTTTCAGTCCAGCGTGCGGCGGAAGCGGACAAGGGCGACGCCGGCAAACAGCGCCACGAACACCACCAGCCAGCCGATCTCCACGGCCACCGCCGGCAGCTGCGCGCCCTTCAGCATGACGGCACGGGTAATGCGCAGGAAATGCGTCAGGGGAAAGATCTCGCCAAAGATCTGCGCCCAGCCCGGCATGCCGCGATAGGGAAACATGAAACCCGAAAGCATGATCGACGGCAGGAAGAAGAAGAAGGTGAGCTGCAAGGCCTGCATCTGCGTGCGCGCGACGGTCGAGATCGTGTAGCCGAGCAGCACCAGCGACAGCACGAACACCAGCACCGCCGACAAGAGCAGCGTCATCGATCCGGTGAAGGGGATGGCGAACAGAAGCTTCGATGCCGCCAGCACCACCACGACCTGCACCGCGCCGACCGCCAGATAGGGCAGCACCTTGCCCAGCATGATCTCGAGCGGGCTGGACGGCATGGCGAGCAGGTTCTCCATCGTGCCGCGCTCTGTCTCGCGCGTCAGCGCGATCGAGGTCATCATCACCATCGTCATCTGCAGGATGACGCCGAGCAGGCCGGGGACGATGTTGTATTGCGAGATGCCCTCCGGATTGTAGCGCCGGTGCACGACCACATCGAGCTGGCCCCGGGCGGCCTCGGCGGCGGCCTCCTGCATGCCTTGCGCTCTGAGCAGCGCCTGGCCGGCGACGGTGCTGAGCGTCGAGATGGCGCCGCTGGCAACCGCCGGGTCGGTGGCGTCGGCCTCGATCAGGATCTGCGGATTGTCGCCGCGCTCCACCCGCCGCGCGAAATCGGCCGGAATGGTGACGACGAAGGCGACGTCGCCGCGCGCCATCAGGAATTCGGCCTCCTCGGCACTTTGCGCCACATGGTCGAAACGGTAGTAGCCGGTGGTCTGCAGCGCCGAGACCATGGCGCGCGTATAGGGATCGCTGCTCGTCGCCACGAGTGCCGCCGGCAGGCTCTTCGGGTCGTTGTTGATGGCGTAGCCGAACAGCACCAGCTGGATCAGCGGCACGCCCAGCATCATGGCGAAGGTGATGCGGTCGCGGCGCATCTGGATGAACTCCTTGATCAGCAGCGCGCCGAGCCGGGCGAAGGAGAAGACCGCGTTCATGCCATGTTGTCCTTCGAGCCGGACATGAACTGGATGAAGACGTCCTCGAGGCTGGTTTCGCCCGGCGCCACCGTCACGCCCTTGTGCTCCTTCTCGACATCGGCCAGCGCCGTCTCCAGCTTCTTCCTGTCGGCTCCCACGACATGCAGCGTCGCGCCGAACGGCGCCACCTGGTCGACGCCCGGCCGGCCTTCGAGCGCTTGCGCCACCTGGTCGAGGCGCGGGCCCTGCAGGACGAAAGTGGTCAGGCCGGCATTCCTGACCACCTCGGCGACGGTGCCCGTCGCCAGCATCTTGCCGTAGGAGATATAGCTGATGCGATGGCACCGCTCGGCCTCGTCCATGTAGTGGGTGGAGACCAGCACGGTCA
The DNA here is from genome assembly GCF_006441495.1 of Mesorhizobium sp. B2-6-4. Lineage (NCBI taxonomy): Bacteria > Pseudomonadati > Pseudomonadota > Alphaproteobacteria > Hyphomicrobiales > Phyllobacteriaceae > Mesorhizobium > Mesorhizobium sp. B2-6-4. The sequence goes on from NZ_VFUE01000002.1 coordinate 186,232, forward strand.
GCCCGCCGCTCGCCAGCCGGTGGATCTCGTCCCAGAACTCGCGCCGCGCCTTGGGGTCGACGCCGGCCGTCGGCTCGTCGAGCAGAAGCAGCTTGGGCTTGTGCATGATGCAAGCGGCCAGCGCCAGCCGCTGCTTCCAGCCGCCCGACAGCGTACCGGCGAGCTGGTTGCGGCGTGTCGTCAGGCCGAGTTCCTCCAAGGTCCTGGCGACATGCTCCTCGACCGGCTTCAACCGGTAGAGCCGCGCCACGAATTCGAGGTTCTCGCCGATCGTCAGATCCTCGTAGAACGAGAATTTCTGCGTCATGTAGCCGACCTCGCGCTTGATGCGCAGGCTGTCGGTGAGGATGTCGAAACCCAGCACCGTGCCTTCGCCCTCGTCCGGGGTCAGCAGGCCGCACATGATGCGGATGGTGGTGGTCTTGCCCGAGCCGTTGGGGCCGAGGAAGCCGACGATCTCGCCTTCCGCCACCGTCATCGTGACATGGTCGACGACGGTCTTGTCGCCGAAGCGCTTGACCAGGCCGTGCACGTCGATGACGTTCATTTTCCTGAAACCGCCAGCTCGACGTCGACGATCTGGCCCGGCTGCAAGGCGCCGGCGCCGCCCTCCGGCCGCGCCTCGACGAGGTAGACCAGCTTCTGCCGGTTCTCCAGCGAATAGATCACCGGCGGAGTGAATTCCGGATCGGGCGAGACATAGCTGACGCGCGCCTTCACATCCGGCCCGCAACCGTCGCAATGGACGCGGAGCAAGGTGCCGACCTTGACCGAGGAGAAGGCGGCTTCGGGTATATAGACACTGAGCTTCACCGCGCCGTCGGGCAGCACGGAGATGACGGGCGCGGTCGGACCTGCCGTGTCGCCCGGATTGCGAATGACGTCGCTGACGCGGCCCGGAGAAGGGGCCGCCAGGGTGCGCTTGGATAGCCGCCACGCCGCTTGGTCGAGCGCGGCCTGTGCCTGCTTGACCTGACTTTCGGCGGCCTTGATCGTCTCGGGACGCGCCGGCAGGCCGCCGGCGGCGAGATTGGCCTGCGCCTGTCCGACCTGCGCGTTGGCCGTCTCCAGCGTGGCCGAGGCGGTGTCGTAGTCGGCCTGCGTGCCGGTGCCGCGCTTGAAGAGGTCGGCGGCGCGGTCGTATTTGCGTCTGGCGTCGTCAGCCTGAGCCTTGGCCATGTCGACCTGGGCCTTGAGGGCCGCGATTTCTTCCGGCCGCTTGCCTACCTGCAGATCGGCAAGCTGCGCCCGCGCCTGGGCGAGACTTGCCGTGGCCTGTGCGACCGCGATTTTCGCGTCGGCGTTTTCCAGCGTCACGATCGTGGTGCCCGATGTGACGCGATCGCCGCGCTTGACCGCGACGGTCTCGACCTGCGCCACCTCGATCGGCGCCAGCAGCACATAGTCGCCTTCGACATAGCCGACGGCCAGCGGCGAAGCCGGTGCGCAGGCGCCGAAGAGTTGAGCGGCAAGCGGCAGCGAACAAAGAAAGCTCATCGTCTCGATCCCTTCCGGGCGGCCAGTATGGCGCTGAGGTTGTCCGATGTGACGGCCGCCACCTTGGCGGCCTCGGCGGCGCCGATCTCGCGCCAGCCCATTCGGCGCATGACCGCCTCGCGGCCGATGCGGAAATAGATGACCTGTCCGATCAGCGTGAACACGGTGAGCCGGGTCGCCTCGCTCTCGGCCGCCTCGCCGGTCGCCTGTTCCCAGAGCAGGCAGAGGCGCCGATGCGTCGGCTCGAACACGCCGTCATAGATGCGGTCGAGCGCCGCGGTCGGGTGCGAGAGCTCGCGCAGCACGAACTGCACGATCTCACCGGCCTGCGGCTGCGCCACGACGAATGCCACCATCCGCTCCAGCGCGGCGAACAGCTGCGCGCGCGCCGTCTCGGCGTTCGCGATTGCCGGCGCCCGCGTCTCGCCGAGTGCCTGGCCGGCGACCGATTGTATGGTGTCCACGATATGGTCGGCGGCGGCGAGGCGCAGCCCCTCCTTGCTGCCGAAGTGATAGGCGATGGAACCGATATTGGCCTTGGCCTCCGCCGCGATCTCGCGCGTGGAGGTGCCGTCGAAGCCTTGTCGTCCGAACAGCTTGAGCGCCGCGCGGACCAGCGCTTCACGCGTCATCTCCGCAGCGGGCGGCTCACGGCGAGGAGTTCGGGCTTCGGGCGGCTTGATCATGTGGCATACTTTAATCAATCGATTGATTAAAGTCAAATCCGAGTTCGGACATGGCTTGCCATGCCGGCCCGCGCGGGCTTTAGTGCGCGGCCATGGGCAAGGAAGTCGAGCGCAAGTTCCTGGTCTCCGGCACGGCATGGCGGGATCTGGTCGAGACGGACGTCCGCATCCTCCAGTTCTATCTCGCCGCCGCGCCAGGACGCACGGTGCGCGTGCGCATCAGCAACGGCGCCTCGGCCAGGTTGACGCTCAAATTCGGCAGCACGGCGCGGGAGCGCGACGAATTCGAATATCCCATTCCGCTGGCCGACGCCGTGGAGATGCTCGGCTTCGCCATCGGGCGTGTCATCGAGAAGACACGTCATCATGTTAGGCATGGCGGCTATCTCTACGAAGTCGATGTCTTCGGCGGCGCGCTGGCGGGGCTTGTGATGGCCGAACTCGAAACGCCGGACGATGTTCCGGATGAAATGCTGCCAGACTGGCTCGGCCGCGAAGTGACTGGCGAACAGAAATTCTACAACGCGTCGCTCGCCCTCGGGGGGATTCCGGAGATCGCCGCATGAGCTTTCGCATCGATCCGCGCCTGCCGCTGACCGGCGAGGTCAGGCGTATCCTGGCCGAGGAAATCGGCAAGGCGCTTGCTCATCTCGACATGGCGCGTGACAGGCCGGAACAGGGACTGCACAAATCCCGCAAACGACTGAAGAGCGTGCGTGCCTTGTTGCGTCTGGTTCGTTCCGGTGACGAAACATTCTGCCGCACGGAGAATGAATGTTACAGGCAGGTCTCGGCATTGCTCGCCGGACCGCGCGAGGCGACCGCCTTGATCGAGACGATCGACCGCCTGGCCGACACCTTTCCGGGGCAAAGCGCCGGTCACGGCCTCGGCCCCGCCCGCGATCGCCTGGTGATGCGCCAGCACGCGCTTCATGCCGGCGCCGGTCTCGACGCGGCCATAAAAGCTGCCATCGCCGCCTGCCAGGAGGGCCTCGAACGCGTCGACAGGCTGTCCTTGCCGGACCAGCCGGAGCAGGCCGCCGACATTCTGGCGGAGGGCGCCCGCGCCACATTGCGGCGCGCGCGCAAAGCACTGGACAAGGCGGCCTCGAGCGGCGGGGCCGAGGATTTCCACGACCTGCGCAAGGCGGCCAAGACCCACAGCATGCATCTGTCGCTGCTCGGCCGCCTGTGGCCGACGCCAATCAAGGCTCGTCGCAAGGCGGTCGACAAGCTCGCAGAGCAACTCGGCGAACTGCACGACGTCTTCGTCATGCGCGCGATGCTGGAGGCCGGCGGCGAGCCGCTTGGGCCGCCCGGGGATACGAAACTCCTTGGCAAACTCCTGAAGCATTCCGAAAAGAGCCTGAGGAAGTCCTGCCTTGCCGAGGCGGCCGAACTGTTCGGCGACAGTCCCAGGCGCTCGACGAAGAAGCTGGCCCGCAAGGCGCGCGACGATCTTGCCGGCGCTCCGCCCGCGGAGGAATTGGCGGCGAGGTGACGCAACGGCATTCATCGCCGGTCATGCCGGCATTGGCCGTGTATGGCTCGCCGGGAGGGGCTGGCCCTTCATTCGCGCACCGGCATCGGTACCGGCGGCAAGTCGATCCTCTATATCCCGCTGATGAACGAGGGCGAAGTCGCGGCGCTGAAGCTGGATTGAGAAGATTTTCGGAGCCGGCCGCACGAGAGCCTTTGCCACATGGGCCGGGCGGATCTAAAACCAGCCGCCATGAGGATGGTCGTCCGCCGCCCGCTCGCTCGTTCGGAACTGCCGCACGATACGGCCGCTCTCGCGCGCTATCTCATCGGCAAGATCGTGGTCCGGGAATTGCCCGAAGGCATTGCCAGCGGCCGCATCGTCGAGACCGAGGCATATGTCGCCGGCGATGCTGCCGGGCACGGCTTCAGGGGAATGACCCCGCGCAATCGCTCGCTGTTCCTCGAGCGCGGGCATGCCTATGTCTATCTCGCCTACGGCATCTCATACATGCTGAATGTCTCGAGCGAGATGCCCGGCATCGGAACCGGCGTCCTGATCAGGGCATTGGAGCCGCTCGACGGCATTCCGATCATGCAGCTCAATCGCGGCATCGAGCGCCTGCGTGACCTGGCGCGAGGACCGGGAAGGCTCGCCATGGCGTTGCGGATCGACCGTTCGCTCGACGGGCTCGATCTTTGCCGGGAAGGCCCTCTATGGCTTGCAAGCGATGGCCGCGACCCCGGCGAAATCGGGCAGAGCGTTCGGATCGGCATTTCGAAGGATGCCGACCGCCTGCTGCGATTTTACGTCCGGGGAAGTCCGTTTGTCAGCGGTTCACGATCGCTCAACCCATGAGAGGTGCTTCCCGGCGCGTTGAAAGGAAGAAGAATGCAAGCTACTGCGCTGCCCTTTTTCCCTCCAACTGCGCCTGCGCTGCCCGGATCGAGGCGGCGTAGGTCACCAGCGGGCGCTTGAGGCCGTGGTTGATCAGCGTGCGTCTTGTCTGCGGCGAAGCGCCAGATATGACAAAGCGCACGCCGGCGCGCCTGGCCTTGTGCGCCGCACCCTCGATGACATTGGCCGCGGTCGAATCGAAGAACGGCACCGCCGAGCAGTCGAGGATGAAGTTCTTGCGCTGGTCGGCGATGCGGTCGAGCACCGCGCCGACGGTCGAAGCGGCGCCGAAGAAGAATGCGCCGGAGATGCGGTAGACGACGGTGTCGGCGTCGGTCGCGACCCTGGAATCATAGACGCTCTTGCGGTCGGCGACGTCCTCAGGCACCAGCGTCTGGTCGGCCTCGACGGCGATGGATTTCGCCATGCGGTCGATGAACAGGATCGAGCCCAGCGCGAAGCCGACAACGATGCCTTCGGTCAAGTCGCGGAAGACCACGATCAGGAAGGTGGCCATCAGCACCAGCGCATCGCCGCGCGAGGCGCGCAGCAGCGTGGCGAAAGCCTGCTTCTCGAACATGTTCCAGCACACCACCGCCAGCACGCCGGCGAGGGCGGAGAGCGGGATGTAGCTGGCGAGCGGCGCTGCCGCCAGCATCAGGACGAGCAGGATCATGGAGTGGATCATGCCCGAAACCGGCCCGTGCGCGCCGGCCCGCACATTGGTGGCGGTACGGGCAATGGTGCCGGTGGTGCAGATGCCGCCGAACAGGGCCGAGGCGATGTTGGCGAAGCCTTGCGCCACCAGTTCGCAGTTGGAACGGTGCCGGCGGCCGGTCATGCCGTCGGCGACGACGGCCGACAGCAAGGATTCGATGGCGCCCAGCAACGCGAAGGCGATGGCGTCCGGCAGCACGTCGATCATCCTGTCGAGGCTGACGGGGGGAAGCGCCGGCCATTGCAGGCTGCGCGGGATCCCGCCAAAGCGCGTGCCGATCGTCTCGGCCGGCAGCGCAAACAGCGCCACCGCGAGCGACGCCAGACCGATGGCGATCAACATCGCCGGCCATTTCGGCCGCCAGCGCTTCAGGAAAGCGATGGTTGCGATTGTCAGCACCGCCACGAAGGTCGCCGCGAGATTGATCGTGCCGGCCGCCTCGCCGATCGCCGTCAGCTTCGGCACCAGCGGGCCTGGCTCCTTGCCGGCGAGCTTCAGCCCGAACAGTTCGACGATCTGGCCCGAGAAGATGATGACGGCGATACCGGCGGTAAAGCCGACCGTCACCGGATAGGGAATGAACTTTATGTAGGTGCCGAGCCGCAGATAGCCGATGGCGATGAGGAAGATGCCGGCCATCATCGTCGCCAGCAACAGCCCGTCCACGCCGACCCGCGCGACCGTCGCCGCCACCAGCACGATGAAGGCGCCCGCGGGGCCGCCGATCTGGAAACGGCTGCCGCCGAACGCCGAGATGATGAAGCCGCCGATGATCGATGTGTAGAGCCCGCGCTCCGGCGTCACCCCTGATGCGATGGCGATTGCCATCGACAGCGGCAAGGCGACGATGGCGACGGTCAGCCCGGCAATGGCATCGGCCCTGAGATGTTCGAGCCTGTAGCCTTCGCGCCAGACCGTCACCAGTTTCGGTGTGAACAGTTCGGAAAAAGTCGGCTTTGCCGGCCCATGGGTCGGTTTGCGCGCGGTTTCGTTGAGCGTCTGCCCGATCTCGTCCATGGACTTCCTTCCGCACCTGAAAGGCGGCGGGATCGTCGGCAGGACTGTCGGCGGTCGCCGTCGCGACTTATGCCGGCTCAGCTTTCGGATTGGGCGGCACGGCAGGCTTGAGGCGCACGCCCCGGCCGCCGCGCTCACTGGGTTGATTCTCGCCGATCAGCTCCACCCCGGCCTCGTCGAGGGCCTGGATGACCTTCATCAGCGTATCGACCACACCCCTGACCACGCCGTCGCTCGCTTCCATGCGCTGGATGGTGGGAAGCGAAACGCCGGCGCGCTCGGCGAGCGTCTTCTGATCGATGCCGGCCAGCGCCCTCGCGGCGCGCATCTGCGCGGCAGTGATCATCGGCCGGGATCCCCGTCTGAGTCTGCGGATATGATGTATAATACGATCATTATGATGTTTCAAGCATCAGGATGTACGCTTGAGCCTTGATCATCATCGCTATCGAGCATTTTTCGGATACTTCCCGAGCATTGAGAGCTATGGTGTTCCATCTGGGGCAGGGGATAACGTGGTTGACCATTTTCAAGACATTGACGACATCGGCATGCCTGGTATCGGTGGTCCTTCTGCTAACGGGCTGCGGACACTTGATCAACCGGCTGATCTGACCGCTTCCCGGTCGAGCGTCGTCAGACGTCGTCACGCACCACCCTGCGCCGTTGCAGGACCCTTGCCGCCAACCAGCACAGCATGGCCCAGGCAAAGCCCGCGCACCAGCCGGCCAGCACGTCCGACGGCCAGTGGACGCCGAGATAGATGCGGCTGATGCCGACCAGCACCGTCGTCAGCACGGCGAGCGCCAGAACATAGATCTTCGTCGTCCGGCCCTGCAGGAAGCGCGCCGCAAGCGAGCCCAATGTGAGATAGGTCACCGCCGAAAGCATCGCGTGGCCGCTCGGGAAGGAAAGCGAGGTCTCGTTGACCAGATGCGAGACGAGCTCGGGCCGCGGCCGGTCGACGCCGAGCTTCAGCAGGCTCGACAGCATCTGGCCGCCCGCCACGGCGACGAAGATGAGAAGCGCGGTCCCGGGCCTGCGGATCAACAGCAGATAGATGATCGTCGCCGCCGTGATCAGCACCAGCACGCTGGTGCTGCCGAGGCTGGTGATGTCGCGCATCGCCCCTTCCATCCATGGCGGGCCGATCGGGATACCGGGTTGGCCGGCCTGGCGGAAGGCAAGCATGATTTCAGCGTCGAAGGCGTGCGGCGTGGTGGCCCGTGCCACCTCCATCAACTCCACGAAGCCCCACAGGCCGGCGGCGACGACAAGGCCGGCCAGCAGCACCGGGAATTCGACCCGGCTCAGCAGAGCCTTTGCCGCAGTCTTCATCGAACCTCGTTTCGCAACCATGGTTTGCCGGTCATCGCCCTTGCACATAGGGCCCGAGCGTGATCAGCGCCACGGCGGCAATCGCCAGCACGATGCCGGCCGCTTGCAGCGTATTGATGCGCTCGCCGAAGAATATCAGCGCCACCAGATTGACCGATACCAGCTGGATGACGGCCGACAGGCTGAACGACACCGACATGCCGAACTCGCGAATCAGCCGCAGCATGATCAGGTTGCCCAGCGAATAGAGCGCAAGCGTCAGCACGATCTTGCCCAGGCTGGGCGCCATCCCCCATTGCTTGGCGGCCGCCGCCGCCAGCAGAAAGATCACGGTCGAAAGACCGAGCTGAAGTAACCCCGAAAAACTCACCCTGCCCTCGATATTGATGCCGGTCGTCCGTGCCTTGTTTCGCAAGCGCGTCGGGACGTCAAGCAGCTGCCGTGGGACCAGGCTCTTGTGTCGGCAGGACCGAAGCGCCAAAGTCGCGGCCACTACCCTGCCCCTGCGGGTGGGGGCGAGGAGCGTGGCGTGCGATTTCTCGAAACCTTGTCGCGGCGCTGGAACGGGCTTACGCTGGCGCTGCAGTTCATCATTGCCGGCGGCTTCGGGCTGCTTGCGGTGATGCTGGTGGTCGGCTTCTGGGTCACCGCGCAAATCCGCGAAAGCGTGCTCCACAATTCAGCGGCCACGACTGCCCTTTATGTCGACAGCGTGATCGCTCCGCTGCTCCCCGATCTGCGCACGAACCATCAGCTCGATGACGCCGTCAAACGGGCGCTTGACGAGACCCTCGGCCAAGGCGCGCTCGGCAAACGGCTGTTTTCCTTCAAGCTGTGGCGTCGGGACGGCACGGTGCTGTATTCGAAGGACACGGCCTTGATCGGCCGGCAGTTCGGCCCGAGCGCCAACCTGCGTGCCGCCTTCGCCGGGAATGTCGTCGCCGAGTTCAACGAGCTAGGCGACGAGGACGACAAGGAGGAGAGGGCCGCGGGCGTGCCGCTGCTGGAAATCTACAATCCAGTCCGCGAACCCTGGTCGGGCGAGGTGGTCGCCGTCACCGAATTCTACGAGATCGCCGACGATTTCCAGGCGGCTCTGGCTTCCGCCTTGCTGTCGAGCTGGCTGATCGTGGCCGGCGCCACGCTGACGGCGCTGCTGCTGTTGTCGGGGATCGTCATACGTGGCAGCCGCACCATCGACAAGCAGCGCGGCGTTCTGCAGGGCCAGGTCTCCGAGCTGCAGGCGCTGGTTTCGCAAAACCGGGCGCTGCGCCTGCGCGTCCAGCAGGCGTCGCGCCGTGCCACGGCGCTCAATGAACGACACCTGCGTCGCATCGGTGCCGACCTTCATGACGGGCCGGCCCAGCTCGTCGCGCTGGCGGCGCTGCGTGTGGATAGCCCCGCCATTTCCGGCGAGGGTGCCTCCAGCGACAGCCGCAACGCCGAGATCGCCATGATCCGCATGGCGCTGGACGACGCGATGCGTGAAATCCGCGGCATCTGCAACGGCCTTGTCCTGCCGCAGATAGAAACGGCCGCGACCGGCGACATTCTGCGTCTTGCCGTCGACGAGCATCAACGCAGGACCCGCAGTTCCGTGGCGCTGACCCTATCCAGGCAGTTGCCCGAACTGGGCGCTTCGGAGAAGATCAGCATCTATCGCTTCGTCCAGGAGGGGCTGAACAACGCCTACCGTCATGGGCAGGGCAAGGATCAGGAGGTGAAGGCCGGGATGACAGGCGGCAAGTTCTTCGTTGAAGTGTCGGATGGCGGGCCCGGATTCGACCCGAGGCGGGCCGAAGGCCTGGGGCTCGCCGGCATCAGGGAGCGTATCGAAAGCATTGGTGGCCAGTTCGAGACCACGACCGGGCCGCAGGGAACACGATTGATGATTACGCTAGCCGTCGAGGATCAACCATGATCGGTACCATCCGTGTCGCCATTGTCGACGACCACCCTCTGTTTCGCGAAGGCGTTACCCGCAGCCTGTCGGAGATCGGCGGCTTCGAAATGGTGGCCCAGGGCGCCACGGCGCAGGATGCCGAACGCATCGCCTCGACTTTGCAGCCCGACATACTGCTGCTCGACATCAGCATGCCGGGTGACGGCCTTGCGTCGGTGGCCGGCATACTGGGTGCCAATCCCGGACAGAAGATCGTCATGCTGACGGTCTCGGAGGCCAATGCCGACGTGGCGCGGGCGCTGAATGCCGGTGTGCGCGGCTATGTGCTGAAGGGGGTCGGCTCGCGCATGCTGGCCGAAATCCTCCATGGTGTCGCGGCCGGCGAGACCTATGTGTCGCCGACCCTGTCGGCTCGCCTGCTTTCGGACCTGCAATCGCTGCAGCCGGCCAACGGCAGGACGGATCGCCTGCGTCAGCTCACCGGACGCGAGGCCGAGATCCTGCAGCTGGTGGCGGAAGGGCTGAGCAACAAGGAAGTGGCGCTGCGGCTGGCACTGCAGGAAAAAACGGTCAAGCATCACATGACCGGTGTGCTATCCAAGCTCAACGTCCGCAATCGCACCGAGGCGGCGCTGCTGATGCGCGAAGCGCGGGATCGGGCCGGCAGCTAATCCTGGTCGGCCGCAAGGGATCCCCGGTTTGGGATAACGACACGCATAAATGAAAACCTGAAGCGCGGTGCAGCAGCGGAACGCTCCAGGGCAAAAAAGACGGCCCCTATACGGGGCCGGAGCGATAAGGTCACCTCCGCCGGGGGGCGGCGGAGGTGACACGTAAAGCGGGCGATGCCTATTGCCCGCTCTACAACCCCTTGAGGCGGCTTATATCCGCCGCCGTCGCAGGGCGCTCGACGATCGTGCGGCCCAGAGCGTCGGTCATTTTGAAGCGACCCTTCTCGATCTCTTCCCCGAAGCCGTTAGGGTGCTGCACCACGATCTTGTTGTCGTCTATTTCGACACGATCGCCGGTTGTTGCGTTCACATGCTTGCCGGAGCTGTTGGCACCCTTCCCCTTGCCGTTGTTGCCGGCGCCATTGTTCCCGTTGCCGCCAGCGTTGCCATTGTTGCCTCCGGCGTTGCCATTGTTGCCGCCGCCGTTATTTCCATTGCCGCCATTGCCGCCATTGCCGTTACCGCCACCACCGCCATTGCCGCTGTTCCCGCCAGGCTTGGCTTGGGCGCTGGACGCGACAATGCCTGCGGCGGAACCGTGAAAATCGAGGTGATAGGGGGCTATGGTCAGCGCCAGTGCCGGCACTGCTCTCAGGGCCAGCCAGCAACAATGAGCCATGATCGAGCTGCGCATCAGTCCCTCACTTGATCGGACCGGCAAAATTCAGAGGCCATCTCGTGCAGGTACGCGACCATCGGCGACATGGCGTGTTCGTGTAAGTGGCCCACGACCGATGCCGCGGCAATCCGGACCTTCGCCCCGATCGGTTTAGGACCTTGGTCCGAGTTTCAAACCGGATGTGGCGCGAGGTTCGCGGTCAAGCTGGCGGGTGCACGAATGTCACGAAAGTGTGACCGATCGTCTATAAGGGGTCGAAACGCGTGACACGCTCCAGCCATCCAGCCAGAGGCAGACCATGACCGACCATCGCTCGCCCGACGCCCGATTCCGCACCAGCCTGCTTGAGGAAAACGACGGTCCGGCGACCAACCCCACCGAAAACCGCACCATGGGCGAAATCATTGCCGAGCGGTTCTCCCGCCGCGCCTTCCTCAAGGGCTCGCTGGCCGTCTCGGCCATCGCCGCCACCGTCAGCCCGCTGGCGCTCGTGGCCGCCGACGATGCGCGTGCCGCCGAGGGCTCCGCCTTCTCGTTCGAGGAACTCGAAGCCGGTATCGACGACAAGCACCATGTCGCGCCGGGCTACGATGCCGACGTGCTGTTGCGCTGGGGCGATCCGCTGTTTGCCGATTCGCCGGAGTTCGACCCGGCCAGGCAGTCGGCTGAGGCCCAGGCAAGACAATTCGGCTACAACAATGACTATGTCGGCTATATCGGGATCGGTGGCTCCGCCGAGCACGGCCTGCTGGTCGTCAACCACGAATACACCAATCCGCATCTGATGTTCCCGGGCATCGTCAGGATCGTCGAGAAGGACGGCAAGAAGGCGGCCGAACTCGCGCCGCTCTCGAAGGAGCAGGTCGATGTCGAGATGGCGGCACATGGCGGCACCATCGTCGAGATCCGCAAGGAAGGCGGCAAGTGGCAGGTGGTGCGCGACGGCAAGTTGAACCGCCGCATCACCTCCAACACCGAAATGGCGCTGTCGGGCCCGGTCGCCGGTCATGACCGCGTCAAGACCAATGCCGACCCATCCGGCACCAAGGTCATCGGCACATTCAACAACTGCGCCGGCGGCGTCACGCCTTGGGGCACCTATGTCATGGCCGAGGAGAACATCCACGGCTATTTCTCCGGTGAACTGCCGGAAGGCCATAAGGAAGCCGCCAATTACAAGCGCCTCGGCATTCCGGAAGGCGCCTATGAATGGGGCGCGCATTACGATCGTTTCGACCTCGCCAAGGAGCCGAACGAGCCCAACCGTTTCGGCTGGATCGTCGAGGTCGACGTCAACGATCCGACATCCACGCCGAGGAAGCGCACCGCAATGGGCCGCTTCAAGCATGAAGGCGCCGAATCGATCGTCGCCAAGGATGGCCGCGTCGTCTTCTATCTCGGCGACGACGAGCGCTTCGAGTACGTCTACAAATTCGTCACCGCGGGCCGTTTCGATCCGGACGACCGCGCCGCCAACATGAACCTGCTCGACGACGGCACGCTGCATGTCGCCAAATTCGCTGCGGACGGTACGGTGGAATGGCTGCCGATCGTCTTCGGCCAGGGCCCGCTGACACCTGAGAACGGCTTTGCCGGCCAGGCCGACGTGTTGATCGAGACGCGGCGTGCCGCCGACCTGCTCGGCGCCACCAAGATGGACCGTCCCGAGGACATCCAGCCCAATCGTGTCAACGGCAAGGTCTATGTCATGCTGACCAACAATTCCAAGCGCAAAGCCGACCAGGTCGACGCCGCCAACCCGCGCGCCGACAACGCTTTCGGCCACATCATCGAGATATCGGAAGATGGCGGCGATTTCGCCGGCACCAGGGGCAAATGGGAAGTGCTCCTGAAATGCGGCGATCCGGCGGTTGCCGATGTCGGCGCCACCTTCTCCACCGCCACCACGGCCAATGGCTGGTTCGGCATGCCCGACAATTGCGCGGTCGATTCAGCCGGGCGCCTGTGGGTCGCCACCGACGGCCAGGGCCCGAAGGCCACCGGCCGCACCGACGGCCTGTGGGCGGTCGACACCGAAGGGCCGGCGCGCGCGACGTCAAAACTGTTTTTCCGCGTGCCGATCGGCGCTGAAATGTGCGGGCCGCTGTTTGCGCCCGACGATCAGACCGCCTTCGTCGCCGTCCAGCATCCAGGCGACGGCGGCGAGGATTGGGAGGCGTTCGGCCGCCCGTCCTATTATGAGGATCCGTCGACGCGCTGGCCCGATTTCAAGCCGGACATGCCGGTGCGGCCGGCGGTCGTCGCCATTACCAGGCAAGGCGGCGGCAAGATCGCGATTTAGAGGGCAATTCCAGGAAAGTGGGGTTCCGTCCGACGCGTAAAACGAACCTCCAGCCCGGTTCAGCGGCCCGAATTGGCGATCCGCCGGGCAATCCGCTCGGCGATCGCCTTGGCCTGGATGGCGGCATTGGCGAAGCAGCCGCGGATGCTCGGCCGCATGCCGGTGAACCAGAGGCCAGGCAGTTTCGGATCCGCATCGCCGCCGTTGAAGACCGGAACGCCCTTGCCGTCGAGCACGCCGAGATTGCCGACCATCTGCTCAAGCCCGGTGCGGTAGCCCGTCGCGGCAATGACGATGTCGGGATCGATCAGGCTGCCATTGGCCAGGATGACGCCGTCGCGGGTGAATTCCCGCACCCCCGGCACGACGGTGATCCTGCCCGCGCGGATGGCGTCGATCGCGCCCTCGTCGGCGGCGATCGCTGTGTAGTCGGTGGTCAGGCGGCTGGCGCCGCCCACCGGTGCCGGCGGCACGCCGAATTTCGTCAGGTCGCCGAAAACCAGGCGCTGCGTCAAGGCGATCACCGCATCGGCGACCCGCAAAGGCAACCGCGCCATCAGCGGCGACAGCCGGTGCACGGCAATCTTGCCGATGCGCTTGGGCAGGACCGACGGACCGTTGCGGGCCGACAGCCACAGCGAGGCGGTGCTTGCCTGCGCCAGGTGGTTGAGCGCGTCTATACCCGAGTTGCCGGCGCCGACGACCAGCACCTTCTTGCCGGCATAGTCCTTCGCGTCGCCGAAATCCGCCGAATGGATGATGCGGCCGGCGAAATCCCGCATTCCTTTCCAGTCGGGGATGAACGGCTGTCTGTCGCGGCCGGTGGCGATCACGACGTGGCGCGCCAGGCGCATCCCGGCGCTGGTCTCTATCGCCCAGTGGTCGCCCCTGAACAGGACCGCCTCGACGGCGACGCCGAGCTCCACCGGCAGCCGGTTCGCCTCGCTGAAATCGTTCAGATAGCGGATGACGGCGGTTCTGTGGGGGAAGGCGAGCGTGCCCTTCGGATAGGCAAGGCCGGGAAGTGACGAAAGGTCGCGGTGAGTATTGAGGCGCAGCTGCTTGTGACGCCGATGCCATGGCTCGGCCAACCGGCTCTCCTTTTCCAGGATCGCCGTCGCCACGCCGGCCTTGACCAGCGCCTGCGCTGCCGCGAGACCGGCGGCGCCGGCGCCGATGACGATCGCCGGTTCGATGGTTACCGTCTGGTGCGCTGCCGGTCTGATTGTCGTATCTGCCATTCGCTCACGAACCCCATTCCACCCTTGTGGCGCTTCCGCCGACACCGGCAGAACGCCCTCCCGCGCATGATCCATACAGCAGATCGGCCCCGGATTTCGAGGCCATGCGCCGCACCGCGGTTGCGTCCTATATGGCATATACGCGAGATCGGCGATAATCAGGTCGCGGCAATGTGATTGATTCGAGATCCGGGGGCTGGCGGATCTCTGTTACCGGTACAGGAATCCGAAGCCCTCGAAACGCTTTTTTCGGCTTCCTGTGCAAAATCAAGGCGCCACGGCGTATAGCGTACCCGGGTGCGCGCCGCAGATGCACGCGGAATCTCGACCCATGCCCTCCTTGCGGATCTATCTCGACAAAATCCTCGAGCGTGCCTCGCCAAAGGTCGAGCGCCAGGCGTTCACCCATGCCGAACGGCTGGCGCTGGTGCGCCGCCACGGCGACTTCTCACTCGCCTACTCCTCCGCCGTGCAAGGCAGGCTCTCCTATTTCGGCGACGCCGACGGTTACATCGCCTTCGGCACCAAGATGAAGCATCATTTCGCGCTCGGCGACCCGGTCGCCGATCCGGCCCATCGGGCCGACTATATCAGGCGCTTCGTCGAGACCGCCGGCAGCCCCTGGTTCGTGCAGATCGGCGAACAGTCGGCGCGGGTGCTGGCCGGGCTCGGCTACAAGGTCAACCGGCTGGGCATCGACACCCGTCTGCCGCTGCCCGAACACGATTTTTCCGGCAAGCGCAACGAAACCGTGCGCTACTCCGAGCGCTGGCTGTTGAAGAAGGGCTTTTCGTTCGCCGAGGACAAGCGGACGATCTTTCTCGACGAGATCTCCCGGCTTTCGGCGAACTGGCGCGGCGACCGCATCGTCAAGCGTTGGGAAATGGGCTTCCTCAACCGGCACTTCGCCGATCATGTGGGCGTCGACATGCGCCGCTTCGTGCTGCACGGCCCCGATGGCGAACTGGTCGCCCTGCTCGACTTCGATCCGCTGTTTCGCGGCGGCAAGGTCATCGGCTACACCACAGCCTTCAAGCGCAAGCACATCGACGCCTCGCCGCATGCGGAGGTCGGCCTGACCAAATTCGCCGTCGACCGCTTTCGCGAGGAAGGCATTTCGGTCGTCACGCTCGGGCTGTCGCCGCTGGTCGACGTCGGCCCCAGCGGATTCGCCGAAAGCGATTTCTGGCGCAACGCCTTCCAGCGCGCCTATGATTCGCCCTGGGTCAACCGCCGCCGCTTCAACCTGCAGGGGCAGGCGGCGTTCAAGCGTCGTTTCCACGGCATCGAGGAGCCGGTCTACGTCGCCTTCCGTGAGGGAACCTATGTCGAGATGCTGGGCCTGCTGCGGCTGGTGAAGGCGATCTAGCTCTGACCGCGGTTCAGCGTGGCTTCGCCCCTCAATTCCTCAGCCGGTAGCCGGTTTTGAATATCCAGGCGACGGTCGCCACGCAGATCAGCAGAAACACCACGGTCATGCCGAGGCTGATGCCGACCGAAACGTCCGATTTTCCGAAAAAGCTCCAGCGGAAGCCGCTGATCAGATAGACGACCGGATTGAACAGCGTCACCGTGCGCCAGGCGCCCGGCAGCATGTTGATGGAATAGAAGCTGCCACCGAGGAAGGTCAGCGGCGTGATGATCAGCAGCGGCACCAGTTGCAACTGCTCGAAGCTCCTGGCCCAGATTCCGATGATGAAGCCGAACAGGCTGAAGGTCACCGCCGTCAGCACCAGGAAGGCCAGCATCCAGAACGGATGCTGGATCGAGAGCGGCACGAACAGCGAGGCCGTCGCCAGAATGATCAGGCCGAGGATGATCGACTTTGTGGCGGCGCCCCCGACATAGGCGAGGACGATCTCGAGATAGGAGACCGGAGCCGACAACAGCTCGTAGATCGAGCCGACGAATTTCGGGAAGTAGATGGCGAAGGAGGCGTTGGAGATCGACTGCGTCAAAAGCGACAGCATGATCAGCCCGGGCACGATGAAGGCGCCGTAGCTGATGCCGTCGATCTCGGTGATGCGCGAACCGATGGCCGAGCCGAAGACGACGAAATACAGCGACGTCGACAGCACGGGCGAGACGATGCTCTGCAAGACGGTGCGCAGCGCGCGCGCCATCTCCACCCGGTAGATCGCCCATACCGCGCGCAGGTTCATGGCTCTTGCCTCAGAAGATTGACGAAGATCTCCTCCAGCGAACTGTTCTGCGTGTCCAGGTCGCGGAACTGGATGTCGGCGGCCTCGAGATCGCGGATCAGCGACGCCACGCCCGGCCGGTCGCTCTGGTTGTCATAGGTGTAGGTGATCTGCCCGCCATCCGGCGACAATTCCAGGGCGTAGTGCGAGAAGGCGTCCGGAATGGCGCCGAGCGGGCTGCGCAGTTCCATCACCAGGCGCTTGCGGCCGAGCTTGCGCATCAGTTCGGCCTTGCCCTCGACCAGGATGATCTCGCCGCGGTTGATGACGCCGACGCGGTCGGCCATCGCCTCGGCTTCCTCGATATAGTGGGTGGTGAGAATGATGGTGACGCCGTCCTCGCGCAGCCGCCGCACCATCGCCCACATGTCCTGGCGCAGTTCGACGTCGACGCCGGCCGTCGGCTCGTCGAGGAACAGCACGCGCGGTTCGTGCGACAGCGCCTTGGCGATCATCAGCCGCCGCTTCATGCCGCCCGAAAGCGTGATGGCCTTGGCGTCCTTCTTGTCCCACAGCGACAGGTCGCGCAGCACCTTCTCGACAAAGGCATGGTTCGCCGGCTTGCCGAACAGGCCGCGGCTGTAGTTGACCGTCGCCCAGACGCTCTCGAAGGCATCGATGGTCAGTTCCTGCGGCACCAGCCCGATCAGGCCGCGCGCGGCGCGATAGTCTCTGGTGATGTCGTGGCCATCCACCGTGACGCTGCCAGACGAACGGTTGACGATGCCGCAGACGATCGAGATCAGCGTCGTCTTGCCGGCGCCGTTGGGGCCAAGCAGCGCGAAGATCTCGCCGCGCTCGATGTCGAGATTGATTTCCTTCAGCGCCTTGAAGCCGGTGGCGTAGGTCTTGGTGACCCCGGAAATGGAGATGACAGGCTGCATGGCTGAAAACGGCTGCTTGAAAGAGGACCCCAGATATAGGACGAATGTCGCCGCATGCAACCGCAAGTCAATGCCGTTGCTGACAGTTCTCGACATTGCCGCCGCATGGCGCTGCGGCGTTCCGCCTCGCGGCGGGACGCCGCTTTGACCGGCTGGCCCTACAAGCCTATTCTCCGCTTATTAGAAGCAGCCGGAGCCCGCCATGGACCCGCTCATCCTTTCGCGCATTCAATTCGGTGCGAATATTTCGTTTCATATTCTGTTTCCAGCCATCACCATCGCACTCGGCTGGGTGCTGCTTTTCTTCAAGCTCCGCTACAACGCGACCAATGATTCGGCCTGGATGCGCGCCTATTTCACCTGGGTGAAGGTGTTCGCATTGTCCTTCGCCATGGGCGTGGTTTCCGGCGTCACCATGAGCTTTCAGTTCGGCACCAACTGGCCGGGCTACATGGAAACGGTCGGCAACATCGCCGGGCCGCTGCTGGCCTACGAAATCCTCACCGCCTTTTTCCTCGAGGCAGCCTTCCTCGGCATCATGCTGTTCGGCTTCCGCCGCGTTTCCAACCGCATCCACACGCTGGCGACCGTGCTGGTGGCCGGCGGCACCACGGTGTCTGCCTTCTGGATCATCGCGCTGAACTCGTGGATGCAGACGCCGGTCGGCTTCGAGATGCGCGACGGCGTCGCCCACGCCGTCGACTGGTGGGCGATCCTCTTCAACCCCTCCATGCCCTACCGTCTCGTCCATATGCTGCTCGCCTCCGGGCTTACGGTATCGTTCCTCATAGCCGGCCTGTCGGCGCTGCGCTACCTCAAGGGCGACCGCTCGGAATCGATGTGGAAGGCGCTGCGCACCGGCGTCTTCACCGCCGCCATCCTCATCCCCATCCAGATCCTTGCCGGCGACCAGCACGGCCTGAACACGCTCGAGCACCAGCCGCAGAAGATCGCCGCCATGGAGGCCAACTGGAACACCGGCCCCAACGTGCCGCTGGTGCTGTTTGCCATTCCGGATGAAGCGGCCAGGGAAAACAGGTTCGAGGTGACCATTCCCGACGGGGCGAGCTGGATCCTCCGGCACAGTGCCAGGGGCGTGGTGCCGGGGCTCAACGACTATCCCGGCAACCATCCGCCCGTCTTCCCGGTGTTCTGGGGTTTTCGCGTCATGGTCGGCACCGGCCTGTTGATGCTCGCCGTCTCCTGGTCGGCCGCCTTCTTCCTCAAGCGCCGTCATGGCTTGCCGAGGCCGCTGGCGCTGCTCATGGTGCCGATGACCATCTCCGGTTGGGTGGCGACGCTCGCCGGCTGGTATACGACGGAGATCGGCCGCCAGCCCTGGCTGGTGACGGGCGTGCTGAGGACCGCCGACGCCGTCGGCCCGGTGGCCGGCAGCCATGTGGCGCTGACGCTGGCCGTCTATCTCGCTCTCTACGTGCTGTTGCTGATCGCCTATCTCGGCGTTCTGGTCCACCTGGCGCTGAAGGCGGCCAAGGACGGCGACACCTCGCCGCTGCCGGGCGTGCTCAACAAGCCGATGTCGCAGCCCGCGGCTGGCGAGTAGGAGAGAGAGAAATGACCTATGACTGGCCGACCCTGCTCCCCCTCATCTTCGCCGGCCTGATGGGCCTCGCCATCCTGATCTACGTCATTCTCGACGGCTTCGATCTCGGCATCGGCATCCTGTTCGCGGCGGCCGAGGACGCCGAGCAGGACACCATGATCGCCGCCATCGGCCCGTTCTGGGATGCCAACGAGACCTGGCTGGTGCTGGCCGTCGGCCTTCTGCTGGTCGCCTTTCCGATGGCGCATGGCGTCATCCTCAGCGCGCTCTATATCCCGGTGTTCGTGCTTCTGGTCGGCCTCATCCTGCGCGGCGTGGCCTTCGACTTCCGCGCCAAGGTGGCGACGGAGCGCAAGCATCGCTGGAACCGCATCTTCTTCCTCGGCTCGCTCATCGCCTCGCTGGCGCAAGGCTATATGCTGGGCGTCTATGTGCTTGGCCTCGACTTCGGCCTGGGCGCCATGGCGTTCGGCGTGCTGGTGGCGTTCTGCCTGGCGGCGGCCTACGCCGCGATGGGGGCGGCCTGGGTCATCTACAAGGCCGAAGGCGACTTGCAGAAAAAGGCGGTGCGCTGGCTGCGCACCACATTGGTGCTGACCGCGCTCGGCATGGCTGCCGTGTCGCTGGCCACGCCCTTCGCCAGCCCGCGCATCTTCGCCAAATGGTTCGTGCTGCCCGAAATGCTCTATCTGTCGCCGCTGCCGATCCTGTCGGCGCTGCTGTTCCTGTGGCTGTGGCGGCAGACCTCTCATCTGCCCAGGCCCGACGACCGCCATTCGCTGACGCCGTTCCTGACGCTGGCCGCCATCTTCGCGCTGGGCTTTGCCGGGCTCGCCTGGTCGTTCTATCCGTTCGTGGTGCCCGACAGGCTGACCATCTGGCAGGCGGCTTCCGCACCCGAAAGCCTGGCCATCATCCTGGCCGGCACCGTGGTCGTGCTGCCGATCATCATCTTCTATTCCTTCTATGCCTACCGCGTGTTCGGCGGCAAGGCGAGGGACCTGACCTACGATTGAAGGGCCAGGCGACGGCGCGAAATCATCGCCTCCGCCTGCCGCCTGTCGCCTGCCGGAAAGACAATATTCATCTTCACGCGGAATAACCTTCCGCGACATGCTGCGGCCTGATGGCAGCGGTCCGAGAAGAAGGGCAATGCAATGCGCGGTGTCCCGGTTGCCTCGATAGAACACGATCCGCAGGCGCGGCAGCGCTACGCGCTTTTCCCGGGAAAATCGCTACGCCGCTTTCCTGGAATTGCTCTGGTCCTGATCCGCCTGGTCACGCTGATCGCCGCGCTTGCGCTGGCCGGCCTGCTGCCTGTCATTCAGCCCGCTTATGCCCAGCAGACGGCCAACTGGGCCGGTGTTTGGGACACCAAATGGCGCGGCGGCGGCGCCCAGATCACCTTCGAGCAGGACGGCGCCGAGGTGAAGGGCGTCTATCCCCTGTATGGCGGCCGCATCGAAGCCAAGACCGAAGGCGAAAAGCTGTTCGGCCGCTGGTTCGAGGGCAGTCGCCAGGGCGAGTTCAGCTTCGTCATGGCGCCGGACGGCGCCAGCTTCATGGGCCGTTTCGAATCCGCCACCGCCGAATGGTGGACGGGCGTGCGCGTCGACGCCGCCGAGACCCTCAAGGTCGACCAGACCAGCCCGATGACGACGATGCGCTCATTCCTGCAGACCATGAACGAGAGCGGCGCCGACAATGTGCCGCGCGCCACCGGCGGCGGCATGGGCCTTGCCGCGCTGGCGGCCGGCCTCGTCGACGTCACGGAGGCCGATCGCGGCGGCCTCAACATGCCCGATTACACCAAGCTCCTGTTTTCGGTGATCGACAACGCCACCTTGCGCCTGTGGAACCTGCCGCATGATGCGATCCCCGGCGACGAGGTGACAGCCAGGCTGCAGCAATATGGCAGCAAGGTTTTCTTCGACGTCACCTTCCGCCGCAAGGCCGGCGAATGGTTCATCGTCGGGCCGCAGCTCGCCGTGCTGCAGGCCAAGCTCGCCGAGTTCCAGGCGGCGCGTGGCGAAGCCCCCGACATGGTCGACGATCCGGCCAAGCTCGCCTCGCCGCGCGACACGTTCAAGATGCTGCTCGGCGGCATCGCCGACCAGAATGGCGGTTCGACGCAAACGGCGCTCGACATGCGCGGTTACAATCCGGCGGTGCGGTCCGACGAGGCGGTTCTGCTCGAGAGCTATCTCAAGAAAGTCATCGACCGCATCGGCTACGTCTACTGGCAGGAAATTCCCGACGATCCCCAAAGCAACACGCCCTATGTGTATTTCGAGCACCCGGCCGGCAACATCGTCGTCGCTCCGGTGGGGACGGAGAAAGGCGGCAAGCTGTGGAAATTCACCCCGGAAACGCTGGCCAACATCCGCACGCTCTATGCCGATATCGAGGACGCGCCGGTGGCGCCGGAATTCACCGCCTTCGCCAGCAACGATCCCTTCTTCGCCACGAGGGGCCTTGCCCGTGAGATCAGCCCTGCCCTTTTGACCCGCGCCGGGCCGATCGAACGCTGGCAATGGCTGGGGCTCGGCATTGCCGTGCTTGCCGGCATCGCCTTCGGCTTCCTTGCCAACGCCGTCATCGTGTTCTTCGCCCGCCGCGGCAGGAGTTCGGGGCGGGCCGGCTTCTTCCGCGTCGTCGAATGGGCGGTGCGCTCGATCTTCCTCGGCCTGTTCCTGCTGTTTGCGCTGCGGCCGCTCGGCTTGCCGCAGGTGATCGCGGCATCCGCCAAGGCGGCGGCCTGGAGCCTGATCCTGATCGGCGCGGTTCCCGTCGTCTGGCACCTTATCGGCAAGATCGCCGAGCGCTACCGCGCCACCTTCAACGTGCCCGGCTACCACGAGACGCTGATCTCGCTGTTGACCGGCGTGGCGCGCATCGCCGCCCTGGTGGTCGCCTTCCTGCTCCTGGCCGAGGTGCTGGCGATCCCCTATCAGGGCGTGCTGGCTGGCCTCGGCATTGGCGGCCTGGCGGTGGCGCTGGCGGCGCAGCCGACGCTGCAGAATTTTCTTTCCGGCCTGACGCTCTATGCCGACCGGCCGGTCAGCGTCGGCGACTTCTGCAAATTCGGCAACCAGTCCGGCACCATCGAGCATATCGGCATGCGCTCGACCCGCATCCGCTCGGTCGACCGCACGGTGATCTCGGTGCCGAATTCCGACTTCGCCGGCATGCAGATCGAGAACTACGCCCATCGCGACCGCACCCGCTTCGCCACCACGCTGCAATTGCGCTACGAGACGACGCCCGACCAGCTGCGCTACACGCTGGCGGCGCTGCGCAAGCTCCTGATCGCTCATCCGCGCGTCATCGACGACCCGTGCCGCGTGCGCTTCGTCGGCTTCGGCCCCTATTCACTCGACATCGAGGTCTTCACCTACATCACGACCGCGGATGGCTCGGAGTTTCTCGCCATCCGCGAGGATATATTGCTGTCGATGATCGCGGTGATGGACGAGGCCGGCGCCCAGTTCGCATTCCCGGCGCAGCTGGAATACAGCGCCGCCGACCTGCCGCTCGACCAGGAAAAGCGCATCGCCGCGGAAAAGCGGGTCAGCGCCTGGCGCGAGGAGGAAAAACTGCCTTTCCCCGATTTCAGCCAGCTCGACAGGCTGGAGCTCAACGACAGCCTGCCCTATCCGCCGCCGGGCTCGGTGCAATACCGCGAAGCCCAGGCCGCCCCGGCCACGGTCGAAGCCAAGGCCTCGCTGGAGAAGGCGCGCTGGAGCCTGCCGTGGCGGAAGAGGGTGTAGCCTTCTTCGCAGGAGAGGCCGCGATCCCTCGCGCCCCCTCTGGCCGGTAGGGCAGCAGGAGAGGCGCTTCCCGCCAGCGCCTCCGCTTCTGAACCTCAATTGCTGGCCGACAGCACCAGCACCGGCTTGTCGCTGTAAAGCTGCGGGAACAGCGTCTTCAAATTCGCCACCTTTGGCAGGTCGTTGTAGACGATGTAGGGATAGGTCGGGTTGAGCGTCAGGAAGTCCTGGTGATACTCCTCGGCCGGGTAGAAGGTCTTGCCGGTTTCGATCGTGGTGACGATGGGTTTGCCGAACAGCTTGGCCTTGTCGAGCTGGGCGATGTAGCTCTGCGCGATCTTCTTCTGCGTGTCGTTTTCGGCGAAGATCGTCGAGCGGTACTGCGTGCCCTGGTCGGGACCCTGATAGTTGAGCTGGGTCGGATTGTGGGCGACCGAGAAATACACCTGCAGCAGCTGGCCATAGGTGACTTTGGAGGGATCGTAGGTGATCTCGACGGATTCGGCATGGCCGGTGCGGCCGGTGCCCACGGTCTCGTAGACGGCGTCGTCCTTGGCGCCGCCGGTATAGCCCGAGACCGCCTTGGTGACGCCCTTGACGTGCTGGAACACGCCCTGCACGCCCCAGAAGCAGCCGCCGGCGAACACTGCCGTCTCGCTGCCGCCCGCGGCCTTTTCATCCAGCGCCGGTGGCGGGATCACCACGGCATCCTCCGCCGAAACCGCTGGGGTGAGCCAGAAGGCGGCGCCCGCGACGGCGAGCGCGAAAGCTGCGAGCGCGCCGCGGACGAGGCCGCTCGAACGGTTCTTGATGTCGGTCATGGTTGCACTCCTCATGGCTTGCATAGGGTCCAGTCTATTGAATTAGCGGAGCCGGTGCGATGCGCGAGTTGCGGCGGAGGCTCACATTCTCGTGCGGCCCCAGCGGGTGCGTAACTCTCCGCCGCGGCTTGACCTAGTTGGCAGGCTTCATCGCATCCGTCGCCGGCTTCATCGCGTCAGCCGCCGGCTTCATGGCGTCCGCCGGTTTCATCGCATCGGCGGCGGGCTTCATGGCATTGGTGGCCATCGGGTCGGCCGGCTTCATTGCATCGGTTGCCGGTTTCATCGCGTCGGCGGCGGGTTTCATGGCGTTGGTGGCCTCGTCGGCCCGGGCGATGCCGCCGGCCAGCAATGCCGTCGAGCACAAAGCGAGCGCAAGCGCCGGCAGCGTCAGGCGGGAAAGAACGGTCATGATGGTCTCCTTGGTTGGGTGGCGCGCCCTCGCGGCGGCCTGCTGTTGCGGCGCCGCAGGCGCGGCGTTGCGCAATTTCTGATCGGGCATGGTCTCTCCCCGCAACCGGGAAGTTCCCGGAGGCAAGCTAATCGGCGGCGGCGGCCAGGATCGGCCCGCCGCCGGGCGACTGCACCAGCACGGCGGTGCTGAGGCCATGGGCGGCGGCCGGCACGTCGAGCGTCGTGGCCTCTCCGGTCCAGCTGCCGAGCTTTTTCAGCGCATGCACGACATTGCCGTGCGGCAAGGTGCGGCCGGTGTTCTCGCCGCGCGCCACGGGCACCTCGACGACGCCCCTGGCATAGCGCACCAGCCAGATGTCGGCTTTGCCGCCCGGCACGCTCCCCGCGCCGATGCTGGCCTTGCCGCCATCGAGCGACAGCGACGGCCCCTTGATGCGGCCGCTCGCCGCAATCAGCCGTTCGATCTCGCCGGGCGCGGCGCCGACCGCATCGGCACGGCCGTTGACCACCACCTGCGGCGTGAACGGCCCGTCACGGCCGAGCGGCGGCTCGTAGCTCACCTGACGTTGCGTGAACTCCTGCCGGCCGAAAATGTCCTTCCAGCCGAGATAGTCCCAGTAGGTGACATTGAAGGACAGCGCCAGCACGCCGGGCTGGTCCTTGACCTTGATCAGGTTGGCATTGGCCGGCGGGCAGGACGAACAGCCCTGGCTGGTGAACAGCTCGACAATGGTAAGCGGCTGCGCCGCGGCCGCACCGAGCGACGCCGCGAGCGCAAGCGCGCCCAGGCTGGACACTGCGAGGAACCTGCTGCGTTTGGCTTGCGACATGGAATGCTCCGTGGGCGACGGCGCCGCGATGCGCCGCTCATATCCCCACTTCGCCGCCAATTATCGCTTCGTTACAGCGCTCACCGGTTTGTGATTGAGCGCCAGCGGGTTCTTCCTTCTCCCCCTGTGGGAGAAGGTGGATCGGCGCGCAGCGCCGAGACGGTTGAGGGGTGTTCCAGCGGAGTGAGACGTTGGCGTTTCCTGGAACAGCCCTCATCCGACCTCGCTTCGCCAGGCCACCGCCCGGGGGCGAGCCACGCGTCCCGCCCCGTCCTTCGGACCCCACAAGGGGAGAAGGGAAAACGGCGCCACTATCTCCAGGGCTGCAGACTTCTGTCCCGCACATAGGCGATGATCGTGTCGCAAACGGCATTCATCTCTTTCAGGACATCGTCGTTCCAGAAGCGCAGAACGCGAAAACCCCTAGCCTCCAGCTCGGCCTTGCGGATCCGGTCAGCATCCGAGTCCGCGTGTTGGCTGCCGTCGATCTCGATAATCAGCCCGGCTTCGAGGCAAACGAAATCGGCAATGTATTTTCCAAAAGGAACCTGGCGCCTGAATTTGATCCGGTCCAGTCTGCGGTCTCGCAGTTCCTGCCAAAGCCTGTCTTCCGCTTCCGTCATGTCACGGCGGAGCGAGCGAGCAAAGTTGCGCTTGGCGGGGGTGACGGGTTGGTGCGGCATGGCGCCAGACTAGTCGAACGCTGCGATCCGTCTATAGCCCCGGCGGACGGGACGAGGCCGAGCGCAAAAGGGCTGTTCCAGCGGAGTGAGGCGTTGGCGTTGCCTGGAACACCCCTCATCCGACCTCGCTTCGCGAGGCCACCTTCTCCCACAAGGGGAGAAGGAAGAAGCCGCAGTGTCACTGCGTCAGCACCGTTTGCGAGGGGCGCTGGTTGAAGTCGCATTTGCCCATCACGGTGTAGAAGAAGTCGGCGTTGACGACAGGCGCCGGCACGGCGGAGCCGCCGTCTTCCCAGGCCTGGTAGCCCGTCTGGCCGCACGGCACGGCGGTGAAGATATCGACGGTCTGGCCCGTGGCGATTTCGGGCATGTCGGTCGGGCTGGTGCCGATATAGAGCCGGTTCGAGGTGTTCGGGTCGTTCGACCTGAGCGTGGTCGGCTGGGCCGGTTTGGCCGTCGCGGCGGAAGGCACGTTCATCTCCAGATAGAGCTGGTCCATCTGGCTGACGTCGATGACCGCGCCGGTGCTGTTGGCCGGCGTGGTGGTGCAGACGGTCTGCCGCATGACGCCGTTGCCGTCGGTGCTGGTGATGGCGCCGGAGGGCGTGTTGTTGAAATTGGCGACCGCCGTGGTGTTGCACACCTGCTGCTGCACCTGGGTAAGCGTGGTGCCGCTCACGGTGGAGACGGTGGTGGTGCCATAGCCCTTGGGGTCGCCGCCCTTGTTGTAGACATAGCTGATCTGCATCAGCTTCTGCTTCGTGGTCGAGCCGAATCGCGTGCCGTAGAGATACATCGTCTTGTCCCACCAGCCCGACGCCTTCTCGATCTTGAAGGTGGTCTGCACCAGGGCCGCCGCCTTGTTGACCGCCGAGGTGACGCCGACCGGCACGGTGTTGATCCTGGCGATCTGCATGAAGTCGGTCGGCATGGCGAAGCTCGCCGAGGCCTGCGCCGTGGCGGTGCCGTTGGCCGCGATGGTGAAGCTCACCAGCGTGGCGGTGCCTTGCCCGCCATTGGCGGCAAAGGTGTCCTGTAGCATCTGCTGGCGGGTCGCCAGCGTCGTCGTCTTCGGCAGCGTGGTGATGGCCAGCGTCGCCGCGTCGAGCGCCTGCTGCATGTTGGACCGGGTCTGGACCGCCGATGTATAGTCGACCGAGAAGCCGACGACGGTGACCAGCGGCACCAGGCTGATGAAGAACAGCGGCATCATCGAGCCGCTGCGAGAGCGGGCGAACCTTCCTGCAAGCCCCGGCATTTTTTCTTACCCCAAAAGACGGTTACCTGCGGGGGAACTAACATGCGCCGGCAAACCGGGGTCTAAGAGGATCGTTCAAAGTTTAAGCATCCGGCCGCACCCGCCCGCTGTTTCGGGCTTTTCCGCCCGGCTCACCGCTTTGTGATGGCCAAGGCGCCCCTTGCGCCGCAAGCCTTGCCGCAGCAAGCCGCCCCTGCTAAAGCGCGCGGCATGAGCACGCCCCTCGACCACATCAGGAATTTCTCCATCGTCGCCCATATCGACCATGGCAAATCCACCCTTGCCGACCGCCTGATCCAGCTCACCGGCGGGCTGGAGCTGCGCGACATGAAGGAGCAGGTGCTGGACTCGATGGACATCGAGCGCGAGCGCGGCATCACCATCAAGGCGCAGACGGTGCGGCTGAAGTACCGCGCCAACAATGGCGAGGACTATATCCTCAACCTCATCGATACGCCCGGCCATGTCGACTTCGCCTATGAAGTGTCGCGCTCGCTGGCCGCCTGCGAAGGCTCGCTGCTGGTGGTCGACGCCTCTCAGGGCGTCGAAGCCCAGACGCTGGCCAACGTCTACCAGGCCATCGACAACAACCATGAGATCGTCGTGGTGCTGAACAAGGTCGACCTGCCGGCCGCCGAGCCCGAGCGCATCCGCGAGCAGGTCGAGGAGGTGATCGGCATCGACGCTTCCAACGCCGTGCTGATCTCGGCCAAGACCGGCCTTGGCATTCCCGATGTGCTCGAAGCCATCGTCCACCAATTGCCGCCGCCGCGCGAGGGCGACGCGACCGCGCCCTTGAAGGCGATGCTGGTCGACAGCTGGTACGACGCCTATCTCGGCGTCATCGTTCTGGTGCGCGTCATCGACGGCGTGCTGAAAAAGGGCCAGACCATCCGCATGATGGGCACCGGCGCCAAATACCTGGTCGAGCGCACCGGCGTGTTCACGCCCGCCCGCATCAATGTCGACGAACTCGGCCCCGGCGAGTTCGGCTTCTTCACCGGCTCGATCAAGGAAGTGGCCGACACCCGCGTCGGCGACACCATCACCGAGGACAAGCGCCAGACCGCGCACGCTTTGCCCGGCTTCAAGCCGGCGCAGCCTGTGGTGTTCTGCGGCCTGTTCCCGGTCGACGCCGCCGATTTCGAGGATCTGCGCGCCGCCGTCGGCAAGCTGCGCCTCAACGACGCCTCCTTCTCCTATGAAATGGAAACCAGCGCGGCGCTCGGCTTCGGCTATCGCTGCGGCTTCCTCGGCTTGCTGCATCTGGAAATCATCCAGGAGCGGCTGGAGCGCGAGTTCAACCTCGACCTGATCGCCACCGCGCCATCGGTCGTCTACCGGCTGCTGCTCAATGACGGCTCGGTGAAGGAACTGCACAACCCGGCCGACATGCCCGACGTGGTCAAGATCTCGGCCATCGAGGAGCCGTGGATCCGCGCCACCATCCTCACCCCTGACGACTATCTCGGCGGCATATTGAAACTCTGCCAGGACCGGCGCGGCATCCAGGCCGACCTCTCCTATGTCGGCAAGCGCGCCATGCTGACCTACGATCTGCCGCTCAACGAAGTCGTCTTCGATTTCTACGACCGGCTGAAGTCGATCTCCAAGGGCTACGCCTCGTTCGACTATCACCTCACCGACTATCGCGAGGGCGACCTGGTGAAGATGTCGATCCTGGTCAATGAGGAGCCGGTCGACGCGCTCTCCATGCTGGTCCACCGCACGGCGGCGGAAAAGCGCGGCCGCCAGATGTGCGAGAAACTCAAGGAGCTGATCCCGCACCACCTCTTCAAGATCCCGATCCAGGCCGCGATCGGCGGCAAGGTCATCGCCCGCGAAACCATCTCGGCGCTGCGCAAGGACGTCACCGCGAAGTGCTACGGCGGCGACGTGAGCCGCAAGCGCAAGCTCTTGGACAAGCAGAAAGAGGGCAAGAAGCGGATGCGCCAGTTCGGCAAGGTGGATATTCCGCAGGAGGCGTTTATCCAGGCCTTGAAGATGGGGGATTGAGCGGGCGGTTGGCGCGCAGAGCGCGCCAAGCCATCGATCCGGTGGATCGATGGCAGGCTTCGAAAGCGGGGGAGCCCCAGCGCAGCGGGGGGAACTGAGCGGTGGAGATTGATCACAACGCCTAGTGATGGCGACGGTGCTGTATCTTGCCGGAACCCACGGGCGGTGTTGTGAGCAGTTGGCGCTGGCATGCTGGCAAGCGGCATGCCCCCGGTTCGACAAAATAGATATCCAAATGACGGGTTTATTCAGCGTTGACGTTGGGGATTGAGAAGAGTCTACGTAACATGCATAGTCGTTCCCTCAAAGATGCGAAAATTCAATCCGCTCTCCACTGGTAAAGATAGACAACCAAGAAGACAGTCGCATTCAAACTGGAGTAATCGATGAGCGATGACAAAGATGGTCTGGCTGCACTCATCGAGGGCTTATCATCGTCCTTTCCTCTTCTGTTTGTTGGCTCGGGATTTTCGGCAAATGCGTTGGACAAAAACGGCGACCGGCTGCCAACTGGACGAGCTCTGATACGGCTGCTTCACGAACAGCTAAATATCCCTATAAAATATGAGCTCGATACGATATCGCGAGAGTACATACACAAGTTGGGCGAGCATACGCTATTCGAGCTGTTAAAGGCCAAATTACTACCCCAAGACATACCGCAATACATCGGAGATGTGGCAGCATTCTCTTGGAAAAGGATATACACTACAAACTATGACAGTGTGATCGAAATTTCGCGGTCAAGGCGGAGCGTAGCTTCGAACCCCATAGACTGCACGGCATCTCAAAGCGTGCCGGAAAAGCCTGGCAATACGTCAGTGGTTCATATCAACGGGATCTTGGATGGGGTCGATTTCCCCGACTTCGCATCTCGCATAAAGTTAACTAAAGCTAGCTATTTAACGAATACATTCGTTGAATCGCCGTGGTACTGGAGATTTAAAACGGATTTGTCAATCGCGGGCTGCGCGGTAATAATAGGCTACAGCGTTTATGATATTGACATTGCCAGAATATTATATTCGGACCCCGTGTTGAAATCGCGGTTATTCTTCATCGAAGTCGATGACATCGATCCTGTTTTAAGGAGAGAGCTGGAGCAATACGGAACGGTGTTAAACATCGGTGTTGAACAATTCGCCGAAATTGTCCTGCAAGTGAAACGTGCTGAGCGGACAGCTCAGGAGTTAATTTCATTCGAGCTGGAATCTTTACCAACTGACTCTCGCCGACCTACCAGTGACGACGTTCTGAAATTACTGTTGTATGGTGGTACAGATTACCCAGCTCTATTAGGCCAAGGGATTCACGGTACTCCCTACGTAGTTCGTCGAGAGGTCGAGTCCGCCATACTGGATCGACTTTCGAACGGTCCCTCACGCATTTTGATTCACTCAGATCTGGGTAACGGCAAGTCCGTGCTGTCAGAATCGGTCAAAATGCGCCTTCTCCAAACGGGTCGAACGGTTCTTCATGTTAACGCCTCGGATGAGACGCTTGGCCAAGACCTAGCAATTGTATCGTCCCGCTTTGTCGATCCGATATTCTTCGTTGACGATGTTTTCCGTTTCTCCGAAACTGTCAAAATCATTCTATCCGAGATTCCAGGCGCGTCAGTTGTCGCCATGACACGCTCATCGATATATGAGTTAAGGTCGTACAGAGTAACTGAGATCTTAGGCGATAATTATACAGAGTATGATGTAAACAAGCTTAGTAGCAATGACGTGCAGTCTTTCGTTAAAGTTATCGACGACAATGGACTGTGGGCAGACTTCTCGAATAGAAGCCAGAAGGACAAGGAGTACTACGTTCACAGTGAGTGTAAGGCTGAAATCAGGAATTTACTTGTTTCTCTTTTCAAATCTCCATCTATTCGAGAGAAGATTATCAAGGCTTTTAATGAACAGCCGAGCAGTGAAGCGCTCCGCATAATTTGTATAACGCTGTTTTTGGATATTGCTGGGTTCCACCCTGATATAATGCTCGTCGGCCAACTATCTGGCATCGATGTTTTTACGAAAAGAGAGCTTATAAATAATCAATTCTCGATGGAAATAATAGAAAGGCGACATGGCAATATTCAGTTGAAGTCGGCTGTGTTCGGCGAGTATGTATTGCAACATGTAGTCGATGTTGACTATGTGGTCGACCTTATAGTGGACGTTGTAAAGAGATGTGAGCGGGTTGGTCAGAATAAGTTGTTTTTTGAGCTCCAGAAGGAGCTAATCCGATTTAGCTTTATAGATAGAATATTTGCTCGTCGGAAGATGGGTGACAAATATAAAGTAATATACGATCGTCTGAAAGAGTTGCCGTCCATGGCGAGGAACCCACTGTTCTGGCTGCAGTTTGCGATATCTAGGCTGGAAGATGGCAATTACCCGGCATGTGAAATTCATTTCAGAACAGCATACAGCCACGCAAATAGGAAGGCAAACTTCGATACCTTTCAGATCGATAATCATTATGCCCGTTTTCTGCTCGAAAGTAGAACGAAGGATGTTTCTTATCGGGATGATTTCAAAGTTTTCTTGGACGCGCACTCATTGTTAGTCAAGCAGGCGGTCAAAGAGGAAGACGCCTACTACCCATTTAGAGTTGCGTCCGGATACTTAGCATTCTACATCGCTCGTGGCATGAACTATGACGCCAACCAGAAAAATGTCATAAGGAAGAGCGCTGAAGAAGTTATATCTCGGGCTAGGTTGATACCAAGAAACACCAAAAAGCATCATCACGTGGAGCAGTGCCTTGCTAACCTTGGTGAGCTGCTGAAGGCCTTGGGGTAATGAGCTAGGCAGCGTGCCTGATAACTTTAGCTGTTTCGGGCTGATTAGCCACGCGGAAATATCACAGGCGTTCCATCTTTGGACATTTGCGAATGTGCGCTTCAATTTCAGGCGTTGGCGCCGCCCCTCATCTGGCCATCTTCTCCCCGTAAACGGGGCGAAGGACGCTGTTGTCGCTGCTTTCGGCAATCGCTAGCGTTGCAGAAAAGCGCCGGCGTTGCGGCGGCTTGCCTTCTCCCCTTGTGGGAGAAGGTGGATCGGCGCGCAGCGCCGAGACGGTTGAGGGGTGTTCCAGCGGAGTGAGGCGTTGGGGTTTTCTGGTTTGGTTCGCTGTTGACGGAGCGCCAAGCTGGAGCACCCCTCATCCGGCCTCGCTGCGCGAGGCCACCGCCCTGGGGCGAGCCACGGGTCTCGCCCGTCCTTCGGACCCCCACTTTCGTGGGGGCGAGGAGATCAGGTCGGCGCTGGCCTCACCCCTCCAGCCAAACCTTCTCGAAATGCTGCTCCAGCGCCTGGTGCTGCTCGCAGCCCTCAACCCCCTTGCGATACGTCCGGTAGACCGAGCGCCAGTAGGGCTGGATGATGATGCCGGAGTCGCGCAAATTCTTTTCGATGCCGGCCATGATCTCCTTGCGCTGGGCGGCGTCGGGGGTGGCAAGCGCCTTGTCTAGCAGTTCGTCGAACTCCTTGTTGGCGTAGGCGCTTTCGTTCCAGGCGGCGCCCGATTTATAGGCCAGCGCCAGCACCTGGACGCCGAGCGGGCGTCCGAGCCACTCGGTGCAGGAGAAGGGATATTTGCTCCAGTCGTTCCAGAAGGTGGCGGCGGGCAGCACGGTGCGCTTGATCTTGAGGCCGGCCTCGCGCATCTGCGCCGCTATGGCGTCGCCGGTGCTCTTCTGCCATTCGACGTCGACCGAGATGAGGTCGTATTCATGGTCGGCCTTGCCGGACTCGGCCAGCAGCTTCTTCGAGGCGTCCACGTCGCGCTTGGCCGGGCCGATATCGGCATATTCGGGATGCATGGGGCCGACATGGTGGTTGTCGGCGGGCTTGCCGCGGCCGCCGAGGCCGAGCGCCAGGACGGCCGAGTTGTCGACGGCGAGCTGGGCGGCGCGGCGCATCTTGATGTCGTCATAGGGCGCGTTGGCGACGTTGAAGCGGGCGACGATGGTGGAGCCGGTGGCGATCTCGGAATTCTTCAGGCCCATCTGCTCGGTCTGCGAGACGGCATCGGAGGCGGTCTCGTGGTCGGTGTCGATCTCGCCGGATTCGAACGCCGACAGCATGGCGTTGGGGTCGGAGCCGTAGTCGATCCACTGGATGCCGTCGAGCCAGAATTCGCCCTTCCACCAGGGCTTGTCCTTGCGCTTCACCTCCGCTCCCGTCTCGGCATCCCACTTCACCAGCTCGCAAGGGCCGGTGGTGATCGAAAGTGCCTTCAGCGGATCGCCGTCGCCATCATAGGAGCGGTGCATGATCAAAGCGGGATAGTCGGCCATGCCGGCGATCAGCGAAATGTCCGGCTTGGGCAGGTTGAGCTTGATGGTGAAGTCGTCGACCTTCTCGATGCCGCCATCGACCACCTTCTTGGTGTCGGCATTGACCAGCGCGCCCATGCGCGCGGCGACCGAATTGCCGGCAACGCCGGCCTCGCACCAGCGGTTGAGGTTGTGGACGACATCGTCGGCGCTGAAGGCATCGCCGTTCGACCAGGTGATACCCTTGCGCACATGCAGCGTGAGCGTCTTGGCGTCGTCGCTCATCTCCCATTTTTCGAGCAGCCAGGGCTCGAACGAGAAATCGGTGTTCCAGCGCACCAGATATTCGTTGCAATGGCGCGCGACGTTGGACATTTCGACGCCGTCGAAGGTGCGCGGATCCTTGAAACCCTTGACGTTCATGGCGACGCGCAGCACGCCGCCCTTCCTGGGCTCCGCCGCGCGGGCGGGCGTGGGCGCCAGCCCGCCCAGGGCAAAAGCGCCGGCGGCGCTGACGCCGAGCCCGGCCATGAGCGCAAAATATTCGCGCCGGTTGATGGCGCCGCTCCTGAAATCCTCGGCGACGGGTTTGGCTTTCGGGTGCAATTTCCTGCCGGTCAGCATGAATTTCATCGTCGTTCCCTCTTGTTGGGCGCCCGGCCGACCGCGTGCGCGGGGGCGGATGCGGCTCGCCGGACGCCATTGCCTGAGGGATGATAGGGCGAGCTTACGCAGCGGAGTGTTCTGGAATCCGCAAGACTTGTGCGCTGCTCCGCAGGAGGTTCGCATGAAGGGGGCGCGCGAAGGCCTTCACCTTCGTCATCCACGGGTCTGCGCGGCGTCGCTGCGCTCCTTGCTTCGCCCGTGGATGACGAGGTCACCCCCAGATCATCAGCGCGGCGAGCCCGACGATGCCGACCACCAGCCGCCACCAGCCGAACAGCGCATAGCCCTTGCGCGAGACGTAATCGAGCAGCAGGCGCACCACCAGCAGCGCGGTGACGAAGGCGGCGACGAAGCCGACGGCGATGATCGGCAGGTCGGCCGACGTCAGCACGTTGCGGTTCTTGAACAGGTCGAAGGCGAAGGCGCCGACCATGGTGGGGATGGCGAGGAAGAAGGAAAATTCCGCCGCCGCCCGCTTGTCGACGCCAAGCAGCAGGGCGCCGACGATGGTCGAGCCCGAGCGTGAAGTGCCGGGGATCAGCGACAGGCACTGGAACAGCCCGATCTGCAAATAGAGCCGCGTCGGGAAGCGTTCGACGTCGCGGTACATCGGCTTCAGCTTCATGCGGTCGACGACGAGCAGCACCACGCCGCCGATGATCAGCATGATGCAGATCAGCCGCGGCGATTCGAACAGGATGGTCTTGATGAAATCATGCGCCAGCGCGCCGATGATGGCCGCCGGCAGGAAGGCGATGAGGATGCCGATGACGAAATGCCGCGTCAGCCGGTCATGCGGCAGGTCGAGCAGCATCTGCCACAAGCGCCGGAAATAGACGCTCAGAATGGCCAGGATGGCGCCGAGCTGGATCAGGATCTCGAAGGCCTTGCCGGTCGAGTGGAAGCCGAGAAAGTGGCCGGCGAGCAGGATATGGCCGGTCGAGGACACCGGAATGAACTCGGTCAATCCCTCCAGCAGACCGAGCAGCAGGGCTTCGACGATTGTCTGGCTTTCCATTGGCTACCTCGGCATTCGCGGGATGGGCTGACAGGGCTTGCTTGTCATGGCGCCGAACTCCCCCTATAGGTCGCAACACCCTGACGGCCCGCTTATCGGGCGGCCAAGACTTACCGGTGCGCCGGGCGATTCGCCAGTGTGGCAATCCGGAATTCGCCACAGCCGGGAGGAGCGCGATGCGCGAATTCCGGATTCTGAGCCACACTGCCAACTTCAAGTTCTGGTGTGGTTTGAATTTGAAGTTCCTGAACGCGGATGCCGTTGAGGGGACAGGAACTTCAAATCCAAACCACCAGTGCGCTTTATCATCGCGGAACCATGCTGACGCTTTTCCATCATCCCATGTTCGCCTCCTGCCGGTTCGTGCGCCTCGCTTTCGGCGAGTATGGCGAGGAGCTGGCGCTGATCGAGGAGAAGCCGTGGACGCGGCGCAAGGAGTTCTTGGCGCTGAACCCGGCCGGCACGCTGCCGATCCTTTTGGCCGAGGGCGACGTGCCGATCGTCGGCGCCACGGTCATCTCGGAATATCTCGACGAGACGCGCGGCGTCCTGAAGCGCGACAAGCGCCTGTTCGCCGAGGACCCGATGCAGCGCGCCGAGATCCGCCGGCTGACCGACTGGTATCTCCACAAGGCCGAGAGCGAGGTCACCCGGCATCTGGTGCGCGAGCGCGTGCTGAAGCCGGTCATGCCGGAAACCGCCGGCGGCGGCTCGCCCGATTCGGCCGCCATCCGTGCGGCGCGGGCCAACATCCGCCAGCACATGAAATACACCAACTGGCTGGCCGGCACCCGCCACTGGCTGGCCGGATCGAGGGTCACCTATGCCGACCTCGCCGCCGCCGCCACCCTTTCGGTGCTCGACTATCTCGGCGAGATCGACTGGCGCGAGCACACCGCCGCGCGCGAATGGTACACGCGGGTCAAGTCGCGGCCTTCGTTCCGGCCGCTGTTGACCGACCGGGTGCGCGGCCTGTCGCCGGTGTCGCATTATGCGGACCTCGACTTCTGACGCCGCAAAACTGCGCGCGCTGATCGACGCGCAGGCGCGGCGCGCCGGTTTCGAGGCGGTCGCCGTCACCACCCCCGATGCGATCCCGCTGGCGCCGGCCCGGCTCGCCGCCTTTGTCGCGGACGGGTTCCATGGCTCCATGGGCTGGATCGCCGAGACGCTGCAACGCCGCAGCGAGCCGTCAAGCCTGTGGCCGCAGGTGCGTTCGATCGTCGTGCTGGCGATGAATTACGGGCCGGACCACGATCCGCGTGACCTGTTGGCCAGGCGCGACCGGGGCGCGATCTCGGTCTATGCGCAAAACCGCGACTATCACGATGTGATGAAGGGCCGGCTGAAGGAAATCGCCGGCAAGATCGTGGCGCGGGCGGGAGGCGACGTCAAAGTCTTCGTCGACACCGCGCCCGTCATGGAAAAGCCGCTGGCCGAGGCCGCCGGGCTCGGCTGGCAAGGCAAGCACACCAATCTGGTCAGCCGGCAGCATGGTTCCTGGCTGTTCCTCGGCACCATTTTCACGACGGCCGAACTGGTCCCGGACGTCCCGGAGGAGGACCATTGCGGCTCCTGCCGCGCCTGCCTCGACGCCTGCCCGACCGATGCCTTCCCGGCGCCCTACCGGCTCGATGCGCGGCGCTGCATCTCCTATCTCACCATCGAGAACAAGGAGCCGATCCCGCATGAATTCCGCGAGGCGATCGGCAACCGCATCTATGGCTGCGACGACTGTCTCGCCGCCTGCCCATGGAACAAGTTCGCCAAGGTGGCGTCCGAGGCCAAGCTCGCCGCGCGCGACGATCTACGCGAGCCGGCGCTGGCCGATCTCCTGCGGCTGGACGACACGGCCTTTCGCGCCTTCTTTTCCGGCTCGCCGGTCAAGCGCATCGGCCGCGACCGCTTTGTCCGCAACGTGCTGATCGCCGCCGGCAATTCCGGCGATGCAGCGCTTGCCGGCGCCGTGCGCGCCTTGCTCGCCGACGCCTCGCCGCTGGTGCGGGGCGCGGCAATATGGGCGCTGGCGCGGCTGGTGCCGGAGGCCGAATATTGCGAACGCGCCGCAGCCGGCCTGAAAACCGAGAGCGACGCGGCCGTGCGCGAGGAATGGGCGCGGCCGGTTCCAGCCAGGGCGCCT
The DNA here is from genome assembly GCF_006441495.1 of Mesorhizobium sp. B2-6-4. Classification (NCBI taxonomy): domain Bacteria; kingdom Pseudomonadati; phylum Pseudomonadota; class Alphaproteobacteria; order Hyphomicrobiales; family Phyllobacteriaceae; genus Mesorhizobium; species Mesorhizobium sp. B2-6-4. The sequence continues at coordinate 223,199 of NZ_VFUE01000002.1, forward strand.
GCATGAGTGAAAAGCGGATATTCATCTTCGGCGCCGGCTATTCGGGCAACGCTTTTGCGCGCACCAACAGGGAGTCCGCCACGACGGTCGGCGGCACGACGCGCTCCGTGGAAAAATTCGAGGCGCTCCGCCAGGCCGGCATCGCGCCGCTGCTGTTCGATGGCGCGCTGACCGGCGAAATCGGCGATGCGCTGGCGACAACAACCCATCTGGTGATCTCGATCGCGCCCGAGGAGGCCGGCGATCCCGTGCTGAATGCCGCCCGCGAGGCGATCGTGCGGATGCCTGCGCTCGAATGGATCGGCTATCTCTCCACCGTCGGCGTGTATGGCGACCATGGCGGCGCCTGGGTCGACGAGACGGCGCAATGCCGGCCGGTGTCGAAACGCTCGGCGATGCGCGTGGCGGCCGAGCAGGACTGGCTGCGGCTTGGCCGCGAGATCGGCCGGCCGGTGGCGGTACTGCGGCTCTCCGGCATCTACGGTCCCGGCCGCAACGCCTTGGTCAATCTGGAAAACGCCACCGCGCGGCGGCTGGTCAAGCCCGGCCAGGTGTTCAACCGCATCCATTGCGACGACATAGCCGGCGCGCTGTGGCATCTCATCGGGGATAATACAGGCGGCATCTTCAACGTCACCGACGATGAGCCCGCGCCGCCGCAGGACGTCGTGGGCTACGCCGCCGCGCTGATGGGCATCACACCGCCGCCCGAAATTCCCTTCGAGGCCGCCCAACTTTCGCCCATGGCGCGGTCCTTCTATGGCGAGAACAAGCGCGTCACCAACGCGGCGCTCAAGGCGGCGGGCTACCGGTTCCGCTTCCCGGACTACCGCGCCGCCTTCGACCATATGTGGGCAAGCGGCGATTGGCGCGACGGCGCGCCGCGCAGCCCGATGAAGCGCTGACGCATTCGTGACACGGTTTCGGGCCGGAATGCGTCGGAAAAGAAAACAGGGCGGTTGACCGGTTTGTGAAAAACGGAACCGCTCCGGCGATCGAAGCAACGTCCATTGCGTGCTATGATTCGGGCTTGGGTTTGCGGCGGGGGTTCATGGAGACAGCGATGCGGCTCGGCAAGCGTTCACAGCTGGCGGCTTTTGGCCTGCTCGCCCTCACAAGTCTCGCCGTGCGGCCGGCAATGGCCGAGGAACGGGCAAAGGACCTCTTCGGCGCCGAGAAACTGCCGGCTGCGACCGCCCCGCAATCCTTCGGCTTCTACTCCAAGGGCTGCTTTGCCGGCGGCGTCGCCATCCCCATGGACGGCCCGACCTGGCAGGTGATGCGGCCGTCGCGCAATCGCCGCTGGGGCCATCCGGCGATGATCGCGCTGGTCGAGAAACTGTCGCGCGATGCCGTCGCCGACGGCTGGCCGGGCCTTTTGATCGGCGACATCGCGCAGCCGCGCGGCGGCCCGATGCTGACGGGCCATGCCTCGCACCAGATCGGGCTCGATGCCGACATCTGGCTGACGCCGATGCCCAGCCGGCCGTTGTCGATGGCGCGGCGCGAGACGATGAGCGCGACCTTGATGGTCGACGAAAAGACGCATCTGGTGAAGGACGCGCTGTGGACGTCGGCGCATACGCGGCTTTTGAAGCGCGCGGCGAGCTATCCCGAGGTCGAGCGCATCCTGGTCAATCCCGGCATCAAGAAGAAGCTCTGCGACACCGTCAGGGGCGACCGCTCCTGGCTGCGCAAGATCAGGCCGTTCTGGGGCCACGACTATCATTTCCACATGCGCATCGGCTGTCAGCCGGGCTCGCCCAACTGCAAGGCGCAGGAAGCGACCCCGGCCGACGACGGCTGCGGCAAGCCGCTGGCCTGGTGGTTCACGCAGGAACCGTGGCGGCCCAACAAGAACCCGGATGCGCCCAAGGCGCGCGACCTGATGACCATGGCGAACCTGCCGAGAGAATGCCGCGCCGTGCTCGACGCGCCCGGGCCGGCCTCGGTCGAGGCCGCCACCTATCATGGCGGCGCCGTACCGGTCGCGGTCGCCGCGCCCGAACCCGAAGCGCCGTCGCTGCCCGCCACCGCGGCCAGCGGCACGGCCGGCCTGCCAGGCATGGTGAACGCCTTCACCGCGACGCCCGAGATCGGCGTGCCGGTGCCGCGGCCACGGCCGGGAAACTGACCGCGTCAGTTGACGCCCCGGCGCTTCGCCGCCGTTCATTCGTTCCCCGCGAGCAGGAGGGCCGGCATTGCAAACGCAGGATATAGGCCTTCGCCGCGTCGTCCGGTGGGTGGCCCTTCTGAACCTGGGCTACTTCATCGTCGAGTTCGCCGTGGCATCTGCGATCGGCTCCGTGTCGCTGTTCGCGGACAGCGTCGATTTCCTGGAAGATGCCTCGCTCAATTTGCTTATTCTCGTTGCCCTGGGCTGGGGCGCCCGCAGTCGCGCAAGGGTCGGCATGGCTCTGGCGGCGATTCTTCTGGTGCCCGCGTTGGCAACGCTCTGGACGGCTTGGGCCAAGTTCAACCTGCCGGTCGCGCCGTCGCCGCTGCCGCTGTCTCTTGCGGGCGCCGGGGCTTTGGCCGTGAATCTGTCTTGCGCGTTCATGCTGGCGCGCTTCCGCCATCACGGCGGCAGCCTGACAAAGGCCGCGTTCCTCTCCGCGCGGAACGACGCCTTTGCCAACGTCGCCATAATCGCCGCGGGCCTTCTCACCGCGGTGATCTGGCATTCCGCGTGGCCCGACCTGATTGTCGGCCTGGGAATTGCCGCCATGAACGCCGATGCGGCCCGCGAGGTCTGGTCCGCTGCCCGCGAGGAGCACAAGGCGGCAGCCTAGTCGCGGCCGTTCGACTTCATAAATCGGTCGTGCGCACCATCGGTTTCGAAAACCGTTTCCCTTTTCAAACTCATGCGCTAGTCAACGGGAGAACGGCAATGAGCCGTCGGGCGCCGGGGACGGACGAGAAAGCATGCCAAACACAGGCGACGACGACACGGCGCTGCGGTTCCCGATCCTGATCGGCGACATCGGCGGCACCAATGCGCGCTTCTCGGTCGTGCTCGACGCCAATTCGGAAGCCGGCGAGCCGGCGATCGTCCAGACCGCCAGCTACAACACAATCGACGAGGCGATCCAAGCGGCGGTGCTCGACCGCTCCTCGGTCCGCCCCAATTCGGCGGTGCTGGCGGTGGCCGGCCCGGTCGATGGCGACGAGATCGAGCTCACCAATTGCCCGTGGATCGTCAAGCCCCGGCAGATGTTCGCCAGCCTCGGCCTCAGCGACATCGTCGTGCTCAACGATTTCGAGGCGCAGGCGCTGGCCGTCGTGGCGCTCGGCGAAGAGCACATGGAAAAGATCGGCGGCGGCGCGCCGGAGCCCAATGCCGGCCGCGTGGTGCTCGGTCCCGGAACCGGGCTCGGCGTCGCCGGGCTGGTGCACGCGCTGCGCCACTGGATCCCGGTGCCCGGCGAGGGCGGCCATATGGACATCGGCCCGCGTTCTAGCAGGGATTTCGAGGTTTTCCCGCATATCGAGAAGATCGAGGGCCGCATTTCGGGCGAGCAGATCCTGTGCGGACGCGGTCTGGTCAACGTCTACCGGGCGGTGGCCAAGGCGGACGGCAAGCCGTCGCCCTTCACCACGCCGGCCGAGATAACCGCAGCGGCACTTGCCAGGGCCGATCCGGTTGCGCAGGAAGCGCTGGAGATATTCGTCACCTGCCTTGGGCGCACCGCCGGCGATCTCGCCTTGGTGTTCATGAGCCGCGGCGGTGTGTTTCTCACCGGCGGCATCGCGCAGAAGATCGTGCCGGCGCTGAAACAGGGCAATTTCCGCGCCGCCTTCGAGGACAAGGCCCCGCACAGCGAATTGATGCGCACCATGCCCGTCTATGTCATCACCCATCCGCTGGCGGCCCTTCTGGGCCTCGCCGCCTACGCCAGGAACCCTTCGCTGTTCGGCGTGCAGACCGCGGGCCGCCGCTGGCAGGCCTAGGCTGGGTCGCATGACGGACCAGGCGTCCGTCCGGTCCCCGCGACGAAGTTAATCAGCCGCAGGCATAGGCAAGCCGGCCGCTTGGCGCTAAGAGGGGCGCCAGAAGGGATGCCGTGTGCAGCCCGTCCCACCAAGCGGAAACCACGAAGCGCTCCCGATTTGACACTCCAAGCTCCACATAAGCAGAAAGCCACCCCTGGCGAGGTCTGGGCGGTGCTGCGCCGTATCATCGCCGAGAACGGCCGCGACTATTTGTGGTCCTACATCTTTGCCGGGGCCTGCCTGCTGGCGGTGTCCGCCACGACCGCTTTCACCGCCTGGATCATGAGCCCGGTCGTCAACCAGATCTTCTATGAGCGGCGCGGCGATCTGATCGTGTGGATTTGCGCCGGCGTCATGGGCGCCTTTCTCGTGCGCGGTTTCGCCGGCTACGGCCAGGCGGTGACGCTGGCGACCGTCGGCAACAATCTGGTTGCGCGCTACCAGCGCCGCATCTTCGATCACCTGATGAAGCTCGGCGTCGGTTTCTTCAACGACACGAGATCGGGCCGGCTGGCGGCGCAGGTCAACGAGAACGTCAACGGCATTCGCGACCTGCTGTCGATGACGCTGACGTCGATCGCGCGCGACGGGGTGACGCTGTTCGGGCTGCTCGGCGTCATGATCTACCAGGATCCGGTCCTGTCGCTCAGCTCGCTGGTGATCGGGCCGCCGCTCATCTACACCGTTGTCTACCTGATGCGCCGGGTGCGCCGCATCACCCGCGAATCGGTGCAGATCAACTCCCGGCTGATCGGCGCCATGCAGGAAGCCACGCAAGGCATCGCCATCGTCAAGGCCTTCACCATGGAGGACGAGCTATCGCGACGCATCAGCCAGCTCGCCAACAGCGCCGAGCACCGCGGCAACAAGATCGCCCGGGTTTCGGAACGGCTGTCGCCGATTTCCGACATGCTGGCCGGTCTCGCCGTCACCGGCGTCATCGCCTATTCCGGCTATCGTGCGCTCGTCCTCGGGCAGCCGCCGGGCGCCGTCTTCTCCTTCATCACCGCGCTGATGCTGGCCTACGACCCGGCAAGGCGGCTGGCGCGCATGCAGGTCGGCATGGAGCGCGCTTTGGTCAATGCGCGCATGATCTACGAAATCCTCGATCTCGAGCCGCAGCAGGGCGATGCGCCGGGAGCCGCCGAGGCCAATTTCACCACGGGCGAAGTGCGGTTCAACAATGTGAGCTTCCGCTATGTCGAGGAGGCACCGGTCCTGCAGGACCTCAGTTTCGTCGCCGCCGCCGGCAAGATGACGGCCATCGTCGGCGCCTCCGGCGCCGGCAAGACGACGCTGGTGGCGCTGCTGCAGCGTTTCTACGACGTCGAGTCGGGCACGATCGAGATCGACGGCCAGGACATTTCCAAGATCACCAAGCAATCGCTGCGCAGCTCCATCGCCTATGTTTCGCAGCAGCCCTATCTGTTCGAAGGCACCATCCGCGATAACATCCGCTATGGCCGGCTCTCCGCCACAGATGCCGAGATCGAGCAGGCCGCGCGACTGGCCCAGGCCGACGGCTTCATCCGCCAGCAGCCGCTGGGCTACGACACGCCCGTCGGCGAAAACGGCGCGTCGCTGTCGGGCGGCCAGCGCCAGCGTGTGTCGATCGCCCGCGCCATCGTCCGCCAGGCGCCGATCCTGCTGCTCGACGAGGCGACCTCGGCGCTTGACAATGAGGCGGAAGCCAAGGTCCAGGAAGCGCTGACCCACGTCATGGAGGGGCGCACCACCATCGTCATCGCCCACCGGCTGTCGACGGTGGTCAATGCCGACCACATCATCGTGCTGGAACAGGGCCATCTGGTCGAACAGGGCACCCATGCCTCGCTGATGGCCGACCCGCACAGCGTCTATTCCCGCTTCCACCGGGTGCAGGGCAGGAAGGGCCTGGGGCTTGTCGATGACGGCGCGCCGATCCAAACTCCGGCGCCAGGGCCGACGCAACCTATCGAGACGCAGGGCATCGCCGGGAGCGCGAGATGAGTGAAACGCCGACAGCCGACAGACCCGCGGGCGATATGGGCCTGGTGGTGGTGGGCGCCGCCGGCCGCATGGGCCAGACGCTGATCCGCGCCATCCACACAATGCCGGGCGCACGCGTCGCCGGCGCGATCGAGCGGCAAGGATCGCCCTATCTCGGCAAGGATGCGGGCGAGCTTGCCGGCATCGGCATCATCAATGTGCCGATATCGGACGATCCGCTGCCGGCCTTCGCCGGGGCGGACGGCGTGCTCGATTTCACCGCCCCGGCTGCGACCGTCGAATTCGCCGGCTATGCGGCGCAGGCGCGCATCGTCCATGTCATCGGCACGACCGGCTGCTCGGTCGACGACAATGCCAGGATCGCCGCCGCGGCGCGCCATGCGACGATCGTCAAGTCGGGCAATATGAGCCTCGGCGTCAATCTCCTGGCGGTGCTGGTCGAACAGGCCGCGCGCGCCCTCGACGCCGGGGATTTCGACATCGAGATCCTCGAAATGCATCACAGGCACAAGGTCGACGCGCCGTCCGGCACCGCTCTGCTGCTGGGCGAAGCCGCCGCCGCGGGGCGTGGCGTGCCGCTTGCCGGCAACGATGTGCGCGTCCGCGACGGCCACACCGGCGTGCGCAAGCCGGGCTCGATAGGCTTCGCAACCCTGCGCGGCGGCTCGGTGGTCGGCGACCACAGCGTGATCCTGGCCGGCACCGGCGAACGTATCACGCTGGCCCACCATGCCGAGGACCGCACCATCTTCGCCCGCGGCGCCGTCAAGGCAGCCCTGTGGGCGCATGGCAGGAAGCCCGGCCTTTACTCGATGCGGGACGTGCTCGGGCTTGCCTGAAACGACCCCGGACCATCTTCATCCACATGCAATTCCGGACAGAAAACCGCTTCCCACTTCTGCTGGAATTGCTCAGATCCCAGAGGAGCAAAAATGTCGAGAACCCTCGTGCTCGTGCGCCATGGCCAGAGCGAATGGAATTTGAAGAACCTGTTCACCGGCTGGCGTGACGTCGACCTGACCGAACAGGGCCACGCCGAGGCCAAGGCAGCCGGCCGGAAGCTCAAGGCACGCGGCCTGAAGTTCGACATCGCCTTCACCTCGGCGCTGGTCCGGGCGCAAAAAACCTGCCAGCACATTCTTGACGCCGTCGGCCAGAGCGACCTGGAAACCGTCCGCGACCAGGCGCTGAACGAGCGCGACTATGGCGACCTCTCCGGCCTCAACAAGGACGACGCGCGCAAGAAATGGGGCGAGGAGCAGGTGCATGTCTGGCGCCGCTCCTACGACGTGCCGCCCCCCGGTGGCGAAAGCCTGAAGGACACCGGCGCCCGCGTCTGGCCTTATTACCTGCACGACCTCCAGCCGCATGTGCTGCGCGGCGGCACGGTCCTGGTCGCCGCCCACGGAAATTCGCTGCGCGCGCTGATCATGGCGCTGGACGGCAAGTCGGGCGAGGAGATCGTCAAGCTGGAGCTCGGCACCGGCGTGCCGGTTATCTACACGCTCAACGCCGATTCCACCGTGGCGTCGAAGGAAGTGCTGGAGGGCTGACCGGCAAGCGTCCCGGTCACCAAATTGTCAAAGTCGGCGCCGCCCCTCATTGTCCTGCCGGACATTTCTCCCCGTATAGTGACGGGGAGAAAGGGCTGGCCGCAACGCTGGTGATTGGCGAAACCGTTGATGAAAGCGCCCCTCTCCCCGTCACTATACGGGGAGAGGATGCCGGCAGGCAGGTGAGGGGCGGCGCCAACGCCCGAAACTGAGCCGGCGCGCGGCAGCCCTCGAAAAAAAACCGCGTTGACACGCACCGCTTGCCCGCTTATTGAGCCCGCACCAGCCCAGATGGCGGAATTGGTAGACGCGCACGGTTCAGGTCCGTGTTCCGCAAGGAGTGGAGGTTCGAGTCCTCTTCTGGGCACCAAATTCCCGTTTCGAACCGTTCGACGGTTCAGAGACTCTAAGGAAAAGCCCGGCTCGTCCGGGCTTTTTTCGTACCGCCGATTCGTCGGGCCGCCTGGTTGTCCACCACCCAGGTATAATCCGATATCTGCTACGGGTATGTTGTGCTTACCTTCATAGGTAAAGTGTCGGCATGAGCAGTTATCTCAACGTAAGCGCAGACGATGTCCAAAATCTTTCAGACTCCGACCTTCGCGAGCTCGTTGCTCGCCTTGCACAAGCGGACGTGAGGTCAGCGGGATTCTCAACCAATGCCGTGACATGGGGCGGCGACCAGCGTGCCGAAGACGGTGGTATCGACGTACGAGTTGCCCTTGGAGCTCTAGAGAAAATCTCCGGAAACATACCCGCGTCTCAGACAGGTTTTCAGGTCAAGACTGAAAATTTTGCGAGCGCCGATATCGTCGAGGAAATGATGCCAAGGGGGGCAATTCGGCCATCTATTTCGGAACTCGCGGTAAGGAAAGGGGCCTACGTAATAGTTTCCTCGAAATCGTCAGTCGCGGATAGCGCACACAAGCGCAGATTGGCGACAATGAATAAATGTCTGTCGGAAGCTGGATTGGCAGGTAAAGTAACAGTCGAGTTTTATGATCGCAGACGAATTGCCACCTGGATTGAAAAATATCCTTCACTTGTTGCGTGGGTGCGTGAACTCTGCGGGCGCAGCGCGCAGGGATGGCAATCCTTTGGCGCTTGGGCTCATCGTGAGACCGATGTGAACGCAACATATATGCTCGATGAAAAGGCCAAGGTGCTTGTCCCGGACGCAAGCGATGGCATCACGGTTGCCGCCGCAATCGATCGCATCCGGCGCGATCTCAACAAGGAAAGGGCGTCCGTTCGTATCACCGGATTATCCGGTGTAGGCAAGACCCGCCTTGTGCAAGCTCTTTTCGACGAAAGGCTGATTACGTCAAGCCCGCCCCTCAACCGGAACGAGGTCCTGTATACGGACCTTTCCGACGATCCGCGCCCAGTTCCAATACACCTAGTGGAAGCGCTGCACGCTAGAGAGGACCGTGGCCTGCTAGTCGTCGACAATTGCGGCTTCGATCTTCATCAACGCCTTACCGAGAAAGTACAGCAGCCAAACAGCGTGCTCTCGCTCGTGACTGTTGAATACGATCTTCGAGAACATATTCCGGAGGGTACGAGTTCCTATCGGCTAGAGCCGTGCTCTGATGAGTTGATAAGGCAGTTGGTCAGCAACAGGTATCCGAACCTGACACGCCAAGACGTCGAAACGATCTCGGATTTTTCAGGGGGGAATGTTCGTGTCGCCTTTGCTCTCGCGGAAACGTCATCCATTGGGGGGCAACTGTCGAAGCTTGAAGACGAGCAACTTTTTATCCGCCTCTTCCAACAAACGAAGGCCGAAGACAACGAATTGCTCAGGGCCGCAGAGGTCTGTTCGATGCTCTATTCGTTCGAAGGGGAGCTGGAGGGGGGAGACGATGCAGAGCTACCTATGCTGGCGGCCCTTGCTGGAACGTCCTTTAACCGGCTGTATGCTCATGTTGAGGAGCTGAGAAGGCGCGGGTTAGTTCAGCAGCGAGGCCGATGGCGGGCCGTGCTTCCACCAGCGATTGCCAATCGCCTCGCGCAAAGGGCATTTCAGAACTTCCCCATTCAAACGCTCCAAAGAACTTTTGTCGACAAGGCGAGCAAAAGAATAGCTCGATCGTTCTCTAGGAGGCTGGGGTATCTGCACGACGAAAAGGTGGCCATAACGATAGCATCCGAGTGGCTAGGCCGAGATGGCTTGCTTGGAAAGCCTGACACACTGAACGAATTGGGCCAAGAGATGTTCGGGAACATCGCTGCGGTCGATCCGAGCGCAGCAGTAGCCGCAATTGCTCAAGCTACAGAAAATCCCGATTTTCTTTCTACTAGAAATGCTGCGCGTTCAAAATTTGTTCGAGTGCTCAAGTCAGCCGCCTATGAGCCCCATCTTTTCGAAAAGTGTGTTGCCACATTAATGCTATTCGCGAAAGCGGAGGGGCCAGGATACAATCAGAACTCTGCCAACCAGGCGGTTAAATCGCTGTTTTACGTTCAGTTTTCAGGAACGGAAACTCCTCATCAAGCGCGGGCAGCGCTGGTCCGACGCTATCTCTCGTCAGAGGAGATCAGTGAGCGTGAATTTGGGCTTACGTTTCTCGGCGCAGCCCTCAAGACCTCAAACTTCATGCCCTCACAGACGTTCGATTTCGGCGCTCGCACTAGGAGCTATGGCTGGCACCCGAGAACCAAGGACGATGTGCAAAAGTGGTTCTCGGGTTTCGTTGAGATAGCTATGGAGTTTGGAATTGCGAGGACCATTGTTGGTGCAAAGGTAAGATCGACATTCGCCGACAAATTTCTGGGGCTTTGGTCGCGCACCAGTCTATCAGAAAAGCTTGAAGTCGCGGCCAATGTTTTCTTCTCGATTGACGGATGGCCTGAGGGCTGGCGTGCTGTGAAAACAACCATCCGTAAGGGGGCGAGTGGAAAGGCGTCCGAACGCTTGCTTGTGCTTGAGACTGCGTTAGCACCAATCGACCTTGTGACGGAAATACGAGCGAAAGTACTGACGGGGGGCCAATTTCTGGTGGATGATCTAGCGCCGGGCAGTGATTTGACTCCCTCAGAGCAATATCGGTCCTGGTCGGAAACTATGCGCCAACTCGGACAACGGGCAGGGGCAGACCGAGATGCACTTTCAGAGTTGGCCTCAGACCTGACCATTAACTTTCAGGGGGACGGTTGGAGCTTTGGTGTGGGTGTGGGAGAGACAATTAGTGATCCCGTTTCTTACTTGGAGGAAATCAAACAAGCGATTTGCCGCTCCGGTTCTCGTGATCTGAATTTTGGGTTCATACGTCCCTTTCTACATGGCGCCGGAAAAACGCACGCCTCGGCCATTTCCAAATTTATGGATGTGGCCGTGAGCGACGTACTCTGGGGTCCGTACTTTCCAACACTGCAGACAAGTGTCGAGCTGAATGAAGACGCCGTCGAACGACTGATCTTATCCGCCGATTTGGCATTAACCGCTACCTTTCGCTTTGATAGTTTGGGCGGAGGGATGGTCACGGAGACACTATCCGCAGAGCAAATTTGTCGCCTAGTTCTTGCGATTTCCGCAGCCAGAGATGGTCAAAAATATGCAGCGCATGTTCTCGCAATGGTCATTCATCTTGCCGACGACAAGTCCGAAGATTACAGACGGGAACTTCGGAATACTTGCAGGCGATTCCTTTGCAGTCTCGACTTAGATCAAGACATACGAGACGACCATTATTTCGAAACGGTTTGCAGCTTTGCCTTCGAAGGGGGCGATGCTGAAGCAGACGCTTTGGAAATAGTGCGTAAACTTCAAAGAAAGATCAGTCGACATGAATATTATCGTCTACCTGGTCTTCTAAATCCTATGTTCAAGCATCATGCGCCTGCACTTCTAGACGAGATATTCAAACCAGACAATGATGGTGGATATCGAACCGCTGGCGCCATTATCAGCGCGACTGCTTGGGATTATCATCAGCGGCCGATAAATTCTGCGCCACCTGAAGCCGTAGTTCTTTGGTGCTCGGCGGATTTCGCTACCCGTGGTCCTTTTATTGCACATCATTGCGTCGTTTTTGATCATGATCGGGATGAAAATACAAAGGGTTGGTCCCCGCTAGCCTTGTCATTGATAGATTGTGCAGAAGACCGGTTAAGGATATTTCACATCTTTGTAGATCGGATAGAGCCAACAAGTTGGTCAGGGTCACGTGCAGCGCTCGTCAGATCTCGTGCCGCCCTGCTCGATCAACTTCATGGGAGGCATAAAGACATACCTCTTGATGAAATCAACGAAGCAAAAGCCCGCCTGGAGCAACAAGCAGCCGAATATCAGAGATATGAACGGCAACAGTATCGTGATTGGGACGAACGTTTTGAGTAGCCGCACACGAAACTGCGATCAGGGCTTTCAAATTCCCTTCGAACCGCTCGGTCTGATTCAGAGATCCAAGAAGAACCTCCCCTTCCGGTCAGTCCCCGAAACAAACCACTTCAACCCTGGCGGCCGCTTCGCTGCGGTCCAGCCATGGCCCCTTCCGGCAGCCCGACCATCTGCCGAAGGCCAGAGGTTCTTAAAGGGCTGAAAGGCTGCCGAACCGTTTATCGCACGGAGCCTGTCACCGTCCGGTCGACGGCGGGAACGGATTTGCGGTCGTTGCCGGCAAGTGCGGCGATGATCAGCAGGCTGGCGACGACCGGGACGAACAGAACCGCCACGCGGGCTTGTACGTAAAGAATGGCGCGCCATTCATTGCGCTTGTCAGGGCTGTCGCTCATCATACACTCTCTGTCATGCCCCTCCCGGGCGGTGACATAGCGACGAACGGTTAAACAACCCCTTCCGAAATCGTTAACCGGCGGGAATTGCGCTGGCTCAGTTCAATCCGATCCGCTTTGCGCCTTGCCGGAACAATGCCTCCGCGTCCGCCTCGAAACGGAACGTGCCGATGAAATCGTCGGCGCGGTAGTCCGGCAGCGCCTTGCGGAGGGCGGCGGCGAAATTGTGTGCCTCGTCGAGCCGCCCGGCCAGCGCCAGGCAGTGTGCTGCGATCGCCAGGATGATGGCGTGGGCATTGGGCCGCGCCGCCGCCTTTAGCGCCCATTCTGCCGCTTCCTCGAACTGGCCGAGCCGCACATGCGACATGGCGCGCGCGCCCAGCATGCCGAACAGCAGCGGGTCGAAAGGGCTGAGATGGCGCGAATGGTCGGAAGAGCCGATCGCCGCCTGCGGATCGCCTGACTGCGAGTGGACGAAGGACAGCGCATAGTGGCCGAGCGCGAAATTGGGGCTGAGCTCCACTGCCCGTTCCAATTCGAAGAGCGATCCGTCCTGTTCGCCGCGCAGCCACAGCGCCCGGCCCATCGCCCAGTGCGCGGCAGGGTTCTGTTCGTCAACCAGGAGACTGTGCCCCGCTGTCTCGTAGGCTAGCGCGCTTTCGTGGTCGCGGTCGCCCCAGCGCTGGAAAGCGCTTTGCCAATGGGTGAAGGACAGGCCGGCATGGGCGCGGGCGAAGGTCGGGTCGAGCGCCGTCGCCACGCCGAAGAAATGCTGCGCCAACTCGTTTTCCGGCTGGGTGAAGCGATACATGTGCCAGAGGCCGCGGTGATAGGCCTCCCAGGCGTTGAGCGAGTTGGGCGCCTTCAGCATGGCGCGGTTGCGCTCGACCGTCTCGATCTCGGCCGAGATAGACGAGACGATCGCGTTGCCGATATCGTCGAGCACGCCGAAGAGGTCGTCGGCCCGGCGCTCGAAGCTCTCGGCCCAGACGATCCTGGCCGTGCGAACCTCGATGAGCTCGACGGCGATGATGACGCGGCCGGCCACGGTGCCCACCGTGCCGGTGGCGACATAGTCCACATTCAGCTGCCGCCCCGCTTCCTGCGGCGCGATGTTTTTCTCGGCGAGCGCGAAGACCGAGCCGCGCGCGATGACGAAGAAATCCCTGAGCTTGGCCAGACGCGTGATGATGTCATGGGTCAGCCCGTCGGCGATCCCGCCGCGCGTGCCGCAAGGGCCGGCAGTCTCGACGAACGGCATCACCGCCAGCGAGGCGTGGCTGGGCTCCACGCCCACTGGGGCGGGCGACGGCGGCGATGCCGCGATGCCGGCGGGCTGCGCCGCAAGCCGATCTACCGCCGGCCGATCTACCGACGGCCGATCCGACGGCCGATCCGACGGCCGATCTTCCGCTGGCCGATCTTCCGCTGGCTTGTCGCGCAGCGCCTGCCAAGCCGCGCGCACCGGTCCGAAGTCGAGCCCATCCGATTGGAACAATTGCGCCGTCGCCGTCAGGTGCTGCTCGGCCGCGCCGATGGCGCCGCGCCCGGCCAGATGCGTGAGCAGCGCCAGATGCGCGCGGCCGTCGAACGGCGCCAGCTCCACCCATCGGTCAAGACCGGCTGCTGCCGCCTCCGAACCGGGCGGAACCGCCGCGACAAGGTGCTCCAGCACGGCGGCGTGAGACGACTGGAAGCGGCGGCGCTGCGCGATCAGCCAACTCTCGAAAAACGGACTGCGGTCGAGCTCCAGACCGTCGAGAAAGTCGCCGGCGAACAGCTCCGACAGCGATCGCAGGCGCTCCGCGTCGAGGGAGGCGATCCCTTGCGCGGCGGCGGCGCTAACCTCCAGCGCGTCGACGAAACAGCCGTCGAGGCGCAATGCGACCGTGTCGTCCTGTGTCTCGACCCGACGGTGCCCCGGCTCGTCGAGGACGGCGCGAAGCTTGCTGAGGCACCAACGCAACTCGCCCCTGGGGTCGTTCGGAACATCCCACAAGAGCTCGCACAGCCGAGCGCGTCCGACCGGATGCGGCGCCAGCGCCAGATAGGCAAGCAGCGCGCGCAGCTTGCGCGATGCCGGCAATTCGGCCCGCACGCCATCGCGCACGACCGCAAACGGCCCGAGCAGGCGCACGGCAAGAGCGGGCTTACCGCGATCCAGGCTCGGTCGAGCGGATTCCACGTGCATTTCCACGCTTGCTCCCACGCTTCCTCCCACGTTGGCCGGTCGGCCCTCGTTTATCACCGAACACGGCCTGAACGCACCCGGTTGCGAGTTGCGCGCCGGGATGCGGGCAGCCGCATTGCCGGCACGTCGAGCGACCCTAGCGCGGCAAGGTCTCGAAACCTCGCCGCCCAAGCCGCCGGTTTGTAACCGGCCCGTGACCGCAAGGTACCAACACAGACGAGGAGACCAGACATGTTGCAGCAAGCAAGAATCAGAACCACGGCCGGCCGCGGCCGCCTGTTCGACAGCATTTTGGACACGGTCGGCGACACGCCGGTCATCCGCATCAACAATCTTGGCCCGGCCCACGCGACGATCTACGTCAAGGCCGAGTTCTTCAACCCGGCTGCCTCGGTGAAGGACCGGCTGGCGCTCAACATCATCGAGGAGGGCGAGCGCAGCGGCGCGTTGAAGCCGGGCCAGACCATCGTCGAGGCCACCAGCGGCAACACCGGCATCGGGCTCGCCATGGTCTGCGCGCAGAAAGCCTATCCGCTGGTCGTCACCATGGCCGACAGTTTTTCCGTCGAGCGCCGCAAGCTGATGCGCATGCTGGGTGCCAAGGTGGTGCTGACGCCGCGCGCCGAAAAGGGGTTCGGCATGTACAAGAAGGCCGTGGAGCTGGCCGAGGCCAATGGCTGGTTCCTGGCGCGACAGTTCGAAACCAGGGCCAACGCCGCCATCCACGAGGCGACGACGGCGCGCGAGATCATCAATGATTTCGCCGGCTCGCGGCTCGATTGCTTCGTCACCGGCTACGGCACTGGCGGCACCGTGGTCGGCGTGGCGCGCGTGCTGCGCCGTGAGCGGCCGGATGTCCGTATCATCCTGTCCGAGCCGGCCAACGCCCAGCTCATCGGCAGCGGCAAGGCGCAGCAGCGCGGTGTCGACGGGGCGCCCGCCGCCAGCCACCCGGCCTTCGAGCCGCATCCGATCCAGGGCTGGACGCCTGATTTCATCCCCAACGTGCTGCAGGAAGCGGTCGATGCCGGTCTCTATGACGAGGTGATGCCGATCGCCGGGCCCGAGGGCATCAAATGGGCCAAGGCGTTGGCGCAGAAGGAAGGCATCTTCACCGGCATTTCCGGCGGCGCCACCTTCGCCGTGGCGCGGCAGGTCGCCGAGAAGGCGCCGGCCGGATCGGTGATCCTGTGCATGCTGCCCGACACAGGCGAACGCTACATGACGACGCCGCTGTTCGACGGCATCGATGCCGAGATGGACGCCGACGAGACGGCGCTGTCGCGCTCGACGCCCGGCTGCCAGTTCCCGGCGGCTTGACGGGAGGCTGTCATGGACGTCGCGCAGGAAACCCTTGGCGCTGTGGCCGAGGAGACGCTTGACCCCCTGGACTGGGCCGATGTGCAGGCCCTGTCGCACCGGGTCATTGACGATGCCGTCGACTATCTGCGCGACGTGCGCGACCGTCCGGTCTGGCGGGAGGTGCCGGCTGACGTGAGGGAGGTCTTCGCCGCACCCCTGCCGCGAACGCCGGCGCGGCTGGCCGCCGTCTATGGCGAGGTCTCCCGCACCGTGATGTCATACCCGATGGGCAACATCCATCCTCGCTTCTGGGCCTGGTACATGGGCTCGAGCAACTTCACCGGCGCGCTCGGCGATTTCCTGGCGGCGATCCAGGGTTCCAACCTCGGCGGCGGCAACCATGCCGCCGGGCTGATGGACTGCCAGGTCGTCAACTGGTGCAAGCAAATGCTGGGGTTTCCCGTCTCGGCCAGCGGCACGCTGGTCAGCGGCGGTTCGATGGCCAACATGATCGGGCTGACGGTGGCGCGTAACGTCAAGGCCGGCATCGACGTGCGCGAGCATGGCGTTGCCGCCATCGAGAAGCCCCTGCGCTATTATGGCTCGGACCAGCTCCATTCCTGTCACCGCAAGGCCATGGAGGCGCTCGGCCTCGGCAACCGGGCCTTGCGGCGAATACCGACCGATGCCGGGCTGCGCATCGACATCGCTGCCTTGCGGGCGGCAATTGCCGAGGACCGCCAGGCGGGCTTCAAACCGGCCTGCGTCATCGGCAATGCCGGCACCGTCAACACCGGAGCGATCGACGACCTGCGGGCGCTTGCCAAGCTGGCGCATGAGGAAGAGCTCTGGTTCCATGTCGATGGCTGCATCGGCGCCCTGGTCGCCATCGCTCCGCAGAACGCCCATCGCGTCGCCGGCATCGAATGGGCCGATTCGATCGCGCTCGATCCGCACAAATGGCTGCACGCGCCGTTCGAGGCCGGCTGCGCCCTGGTCAGGGACGCCCTCGCGCATCGCCGTACCTTCGCCGTGACCCCCGAATATCTGGAATCGACGCCGCGTGGTCTCGCCTCCGGCGAATGGCTGCACGACTACGGTTTGCAGACGTCGCGCGGCTTTCGCGCGCTCAAAGTATGGATGGCGCTGAAGGAGCATGGCATCGACAAATTCGGCCGCCTGATCGACCAGAACATCGCGCAAGCGGCCTATCTCGCCGGACTGATCGAGGACGAGCCGTCGCTGGTGCTGATGGCGCCGACCACGATCAACATCGTCTGCTTCCGGCATCGGCTTGCCGGGGCGTCCGGCGAGGAGCTTAAGCGGTTCAACACGGAGATCATGCTGCGTTTGCAGGAACAAGGCATTGCGGCACTGTCGGACACGACGGTGCAAGGCCAGCATTGCCTGCGCGTGGCGATCACCAACCACCGGACCCGGCGCGACGATCTTCACCTGCTGGTGCGGGAAACGCTGCGGCTGGGACGCCAGATCGCGGCGGAGGCGGCTTCCTAGTTCGCGGCGGCCATGCGAGTCTGCTGGCATGATTCGAAAGGTCCAATCGTGACGCTCTTTCGCTCGGCCACACTCGCGGCATTGGTTTTCACCACCTCGGCTGGGGCTGCCGACATGGCTTTCTTCGTCAAGAACCAGCGCGGGCAGGCCGTTGCGGTCGAACTGTTCAGCCGCGACCGCGAAACGGTCTGGCCGGGCGACGACAAGGTGTTCCTGATCGATCCCGGCTCACGCAAATCGGTGCCGATTTCGTGCAATGAGGGCGAACGCATCTGCTACGGCGCGTGGGTCAACGGCAATGACGCCATCTCGGCCGGCGTCGGCCCGGACAACGACCGGCCCTGCGACGATTGCTGTTTCATCTGCGTGCACCATTCGACCGAGACCGTCGACCTGGTGGAGTAGCGCCAATCTCCCCAAAATTAGTCCGGGATTGTCGCGGTCGCCCCCTTTAGCGATCGCTCGCCCCGTGCAATGCCCGCAAGGCGGCCGGGTGGGCCGTTTATTTTTGGGGGATATCATGTTCTACGCCTATGCGCGCCGCTCGCTGGCCGCGCTGTCTCTTGCCATACTGCTGGTGCCGTCGGCCCATGCCGGCGACGTCACCTTCGCCATCAAGAACAGCCATCCCAATGCCATGCGCCTCGAGCTCTACAGCCAGGACCGCGACTATGTGTGGCCGGGCAACGGCAAGGATTTCTACCTCGATGACGGCGAGACCAGGCAATTGCCGGTCTCCTGCGACGAGGGCGAATCGATCTGCTACGGCGCCTGGGTCGACGGCGACGAAGGCACCTATTGGGGCGTCGGCCCCGGCGACAAGGAAAAATGCGACGATTGCTGCTATACCTGCAGCGGCGGCGAGACCGAGGAAATCGAACTGGTTCCCTGACCGGCTTGCCAGCTTGACGCTTTTCCTGCCTGGGGCATAGCCTGCAAGAACAGCACCCAAAGCACGCCGCATCCAGGCGGCGTGCGTCAGGCAACAGGAGCAAGGCGATGGCAGGTCCGGTCGAGGGCGAGAAGATAGACGTCGGCTTTGCCGGCCGGCGCTGCATCCATTCGCGCAATTGCGTGCTGGGCGATCCGCATGTCTTCGTGCCGAACGCGCCGGGAGAGTGGATCCATCCCGACGCGGCCAGCGTCGAGAAGATCGTCGCCATTGCCGAAAGCTGCCCGTCAGGCGCCATTACCTATGTCAGGAAGGATGGCGGGCCGCAGGAAAGGCCGCCGGTGGTCAACACCGTGCGCATCAGGGAAAATGGCCCGCTGGCCGTCCACGCCGAGATTATGCTCGACGGCGAGACGTTACACCGCGCCACGCTCTGCCGCTGCGGCGCGTCGCAGAACAAGCCGTTCTGCGACGGCAGCCACAACAAATCAGGTTTTGCCGCCACCGGCGAGCCGGCGCTGAAGGACACGCCGGCGCTGGACGCGCGCGACGGGCCACTCAAGGTTACGCCGACGAAAGACGGGCCGCTCAAGCTCGAAGGCAATGTCGAAATCGTCACCGGCACCGGCCACACGGTCGACCGCACGCAACGCGCCTTCCTATGCCGCTGCGGCCATTCGGCGAACAAGCCGTATTGCGATGGGTCGCATAAAAAGGTTGGGTTCGTGGGGTAGGTTGACCCTGCCATTGAAGCTGCCAATCTCCCCCCTCGTGGGGGAGATGTCCGGCAGGACAGAGGGGGGCGCCGTAGAGCGCGAACCGCAATAGCCACCGGGCACCGAGCATCACAATGCCTCATACCCTATTGTCTCCAACGTATCGCGCAAACGTCCTGCGCTTCTGGAATGACGATGTCGTCCGCAACATCGACAACGTCTGCCAGCGCATTGTGAATACGGTCGGGCTTGCAGATGCGTCGTCGACCAATCCGCTGGAGGGGCCGTAACCGCAGAAGGTAGGCGGGACAGCGCCCCCCTCTGGCCTGCCGGCCATCTCCCCCACGAGGGGGGAGATCGAACTCTTCCCGTGGCCCATCCCGTGGCCCAGCGCTCGCTGCTTTATCAGCCCGTCCGTATCGGCTAAGGGCTGGGTCAGAGAAATCTGCTCGTCCGGACCTGCTAAAAAATGACCACCAAGACCAAGCCAAAACCTCTTTTCCTCGGCATCGACACCGGCGGCACCTACACCGATGCCGTGCTGTGGTCCGAAACCGAAGGCCCGCAGAGCGGGCCGAACAAGGGAAAGGTGCTGGCCAAGGCCAAGGCTCTGACCACCAGGCACGATCTCGCCGTTGGCATTTCCGGCGCCGTCGACGCGGTTCTGGAAAAAGCGGTCACCGATCCGGCCGCCATCAAGCTTGTCTCCATGTCGACGACGCTTGCCACCAACGCGCTGGTCGAGGGCCAGGGTGGCCGCGTCGCGCTGGTGATGATCGGCTTTTCCGAGGCGGACCTTGCCCGCGATGGGCTGAAGGCGGCATTGGGCACCGATCCGGTCGTGTTCTGCCCCGGCGGCCACGATGTGCATGGCAATACCGCCAAGCTCGATCTGTCCGGCCTCGAGGCGGCGCTGCCCGGACTCGGCGGCTCGGTCTCGGGCTTTGCCGTCTGCGCCTATTTCGCCACCCGCAACCCGGCGCACGAGATCGCCGCCCGCGAGCTGATCCGGGAGAAAACCGGCCTGCCGGTCACCGCGAGCCATGAATTGTCGGCCAAGCTCGGCGGCCCGCGCCGGGCGCTGACGACGCTGCTCAACGCCCGGCTGATCTCGATGATCGACCGGCTGGTGGCGGCGACCGAAGGCTTTCTCGAGGCGCGCGGCATCGCCGCGCCCCTGATGGTGGTGCGCGGCGACGGTGCGCTGGTGTCGGCGGCGTTCGCCCGCCAGCGGCCGATCGAGACCATTCTCTCCGGCCCGGCCGCCAGCCTGGTCGGCGCGCACCACATGACCGGATTGGAAAACGCGGTGGTTTCCGACATCGGCGGCACCACCACCGACGTTGCGGTGCTCGACAAGGGACGGCCGCGGCTCGATCCGGAAGGCGCCACCGTCGGCGGCTTCCGCACCATGGTCGAGGCCGTCGCCATGCGCACCTTCGGCCTCGGCGGCGATTCCGAAGTAGCGTTGGAAGACGGCGCTCTCAACCCCAGGCTCCTGCTTGGACCGCGCCGGCTGGTGCCGCTGGCGCTGGCCGGCATGGTGCATCGCGAGGCCGTTCTGGCGGAACTCGAGCGCCAGCTGCGCGCGCCGAACACCGGCCGCATGGACGGCCGCTTCGCGGTGCGCACCGGCGTGCCCGACCGTCTTGCCGCCGGGCTGACGGCTCCGGAAGCAAGGCTCTATGAAGCGATCGGCGCAATGCCCTTGCCCCTCGACAGGCTTTTGACCTCGAATGCCCAGAACGCTACCCTGAACCGCCTGGTGTCGCGCGGGCTGGTGCACATTTCAGGTTTCACCCCGTCGGATGCGGCGCATGTGCTTGGCAAGCAGGCGAACTGGGATGCCGCGGCCGCCCGCCTCGGCGCAGAGCTGTTTGCCCGCAAGCGCGACGGCCGCGGCCAGGCGATCGCGGCCTCTCCCGAGGCGATTTCGGAGCGCGTGCTGGCGGCGCTGACGCGCTGGTCGGCCGAATATATCCTCCAAACCGCCTTCGCCGAGGACGGGCTCGACGGCGCGGCCACCGTTGCGCATGCGCTGGTGCAGCGCGCCGTCGACGCGCATCCCGGCATTGCGCGCCTGAGCGTCGCGCTCGACCGGCCGGTGATCGGCCTCGGTGCCTCCGCGCCGCTGCACTATGCCGGACTCCCGCCATTGGTCGGCAATGACTGCGTGGTGCCTGATGACACCGACGTCGCCAACGCGCTCGGCGCCGTTGTCGGCCAGGTCCGGGTATCGGCGGAGGCGCGCGTCAGCCAGCCCAAGGAAGGTCTGTTCCGTCTTGCCTCGGGCGAAACCGTGCGCGATTTCCTCGACGAGGCGGCGGCGATCGCGGCCGCCGAGGCCGATGTGCGCAGCATCGCTGCGCAGCGCGCCAGGGATGCCGGCACTGACAGCGCCGAGATCGATGTCGCGACCGAATTCCGCGTCTCCACCGTCGAAGCCCAGCGTATGTTCATCGAGGCACATGTGGTGGCGGTGGCTTCGGGCAGGCCACGGATCGCGGTGTGATGGAGGGTGTAATCTCCCCCCTTGTGGGGGAGATGGCCGGCAGGCCAGAGGGGGGCGCTGTCCCGCCAGCGTCTCGGAGCAGCGCCCGCTCATACTCGACGTCGACCGACTGCACGAAATACCGAAACTTGCCGAGGTCGGCATTCCTTCGCGCCCCCCTCTGCCCTGCCGGGCATCTCCCCCACTTGGGGGGAGATTGGCAGCGTCGCCGCCGGCACCAAGCCTAAAAACCGCGCCTACCTGCCTTGCCTTCACCCTAAGCTGAATTGACCCTGCACTCCCAACATGCCAAAGGCCCGCGAAAGCCTTTCATCTGGAGTAGCCTGATGACCGATCGCGTCGAAATCGCCGGATTGCGGATCGCCCGCGAACTTCATGACTTCGTTGTCAACGAGGCCGCTCCGGGCACCGGCATCGACCCGGACAAATTCTGGAACGGCTTTTCGGCCATCGTCCACGACCTCGCGCCGAAGAACCGGGCACTGCTGGCAAAGCGCGACGCTATCCAGGAAAAGCTCGATGACTGGTATCGCGCCAATGGCGCGCCGGTCGACATGGAAGCCTACAAAACCTTCCTGAAGGAGATCGGCTATCTCGTCCCCGAAGGCCCGGTCTTCTCGGTGACGACCGAAAAGGTTGATCCCGAGATCGCCGTCGTCGCCGGGCCGCAGCTTGTGGTGCCGGTGATGAATGCGCGCTATGCGCTCAACGCCGCCAATGCGCGCTGGGGCTCGCTCTATGATGCGCTTTACGGCACCGACGCGATTCCCGAGACGGACGGCGCCGGGAAGGGCAACGGATTCAACCCCGCGCGCGGTGCGAAAGTCGTCGCCTGGGCCAAGGACTTTCTCGACCAGTCGGTGCCGCTCACATCGGGCAAATGGGCCGGCGTCAACGGCCTTTCGCTGGCCAATGGCGCGCTGCGGCTCAGCGCCGGCGCCGGCTCGACCACGCTTGCCGATGTCAGGCAGTTCGTCGCTTATCGCGGCGATGCCGCCAACCCGCAAGCCGTGCTGCTGGTCAGCAACGGCCTGCATATCGAGATATTGATCGACCGCGATAACCAGATCGGCCGTACCGATCCGGCCGGCATCGCCGACATCATCCTGGAATCGGCGCTGACCACCATCCAGGACTGCGAGGATTCGGTCGCGGCGGTGGATGCGCAGGACAAGGTTGTCGTCTACCGCAACTGGCTTGGCCTGATGAAGGGCGACCTGGCCGAAGAGATCACCAAGGGCGGCCGGACTTTTGTCCGCAAGCTCAACCCCGATCGGTCCTACACCTCGCCAAATGGCGGCACGGTGACGCTGCCCGGCCGCTCGCTGATGCTGGTCAGGAATGTCGGCCACCTCATGACCAATCCGGCGATAACGGACCGAGACGGCAACGAGGTGCCGGAAGGCATCATGGACACCGCGCTGACCGCGCTGATCGCGCTGCACGATATCGGGCCGAACGGCCGCCGCGCCAATTCCCGCGCCGGCTCGATGTATGTCGTGAAACCCAAGATGCATGGACCCGAGGAAGTCGCCTTCGCCGTCGAGATCTTCGATCGCGTCGAGGCCCTGCTCGGTATGGACCAGAATACCATCAAGATGGGCATCATGGACGAGGAGCGGCGCACCACCGTCAACCTCAAGGAGGCGATCCGCGCCGCCAAAGAGCGCGTCGTGTTCATCAACACCGGCTTCCTCGACCGCACCGGCGACGAGATCCACACCTCGATGGAAGCCGGCCCGATGATCCGCAAGGGCGACATGAAGCAGGCCGCCTGGATTTCCGCCTACGAGGCCTGGAATGTCGACACCGGGCTGGAATGCGGGCTTGCCGGCCATGCCCAGATCGGCAAGGGCATGTGGGCGATGCCCGATTTGATGGCGGCGATGCTCACCGAGAAGATCGCCCACCCCAGGGCCGGCGCCAACACCGCCTGGGTGCCTTCGCCGACTGCGGCGACGCTGCACGCCACCCACTATCACAAGGTCGATGTCCACGCCGTCCAGGCGGCGCTGAAGAGCCGGCCGAAGGCCAAGCTCGACGACATCCTGTCGGTGCCGGTCGCGGTGCGGCCCAACTGGTCTCCGGCCGACATCCAGGCGGAACTCGACAACAATGCGCAAGGCATTCTGGGCTATGTCGTGCGCTGGATCGACCAGGGCGTCGGCTGCTCGAAAGTGCCAGATATCAACGATGTCGGCCTGATGGAGGACCGCGCCACGCTGCGCATCTCCTCGCAGCACATCGCCAACTGGCTGCACCATGGCGTCTGCACGGCCGACCAGGTGATGGAAACGATGAGGCGCATGGCTGATATCGTCGACCAGCAGAACCAAGGCGACCCGCTTTACCAGCCGATGGCCGCCGATTTCGACGGCTCCGTCGCCTTCCAGGCCGCCTGCGACCTCGTCTTCAAGGGCCGCATCCAGCCCAACGGCTATACCGAGCCGGTGCTGCACGCGCGGAGGCTGGAACTGAAGGCGAAGGGAGCGGCCTGAACCGGAGAGTTGAAGCCGGCAGGCGTTCCGTTTCCCTCCTCTCGAAGCAGCGCGAACTACGCCGCCTGTGCCACCCGCTCCGAACTCATCCGGTAGGAGATCGCTTCGGCGAGATGAATGCGGCCGACGGTCTCGCTGGCGTCGAGATCGGCCAGTGTTCTCGCCACCTTCAGCACGCGGTGATAGGCCCGCGCCGAGAAGCCGAGCTTTT
This sequence comes from Mesorhizobium sp. B2-6-4, assembly GCF_006441495.1. Classification (NCBI taxonomy): domain Bacteria; kingdom Pseudomonadati; phylum Pseudomonadota; class Alphaproteobacteria; order Hyphomicrobiales; family Phyllobacteriaceae; genus Mesorhizobium; species Mesorhizobium sp. B2-6-4. The sequence continues at coordinate 247,308 of NZ_VFUE01000002.1, forward strand.
CGCTGGCCTCCTTGAGCAGCGACAGGCCCGATGCGTCGGGCATGGCGATCTCCTCGATGACCGCGGGCGCGCAATGCGCATTCGTGGCGGCGCTGGTGACGCCGAGCCGTTCGAAGCGCTCGCGCTGGAGGGCGCGGGCACGCGCAACGCGCAGCGCCACGTCGGCGCTCTTCTCCGCCCGGTCGGGCCGGATCAGGTCGCTGGCCGAGACCGCCGGCACCTCGATCCTGAGGTCGATGCGGTCGAGCAGCGGTCCCGAGATGCGCGCCTGGTAGTCGGTGCGGCAGCGTTCGCCGCGCAGGCAGCGATAGCCGGGCTCGCCGGCCATGCCGCAGCGGCACGGGTTCATCGCCGCCACAAGCTGGATGCGCGCCGGATAGGTGACGCGGTGGTTGGCGCGCGCGATCATGCAGTCACCGGTCTCGAGCGGCTGGCGGAGCGCATCGAGCGTCTGCGGCGTGAATTCGGGAAATTCGTCGAGGAACAGCACGCCGTGGTGCGCAAGCGACACTTCGCCCGGCCGCGCCCGGATGCCGCCGCCGACCATCGCCGCCATCGAGGCCGAATGGTGCGGCGCGCGGAACGGCCGCCGGTCGGTCAGCTTGCCTTCGCCGAGCTCGCCGGCGACGGAGGCGATCATCGACACTTCGAGCAGTTCCTTCGGCGCCAGCGGCGGTAGGATCGACGGCAGCCGCTGCGCCAGCATCGATTTTCCCGATCCGGGCGGGCCGACCATCAGCAGGTTGTGCCCACCGGCCGCCGCCACCTCCAGCGCTCGTTTGGCGGTTTCCTGGCCCTTGATATCGGCAAGATCGGGCAGGTCGCGCGCCGCGGCATGGATGCCGGCCTCCGGCCGGGACAGCACCTGCGTGCCGCGGAAATGATTGGCGATGGCAATCAGGCTGCGCGGCGCGAGTATGTCAAAGTCCTTGCCGGCCCAGGCGGCTTCCGGGCCGCAGGCGAAGGGGCAGATCAGGCCCTTGCCTTCAGAATTGGCCCCAATCGCGGCCGGCAAGGCGCCGGCGACGGCGGCGATAGTGCCGTCGAGCGATAGTTCGCCAAGCACGACATAGCCGGCCAGCATGTCGCCCGGAATGGCGCCAAGCGCCGCCATCAGGCCGAGCGCGATCGGCAAATCGTAGTGGCTGCCCTCCTTGGGCAGGTCGGCGGGCGCTAGGTTGACAGTGACCTTCTTGGACGGCATCGACAGGCCGGAAGCATGCAGTGCCGCCTGCACCCGTTCGCGGCTTTCGGCCACCGCTTTGTCGGCCAGGCCAACGATGTGCATGTTGACCTTGCCGGGCGCGATCATCACCTGCACGTCGACCGGCACGGCCTCGATGCCCTGGAAAGCAACCGTGCGAACCCGCGCCACCATGTCTTGCCCCCGGATCTGGGCTTGCCCCAAGCCTTTTGCAATCAGGCCGCGAAGGGCCTGGGCCGGAGACAATCACAGTTCCTCGGCTAAATCAAGAACATTACAGGAACACGCAATCGCTTAAGTTGCGGCGCGATTGTCTCCGGTTGCAAAAACGGAACATGGTTAATACAAAATGAAAACGGCTATTTCCGCTTGGCCTCCACCGCGTCCCAGAACAGGCTGGCGATGTCGGCGCCGCCGAAGCGTTTGACTTCGCGCACGCCGGTCGGCGAGGTCACGTTGATCTCGGTCATGTAGTCGCCGATGACGTCGATGCCGACGAGGATGAAGCCGCGTTCCCTCAGTGCCGGCCCGATGCGGGCGCAGATCTCGCGCTCGCGCTCGGTCAGCTCGGTCTTCTCGGCGCGGCCGCCGACATGCATGTTGGAGCGGGAATCGTGCTCGGCCGGCACCCGGTTGATGGCCCCGACCGGTTCGCCGTCGATCAGGATGATGCGCTTGTCGCCCTTGCGCACGTCCTTCAGGTAGCGCTGCACGATGTAGGGCTCACGGAACAACTGGCCGAACATTTCGAGCAGCGAGGCGAGGTTGCGGTCGGCCTCCAGCAGGTGGAAGATGCCCGCGCCGCCATTGCCGTAGAGCGGCTTGACGATGATGTCGCCGAATTCCTTGCGGAAGGCGGCGACCTCCTGGGGATCCTTGGTGATCAGCGTTTCCGGCATCAGGTCGGAAAACTCGGTGACGAAGATCTTTTCCGGGCTGTTGCGCACCCAGGCCGGGTCGTTGACCACCAGCGTCCTGGGGTGGATGCGCTCCAGTATGTGAGTGGTGGTGATGTAGTTCATGTCGAAGGGCGGATCCTGTCTCAGCAGGATCACGTCCATCTCCGACAGGTCGGTTCGCACCTTCTCCCCCAGCGAATAGTGGCTGCCCTTCTCGTCGCGTACCTGCATCTCCTCGATGCGGGCGAACACCTTGCCGTCGCGCAGCGACAGCCGGTCGGGCGTGTAGTGGTAGAGCTGATGGCCGCGCCGCTGCGCCTCCAGCGACAGCGCGAACGAAGTGTCTCCGGCGATCGACACGGTGGAGATGTGGTCCATCTGGACGGCGATTTTCAGCTTCATGGCAGGTCCCCAGCACGGTCGATGAGAGAGCGATATAAGGGTCCCGGCGCCTTCTGCCAATCGGGCCACGCCTCTAGCGGTCGAAGACCAGCCTGGAATAGCCGAGAAAGGACAGCGCCATGGCGGCCAGCGAAGCGAAAGCAAGGGCGGCCAATGGCGGGGTTGTCGGCAGGACGACAAGGATGGCGCAGTAGACCAGATAGTTGGCGATGCTGGTGGCTATGCCGATGCTGCCATAGCGGGCACCTTCCCGCACCAAGCCGCGGCTCGACGGCGAGAAGGTCAGATGCCGGTTTATCTGCCAGGTGACGCAGAGTGCAAAGCCGATGGACAGCATGCGGGCGCTGAAAGGGCCGAGCGGCGTGACGGCAAGCAGCAGCCAGAGGGCGGCCGCGTCGGCGACGAAGCCGATGCCGCCGGCAAAGAGGAAGCGGATAAGACGGCTCACCGCTTCATGCGGCGCGAGGCGTCTTGCCTGGGCCGGCCTTCGCGGCAGTCGGCTCGCTGGCGCGCTCGCGCCGCTCTATGCGGCCCGAAGGCATCGACAGGTAGAAGATGCGCTTCTGTTCGGCGCGGCCGCGCGACACCGAATCGAGGATCACCCCAGTCACACCAGCCAGCATCGAGAGCAAGAGCAGGCCGACCGACAGCACCCATGTCGGCATGCGCGGCACCAGCCCGGTCTCGGCGAATTCGACCAGCACCGGCGCCATCAGGAACAGGCTCGACGCCAGGAAGACCAGGGCGAAGGCGCCGAAGAAACGCAGCGGTTGCGTTTCCTTCATCAGCATGGCGAACATCCAAAGGATCCTGGCGCCGTCGCGAAACGTCGAAAGCTTCGACGACGAGCCGTCCGGCCGCTTGCCGTAATCGAGCGCGATCTCGCTGACGGGCAATTTGAGCTGCGAGGCATGCACCGACATTTCGGTCTCGATCTCGAAGCCGCCGGAGACGGCCGGGAAGCTCTTGACGAAGCGCCGGGTGAAGACGCGGTAGCCCGAGAAGATGTCGGTGAAATCGCTGCCGAACAGCCCTTTATAGAGGCTGTTGAAGACGCGGTTGCCGAAGGCATGGCCGGTCCTGCCGGCATCGTCGGTGACGCCGCGCCGGGTGCCCACCGCCATGTCGGAGCGCTCGGTCAGAAGCGTGTTGATCAATTGCGGCGCGTCTTCCGGCGCATAGGTGCCGTCGCCGTCGGCCATCAGGTAAATGTCGGCGTCGATGTCGGCGAACATGCGCCGCACCACATTGCCCTTGCCCTGGCGCGGTTCGCGCACCACGATGGCGCCGGCGGCGCGGGCCCTGAGCGCGGTCAGGTCGCGCGAATTGTTGTCGTAGACATAGACCGTCGCCAAAGGCAGCGTCTCGCGGAAGCGCCGCACCACCTCGGCGATCGTCAATTCCTCGTTGTAGCAAGGCAGCAGCACGGCGATGGCGGGTTCGTAGCGAAGCTCTTGCGGCATTTTCCTCTCCGGGTGCCTCGCCGCCACGCGCGGTTCGCGCCGAAAGTCAGGCGCGTTCAGGCGGTTTTACTATTTATTGAAGCCGTTAAGGCTAGGTTTAAGGCCGACTTCACGAGTGTCGATTGGCCGAAAAAGCCCGGCATTCCTGCCAGGGGCGATGGGATGAGCACAGCCAGCACCGGCGCTTCCACCTGGAAGTCCGACATAGCGTTTGCGTTGCTTGCCGCCTTGCTGCTGCTGGCGCTCGATCTCTATGCCGGATTCCCGCAACTGGCCAACCCGGCCGGCGACAATGACAGCCTGCTGCAACTGGTGGAGGTTCGCGACCTCCTGGCCGGCCAGGGCTGGTTCGACCTGCACCAGTACAGGATGGGGCTGGAGGGTGGCTTCGTCATGCACTGGTCGCGGCTGCTCGACGCCCCGCTGGCGCTCGGCATGCTTGCCCTGTCGGCCCTGACGGGCAGTGCCGCTTTGGGCGAGCAGGTCGTGCAGGTGCTTTGGCCTCTCCTGCAATTCTGGCTCGCGCTGTTCTCCATCATGCGCGCCGCGCGCGCTTTCGCCGGCGAGCACGCGGTCCTGCCCGCCGCGGTGGTCGGCGGAGCGGCCTTGTATTATCTCGGAATCTTCTCGCCCGGCGCGCTCGATCACCACAATGTCCAGCTGATGCTGACCTTGGCCGGCTTGGCTTTGCTGCTTGAAGCACCTCGCCACCGGACAGCCGCCCTGTTTGCCGGCGCGTGCGCCACGCTGGCATTGGCGATCGGCATGGAAAGCGCCCCCTATGCTGGAACCCTGGGCGCCATCGTCGCCCTGCTGTTCCTCGTCAGCGGTGGCGGCGAAAGGCTGATCGCCAGGGATTTTGGCTTGGGCGTCACCGCCGTCTCGGCCCTTGTTTTCATCACCACCATACCGGCGTCGGCATGGGGGCAGACCCAGTGCGACACCTTCTCGACCGTGCAGTTCGTGGTTGCCGCGCTTGCCGGCGCCGGCCTTGCGGTCATCGCCTCATGGAGCGCCGCCAATGCGACGTACGGCCGTCGCCTGGCCTCGCTCGGCCTGCTGGCGTTCGTGCTTGTCCTTGTCGTGATGTTTCTGTTCCCGCAATGCCTGGCTGCCCCCTATGCCGGCCTCGACCCGCGCCTCCAGCAGATGTGGCTCGGTCATATCGACGAAGCGCAGTCGATATTCCAGCTCGTCGCGGCCGATCCGGCCAGAGCGGTGGCGCGCTTCGCGACGCCGCTGGTGGCGATCGTCCTGATGGCGCTGCGTCTCGGCAAGGGCGGCTGGCGGCGGCAGGACAGTCTCGTCGGCGCGCTGCTGGTGGTGGCTTTCCTGGTCAGTGCCTGGGAGGTCCGCGGCTCGACCTTCTCCATCGCCTTCGCGGTGATCCCGCTTTGCGCCTGGATCGCCAAATGGCGGCAGCGCGCCGAAAACAGTCCGTCCGGTGGCTCCGTGCTCCGTATGGCCGCAGCCTGGCTGATCTCGGTCAATGCGGTTTGGTCCAGCGCTGCCGAGGCGGCATCGAGCGCCTTCCAGACCGGTGCGGCCGTCACCGACGCCGGCATCGATGCACCTTGCAACAGCAAGGCCTCGTTCGCCGCGCTCGCCCGCATGCCTCACACCACGGTGCTGGCCATCTCCAATCTCGGCTCGCCGATCCTGGCCTTTAGCGGTCATCGCGCGCTCGCTGGGCCCTACCACCGCAACGTCGCCGGAAACCTGCTCGTATTCGATGCCTTGCTGGGCTCGGCCACTGACGCGAAAGCCGTCGTGGCAAACCATCGCGTCGGGATTGTCGCGCTCTGCCGCGGCAATCCCGAAACCAGGCTTCTCGCAACCAAGGCGCCTGACGGCTTTCTGGCCGGGTTGATGCATGGCAGCGTGCCGGATTGGCTGGAACCGGTGGCGGAGACCCAGGGCGCGCCGCTGGAGCTCTATCGCGTTCGCCCCGCCGGCTGAGAATCCGCGTGAGCGACGACGCCGTTGAGCCCGGACGGCTTTGCGGAGGGCAACGCACTCCAGCGGCGAAAAATCGATTTTTCCGATACGTTTCCTAAAGGGTTTGCTGCCAGTCTCGGAAATAAATTCCGACTTCGAGAAACAGGGACACCGATGCAAACTTCGTTTGGCACCGGTCAGGCAAACAGGGAGAGCACGGATCTGGCATTCACCGATCCGTTGACCGGGCTTGGCAACCATCGCCGCTTCTTCGACAAGGTCGATCGCCTGATCAGCGACCGTGCCGACGATCCCGCGCCCTTCACCGTCGGCATTCTCGACCTTGATGGCTTCAAGCCGATCAACGATCTGTTCGGCCACAAGGCCGGCGACGACATCCTGATCCAGGTGGCGATGCGGCTGCGCGCCTCGATGGACGGTCATTCCACCGTCTGCCGCATCGGCGCCGACGAATTCGCCTTCCTCTACCCGCTGGTGTTCAGCGAGGAGGCGGCGGCCGAAAAGTCGCGCATGCTGATCGAAATCCTGTCGGCCCCGTATGATGTCGGCGAACGCACCGCCAGGCTGTCGGCCTCCGTCGGCTGTTCGCTGTTCTATTCCGGCGACGAGACCACCGAGATCCTCATCAACAAGGCCGAAACGGCGCTTTACCATGCCAAGCGGTCCGGCCGCGGCCGGGTCGTCGTCTATACCCGCGAAATGGAAGAGGCGGCCAAGCGCGTCACCCGCATCGAGCAGGCGCTGCGCCGCGCGGTCTCGGCCGGCGAGGTGGAGCCGCATTTCCAGCCGATCGTCGACCTCACCACGCGCCGCACCATCGGCTTCGAGACGCTGGCGCGCTGGACCGACCGCGATCTCGGCTCGGTGCCGCCGACCGTCTTCATTCCGATCGCCGAGGAGCGCGGCATCATCGGCCCGCTGTCGCAGCTAGTGCTGCGCAAGGCGACCGAGGCGGCGAGGAGTTGGCCGAAGGACCTGTTCCTGTCCTTCAACCTGTCGCCCTCGCAGCTCGTCGACCAGAACACCGGCCTGCACATATTGGCGATCCTCGACCGTACGGGCTTCGATCCGCGCCGGCTGGAGATCGAGATTACCGAGACCGGCCTGATGAACGATCCGGCCTCGGCCGCGCAGATCGTCGAGGACCTGCGCCGCGTCGGCATCCGCGTCTCGCTCGACGATTTCGGCACCGGCCAGTCCTCGCTCGGGCGGCTGCGCGAATTCCATTTCGACAAGTTGAAGATCGACCGCGCCTTCGTCTCCTCCATTCTCGATGACCGCCCGTCGGAGCACATCATCCGCGCCATTCTCGCAATGTGCGAAGGGCTCGGCATGGATGTCGTCGCCGAAGGCATCGAGGAAGAGGCGCAGGCCGACCGCCTCGTCCAGTTCGGCTGCGCCGGTGGGCAGGGCTATCTGTTCGGCAAGCCGGCCGATGCCGACGCCACGCTCGGCTATCTCCGCGATTCCTTCCGCGGCGCCTTGCGCGCCAAGGCGATCTGACCGGGCGATTGACCGGTCCTCGATCGAGGACCGACCGTGCCTGTGCGTGGTCTCCAGGCTTTTTGTCAGACATAAGCCTCAAAATCCGTCTTTTCGCCCTTGCCCGCCGGATCGGTCTGGCTAGGATGCGCGCCGGTCAACCCGGGAGACGAAAACCATGATGCCATCGGCACGTTTTGCCGACCTCGAAGGCGCTTCGGTGCTGATCACCGGCGGCGGCTCCGGCATTGGCGCGGCATTGACCGAGGGTTTCATGCGCCAGGGCGCCAAGGTCGCCTTCATCGACATCGCCGACAAGCCCAGCACCGCGCTTGCCGACCGCATCGAGAAAGAGCTCGGCCGCCGGCCGCTCTACCTCAAGTCCGATCTGCGCGACATCGAAGCGCTCCGGGCGTCTGCCGCGAAGGCGGCCGAAGCGCATGGCGACGTCACCGTGCTGGTCAACAATGCCGCCTGGGACGAACGCCACGCCGTCGAAGACGTGACGGTGGAGTTTTGGGACAACAACCAGGCGATCAACCTCAGACCGCATTTCTTCACCGCGCAGGCGGTGGCGCCGGGCATGAAGCGGGCCGGCGGCGGCTCGATCATCAATTTCACCTCGACCTCCTACCTGATCAACCACCCCGACATGCCGGCCTACACCGCCGCCAAGGCGGGCATACTCGGCCTCACCAAGGGTTTGGCCGGCAAGCTCGGGCCCGACCGTATCCGCGTCAACGCCGTCGCGCCCGGCTGGGTCATCACGGAACGGCAGCAGGAACGCTGGGTGACGGAGCAGGCGCTTGCCTCTCATGTCGCCAAGCAGTGCATCAAGGACGTCATGCGGCCGGACGATTTGGTCGGCACCGTGCTGTTCCTGGCCTCGGACGCCTCGCGCATGCTGACCGCGCAAATGCTGATCGTCGACGGAGGTTTCCTGTGAGCCCCGGGTTTGCCGGCCCCCGATTTGTCGGCAATGTGCCGGCGGTCGCGGCGCTCGATTGGGGCACGACCCGGCTTCGTGCCTGGCTGATCGACGGCGGCGGCAAGGTGCTTGCCGAGCGTCGCGGCGACGACGGACTGATCACCGCGCGCGAGAAGGGCTTTTCCCGGGTTCTCGAGGGTCATCTCGCCGCCATGGGCGCGCCGGAAACGCTGCCCGTCATCATCTGCGGCATGGCAGGCTCGCGCCAGGGCTGGCTCGAAGCGCCCTATGTCACCGTGCCGGCGCCGATCGGCGCCATCCTGGCCGGCGCGGCCCGCATCCCGGGGGAGAGCCGCGACATTCGTATCGTGCCCGGCCTTGCCCAACGCCTGGCCGATGCGCCAGACGTCATGCGCGGCGAGGAGACACAGCTTGCCGGCGCCGGTTTGCCGGCAAAGGGGCGTGAAATCGTCTGCATGCCGGGCACCCATTCGAAATGGGTTCTGGTTGAGGACGGCGCCGTTGCCGGCTTCGGCACATGGCCGACCGGCGAGCTGTTCTCGGTGCTGGCCGCGCATTCGATCCTGCGCCATTCGCTCGGCGAGCATCCCAAGCCGGTCGACCCGCAGAACCCTTTCTTCCGCCGCTGGTGTGGTGCGGCGTTGACCGAAGGTGGCGACGTCACCGCAAAACTGTTCTCGATCCGCGCCGCCGGTCTGCTCCAGGACATGAAGGCCGACGATGCCGCGGCCTGCCTGTCGGGCCTGCTGATCGGCGGCGAGATCGCCTCGGCGAGGCGCCGCCAGGCCGCGGGCGCCACATCGGTGGTGCTGATTGCCTCCGGCGCGCTTGCGGCGCTTTATCGGCAGGCGCTCGGCCTTGCCGGGCTTGGCGTGCGGACCGTCGACGCGGATGAGGCGGTGCGTGCCGGCCTGGTCGAGGCGGCGCGCGAAAACGGCATGATCGCCAGAACCGGAGTTGCCTGATGAACCAGACCGCTGCGTTCCCGAAGCTCAAGCGCGGGCTGGTCGCCATCCTGCGCGGCCTCAAGCCTGCCGAGGCGGTGGCGATCGGCCAGGCGGTCTTCGATGCCGGCATCGAGGCGATCGAGGTGCCGCTCAATTCACCCGATCCGTTCGCGTCCATCGCCGCCATCCTCAAGGCGCTGCCGCCGGCCGCGCTGGTCGGCGCCGGCACGGTGCTGACGCCGGCCGATGTCGATGGCTTGCACGAAGCCGGCGGCCGGCTGCTGGTCAGTCCCAATATCGATGCCGAGGTGATGGAACGCGCCATGCAATACGGCATGGTCACCATGCCCGGCGTGTTCACGCCCACGGAGGCCTTCCTGGCGATCCGGCTCGGCGCCTCGGCGCTGAAATTCTTCCCGGCAAGCGTGCTCGGCGCATCCGGTATTTCCGCCATCCGCGCGGTGCTGCCGGCTTCGACATTGGTCGGCGCGGTCGGCGGCGTCTCAGAGAAGGACTTTGCCGGCTACAAGGCGGCCGGCGTCACGGTTTTCGGGCTTGGTTCCAGCCTGTTCAAGCCGGGCATGAGCGTCGAAGACGTGGCCGCGCGGGCCCAGGCGGCGGTGACGGCCTGGGACGCGGTGTTCGGCGGAGACGCAGGATGAGCGAAGCGATCGTTTCGGTTTTTTCCGACCATGTCTGCCAGCTCGGCGAGGGGCCGAGCTACGACCCCGCCACAGACACGCTCTACTGGTTCGACATCGTCAAGGGCCATCTCCTGGAAAAGCGCCTGTCCGGCGGCGCGGCCCAGGTGCACGAGCTTGGCCGGATGGCCAGCGCTATCGCCATCATCGACGACAAGCGCCAGCTGATCGCCACCGAAACCGGGCTTTTTGTCCGCGACGTCGCCACCGGCAGGATGACGCTGCACACACCTGTCGAGGCCGACAATCCGGTCACCCGTTCCAACGATTCCCGCGTCCATCCCTGCGGCGCCCTTTGGACCGGCACGATGGGCAAGGGCGAGGAGAAGGGCGCCGGCGCGATCTACTGGTTCTTCAAGGGCGAATTGCGCAAGCTGTTCTCCGACATCACCGTGTCGAACTCGATCTGTTTTTCCGCGGACGGCGCGCTCGCTTATTACACCGACACCTCGACCGGCCTGTTGATGCGCGTCGCTTGCGATCCGGCGACCGGCCTGCCGGCGGGCGAGCCGAAAGTGTTCGTTGATCACCGGTCGGCCAAGGGCTTCGTCGACGGCTCCGTGCTCGACCGCGACGGCATCCTGTGGAATGCCGTCTGGGGCGGCAAGGTGGTTAAGGGCTACGCCCCGGACGGCAAGCTGGTGCGCACGATCGCCATGCCGGTGACGCAGCCTTCCTGCCCGGCCTTTGTCGGCAAGAACGCCAGCCGGCTGGCGGTTACATCGGCCTGGCACGGCAAGGACGACAAGCAGCGTCAGCTCGACCCTCAGGCCGGCATGACCTTCCTCCTCGACATCGAGGTCAATGGCCGGTTCGAGCCCCGCGTGCTGATCGCCTAGGGCACCTCAGGTGATGCCGGCCTTTTCGGCTCGGCCTGACGCGAGTCTCGGTACCCCGATGCACCGCGTCTGACGGGATCATTCGGCCGGCTGTCACGCAGGCGTCCGGCCCGCGTCGGTTTCGCGAAAGCCTGGCGTCTTCGCCATGCGATGGTGTGGAATTGCACCATTGGGAATCATGTCATGTCCAGCCCCAGGCTGATCCTCGTCCATGAGCCGGAAAAGGCCTGCCTCGAGCGGCTCCTCGCCGAAGGCCACGCGCCGGAGCGTGCCGCCGAAATCGCTTCTTACCTGGCGCAATCGACCGATCTCGCGCATGAGTTCGACGCGCTCGCTTCTGCCTTCAAACGGCGCGATCTCGGCTTCGCAGCGGTGGAGCTGGACGATGCCGCCGATATGCTCGCCAAGGCCGATCCGGCGGCCACGCTGGTCTGGACGCTGACCGACGGCATCGCCTATTTCCGGGGCGGCACGGCGCCCGCGCTTGCCAGGTTGAACGGCCTGAGGACGATCGGCGCCGAGGATTCGCTGTTCGCGCTCTGCCAGGACAAGTTTCGCTCCGGCGCCGTGCTCGACGCGCTCGCCCTGCCTGTGCCGCGGGCCGGCCTGGCGCGCAACGGACAATGGCTGGTCGAGCCGCCGGTTTCCGCCGCCGGCTGGTTCGTCAAGCCGAACCGGCTCGGCGCCAAGATCGGCATATGGCCGGATTCGCGCTGCGGCGATCTCGGCCACGCACTGGAGCTTAGCCGGCGTGTTTTCGCCGCCTATCGCGACGACGCCGTCGTCCAGCCCTATGTCGGCGGCCGCAATGCGCGCGCCAGTTTCCTGGGCCTGAGGCCGGACACCGGCGTCGAAGCGCTCGGCGTCGCCTTCGTCGAGTCCGGCGCCGATTTCCAGACCATGGAAGACAGCCTGGCGCTTTACGGCGAGACCGGCGAGGCGGCGAAGGCGGCGGGCAAATACGCCGAGCCGCTGCTGCTTCCGGTCGCCGAAAGCCAGCCGGTCGCCGATGCAAAAGTCCGCGCCATCGCCGAGCGGCTGATGAGCGGGCTCGGCCTGAGCGACGTGTTTTCCATCGATCTCCGGATCGAGCCCGACGATACCGTTCACCTCATAGAATTCGAGGTCTGCCCCGGCCTGCCTTGCTTCGATTTCCGCGCCTATTGCCGGTCTCAATGGGGCTTGGGGCTTGCCGACGCCATGGCCGAAACCGCCGCGAACCGGATGACCCGTTAAAGCGCGGCAAGATTGCCTGCCGTACGCTATCCCAAAGGCATTCGCTCGAATGCCTGCAAGGAAGGATCTATCCTGTCCCAGGCATGGCCGCGGATGGCATATGTGACCACCTGCGGATTGAACTGGCCGGGATCGTCAAGGCTGGTCGCGTGAACCGCTATCAGGTCCGGCCTTGCGACCTGCGTCAGGTAGACCGGCGTTCCACAGGTCGGGCAGAAGGCGTGGATCTTTTCGTTGCCGCTGTCGCCCGCCACCCGCCAGGTGCTCGCTTCGCCCGTGATCGTCACATCGGCTCGCCGGGGGAAAGTCAGATAGGAGCTGTGGCCCGTGCCGCTTCGCTTCTGGCACTCGTGGCATTGGCAGTGGTTTTGAAAGATGGGTTCGCTGCTCGTTTCATAGCGGATCGCACCGCATGCGCATCCGCCGCTATAGCGTTTGGTCATTGTCGTTTTCCCGCAGTCGGATTTGCTGGTCAGGCCGATTTCGGCTTGGCGAAAATATCGATGCCGCTGCCGGTTTCCAGGAAGGATTTCATGCTGGACAGCACCGCCGGCCATCCCTGGCTGACGCCCTTCGCCATGCCGCTGCCGGCTTCGAGTTCGTTATGGCTGACGGTCAGCCGCACCATCGTGTCGTATTCCTCGATGGCGAACGTCACCCGGCTGTATTTCGACGGATCGTCGGCCTGCGAAGCGTTTGCCCAGGTCATCACGAGACGGGTCGGCGGCGAGATCTCGACGACCTTGCCGACCAGTTCGACGGTGCGCTCGTCATTGGCGCGGATATGTTCCCATTTCGATCCCGCCTTCCAGTCCGAGACGTTCTCATGGCCCCAGTAACGCCGTGCGATGTCGGGCCTGGTTATGGCCTCGAACACTTTTTGCGGCGTCGAGCGGATGTAGGTCACGTAGACAAAGCTGGTCGTCTCTGCGGTCATTTGTCTTCTCCTTCGAGTTCCTGTTTCAGGTCGTGCAGCAGGCTGAGCCGCTGGCGTTCGAATTTGCGCACCCAGCGCTCGTAGACCTCGTGCAGCGGCACGGGATTGATGAAATGCAGCTTCTCGCGGCCGCGTTTGACCGTGCTCACCAGATTGGCCGCCTCCAGCAGGTCGATGTGCTGGGTGGCGGATTGCCTGGCCATATCGAGATGTTCGCAAAGCTGGCCCAGCGTCTGCCCGTTCTTCTCGCACAGAAGATCAAGCAGCCTTCTGCGTGTCGGGTCGCCCAGCGCCTTGAAAACCTTGTCCGCGTCCATCGGGTTCACTCTGATATAAAGCTATAATATGCAGGTAAACACCTGCATGTCAACTGGTGATCAGCGGCATCGCAACTACCCGTGGTAAGGGCTGTTCGAGCGTCGATTGCTGAATGCGTTGTGCGCCGGCCATGTCGCGGCCGTTGTCGAACGGCTGCGCCGGTCATCGCTCAAGTATAGCCGGTCGGGGCGCCGCCTGCTGGGCCAGGCTGCGGGATGTGAAGCTCAGGAACTCGTGCAAAGGCCGCGGCCGGCACTGATGCCGGCCGGGATAGCCTCAGACGCCCTCGACCAGCACGATCTCGCCGTCGGCGACCTTCTGGCGAATGGCGGCGGCGCGCTGGTATTCAGGTGAATGGTAGCAGTCATGCGCGGCGGCAAGCGTCTCGAACTCGATGACGACGTTGCGCGCGCGGCCGGCCCCTTCTGCCTTCTCATGCTCGCCGCCGCGCGCCAGGAATTTCGCGCCGAAGCGCTCGAAGGCCGGCTTGGCGGCGGCGACATAATCCTTGTAGCCTTCCGCGTCGCGCACATCGACGCGGGCGATCCAGTATCCCTTGGGCATCCCTCTTCTCCGAAGCCGTTCGTTGGAAATTATGCCGAGCGCATTTCGTCGAGGATGGCTTCAGCCGCCGCGCGTCTGTCCGCCGCGGCGACGATCGGGCGCCCGACGACCAGATGGCTGGAGCCGCTGCGGATGGCATCCGCCGGCGTCATCACGCGCTTCTGGTCGCCATGGTCGCTGCCGGCGGGGCGTATGCCTGGCGTTACCACCGCCATGTCGGGCCCGACGATGCGGCGCACCGCCTCTGTTTCCGCGGCCGAGCAGACGATGCCGCCCATGCCGGCATGCAGCGCCTGTTCCGCGCGCCTCAGCACCAGCGTGTGCGGGTCGTATTCGTAGCCCGCGTCGATCACGTCCTGTTCGTCCATCGAGGTCAGCACGGTGACGGCAAGCAGGCAAAGCTCGCTGCCTCTCGCCGCCTCGACCGCCGCCCGCATGGTCTTCGGGTAGGCATGCAGCGTCAGCATGGTCATGCCCATCTTGACGATGTTCTCGACCCCCTTGGCCACAGTGTTGTCGATGTCGAGCAGCTTCATGTCGAGAAAGATCTTCTTGCCCGCGCTGGCGAGCTCCCTGGCGAAATCGAGCCCGCCGGCGAAGGCGAGCTGATAGCCGATCTTGTAGAAGGAGACGACGCCGTCGAGTTCGCGGACCGCCTTCTCGGCCTCTTTCAAGCTCGGCACGTCGAGGCCGACGATCAGCCTTTCGCGCATTGTGTCGGTCTGCATGGCGTTGGCGATCACGGCTCGACCCGGGTCGACAGCATGCGTGAGGTTTCGATCAGCGTGCGGCATAGGTGCTCCATGGTTCGGTGCAGTCGTTCGTCCTTGAAACGCCCGTCCTCGTCGAAGGCGTTGCCGCCTTCCGGCACCGAGCATTCCGGCGTCACCACCTCCATCTGGCAACGCACCAGCACGGCGCGCAGATGGTTGATGCAGCGTATCCCGGCGAAGTGTCCGCTGGAAGACGAACTGAGGCCGGCGACCTTGCCGGCAAACGGCCTCACCGCACGGCCGCCATCCTTGCGCACCCGGCTCACCCAGTCGATCGTGTTCTTGAGCAGCGGCGGAATGGAGCCGTTATATTCGGGCGTGGCGATCAGCAGCCCGTCATGGGCAATGATCATCCGGGCAAGTTTCAGGGCGTTTTCGGGGACGCCTTTTTCCTTCTCCAGATCCTCATCCATGATCGGCAAGGGATAGTCGCCAAGCGAGATGCGAGTGACCTCGGCGCCTTGCACCGCAAGTTCCTTCTGCGCCACGTCGGCGGTCCTGCCACTGAAGGCCCCGGCCCGGACCGAGCCGGCAAAGACGAGGATTTTTGGGATCACTGCCATTGGCCAACCTTGTTCCCGGACAGGTACAGCCAGAGCCCGCTCAAATCAATGCAGATCAGGCAAAGCGTCATCCTCGGGCTTGCCCCGAGGATCTGCCAACGCATCCAAGTCAGACATTTTCGTCCCAATGCCCACCGCATCTGATACCGCTATGCGGCAGATCCTCGGGACAAGCCGCAGGATGACGACTTTCGAAGACATTCGCGGTCGGCTTCGCAATCCCTAATGCGCCTCGCGCCGGTAGATCCACAGCTGCGTCGGCGGGATGTTGCGGATGATGAAGTCGAAATGCTTGACAGTATAGTCGCCGCGGCCGGGCGGGATCGGCGACATCGGGCCGTAGGTCAGCTGCACGATCGGCCGGCCGGCCGGAATGCGGTCAAGCAGGCTTTCGATATAGGCGATGCGCTGGGCGACCGGGAAGTTGAGCAGCGGCACGCCCGAGACCACCGAATCGAACATCATCCCGCTCTTGGCGCCAAGCGTGGCGTTGAGATTGAAGGCGTCGCCCTCAATGACGTTGACGCCGGGGTAGAGCCGGCGCAGATGGCGCACGAAGTCGGTGGAATATTCGACCGCGTAAAGGTTTTCAGGCCTCACGCCCTGGGCCAGGATGGCGCGGGTGATGACGCCGGTGCCGGGCCCGACCTCGAGCACCGGCAGACCGGACTTCGGGTCGACGATCGAAGCCATCTTGCGGGCGGTGATGGAGCTGGTCGGCACGATCGAGCCGACCGTCTTCGGCTTGTCGATCCAGCCCTTGAAGAACTTCAGCTCGTCATCGAACTTTTCGGCAAGCGCCTTCCGCAGTCCCGGACCACGTGTCATGCAAGCTCTCCTCAGCGCTCCCCTGAGAGCTACTTAACACCTAAGCCGCCCAAGGCAAGGCAGGGTCATGCCTATGTCGTGGATAAGATAGTTTTCGTCGCGTCTAAAAATGCGCGCCTACTGCGGTTTTCACGGCGCGTGTCGGCCGCCCGGCAGGTGAGGCGCAGCGCCGACACCGGCAAGGCAAGCCACACGCGCACAGGCCGTCGATCAACGCTCGCCGAACGACTCGAAAAAGTCCTTCATGCGGGCGAAAAAGCCGCTCGACTGGGGGGAATTGTCCTGTGAGGAGAGCTGTTCGAATTCCTCCAGCAGCTCGCGTTGGCGGCGCGACAGGTTCTGCGGCGTCTCGACCGCCGTCTGGATGTAGAGGTCGCCGACATTGGGCTGGCGCAGCACCGGCATGCCCTTGCCCTTGAGGCGGAACTGGCGGCCGTTCTGGGTGCCCTCCGGCACCTTCACCTTGGTCTGCGTTCCGTCCAGCGTCGTCACCTCGAACGAGCCGCCAAGGGCGGCAGTCGTCATCGAGATCGGCACCTTGCAGTAGAGGTCGGCGCCGTCGCGCTGGAAGAATTCGTGCGGCTTGACCGCGAGGAAGATGTAGAGGTCGCCCGACGGCCCGCCGCGCAAGCCGGCTTCGCCCTCATTGGCAAGCCGGATGCGGGTGCCGTCCTCGATGCCGGCTGGGATGTTGACCGACAGCGACCGCTCCTCGGTGACGCGGCCCTGGCCGGCGCATTTCGGGCACGGATCCTTGATCGTCTGGCCGCGGCCCTGGCATTGCGGGCAGGTGCGCTCGATGGAGAAGAAGCCTTGCGTGGCGCGCACCTTGCCGTGGCCGTTGCACATCGAGCACGTGACCGGCTGGGTTCCGGGCTTGGCGCCGGTTCCCGAACATTCCGAACAGGAGATCGAGGCCGGCACGCGGATCTGCGCGGTCTTGCCGGCAAAGGCCTCTTCCAGTGAGATTTCCATGTTGTAGCGCAGGTCGGCGCCGCGCTCGCGGCCGCCGGAAGAGCGGCGCTGGCGGCCACCCATCATGTCGCCGAAAATGTCCTCGAAAATGTCGGCGAAGCCGCCGGCGCCGAAGCCGTGTGCGCCGCCGTTCATGCCGCCCTGCTCGAAGGCCGCGTGACCGAAACGGTCATAGGCCGCGCGCTTCTGCGGATCCTTCAGCGTCTCGTAGGCTTCGTTGATTTCCTTGAACTTGTGCTCGCAGGCATGGTCGCCCGGATTGCGGTCGGGGTGGAACTGCATGGCGAGCTTGCGGAAAGCGCTCTTCAGTTCCTTGTCGTCGGCACCCTTGTGCACGCCCAGCGTTTCGTAGAAATCAGCTTTCATTTTTTCCCGCTGTCCGGATGCTCAACGTCTTCATGCAGTGTTGCGTCGTTTGCCGGCACGTTGCCACGATTTAGGATCGGCGCAGCCCGGATGCTAGGGCCGGCGCGGAGCTGTTCGTGCTTTTCGACGATTTTTTCCGCACTTTTTCTGCCAGGGTTGCAAAAAAGCCCGGCTTTGCGCCGGGCTTTCCGCTTTATCTTGCCGTCAGCCGGTTCAGGCCGACTTCTTCTTGTCGTCGTCCTCGTCGATTTCCTCGAAATCGGCATCGACCACATCCGAGTCCTTGGCGGCGTCCGCTTTGGCGTCGGCTTCCGCCGCTTCCTTCTGCGAGGCCTCGTACATGGCCTGGCCGAGCTTCATCGAAGCCTCCGCGAGCGCTTGGCTCTTGGCTTCGATTTCCGCTGCGTCGTCACCCTCGGTAGCGGTCTTCAGCGCCGCGATCGCGTCCGATATCGCCGTGCGGTCGGCTTCCGAGACCTTGTCGCCATATTCCTTCAGCGACTTCTCCGAGGAATGCACCAGCGCCTCGGCCTGGTTGCGGGCCTCGACCAGCGCGCGCCGCTTCTTGTCGGCGTCGGCATTGGCTTCGGCATCCTTCACCATCTTCTCGATGTCGGCGTCCGAAAGGCCACCCGAGGCCTGGATGCGGATTTGGTGCTCCTTGCCGGTGCCCTTGTCCTTGGCCGAAACGTTGACGATGCCGTTGGCGTCGATGTCGAAGGTGACCTCGATCTGCGGCACGCCGCGCGGGGCCGGCGGAATGCCGACCAGGTCGAACTGGCCGAGCGCCTTGTTGTCGGCGGCCATTTCGCGCTCGCCCTGGAAGACCCGGATGGTCACGGCCGACTGCGAATCCTCAGCCGTCGAGAACACCTGGCTCTTCTTCGTCGGGATCGTCGTGTTGCGCTCGATAAGCCGGGTGAACACGCCGCCCAGCGTCTCGATGCCGAGCGACAGCGGGGTCACGTCGAGCAGCAGCACGTCCTTGACATCGCCCTGCAGCACGCCGGCCTGGATGGCGGCGCCGAGTGCGACGACCTCATCGGGGTTGACGCCCTTGTGCGGCTCCTTGCCGAAGAACTGCTTCACGATCTCCTGGATCTTGGGCATGCGGGTCATGCCGCCGACCAGCACCACTTCGTCGATCTCGCCAGCCTTCAGGCCGGCATCCTTGAGCGCCGCCTTGCACGGATCGATGGTGCGCTGGACGAGGTCTTCGACCAGGCTTTCGAACTTGGCGCGCGTCAGCTTCAGCGTCAGGTGCTTGGGCCCGGTGGCGTCGGCGGTGATGAACGGCAGGTTGATCTCGGTCTGCGTCGTCGACGACAGCTCGATCTTGGCCTTCTCGGCAGCCTCCTTGAGGCGCTGCAAGGCAAGCTTGTCGTTCTTCAGGTCGATGCCCTGTTCCTTCTTGAACTCGGCCGCCAGATACTCGACGAGGCGCATGTCGAAATCCTCGCCGCCGAGGAAGGTGTCGCCATTGGTCGACTTCACCTCGAACACGCCGTCACCGATCTCGAGCACCGAAATGTCGAACGTGCCGCCGCCAAGGTCATAGACGGCGATGGTCTTGCCGTCCTTCTTGTCGAGGCCGTAGGCGAGGGCAGCCGCGGTCGGCTCGTTGATGATGCGCAGCACTTCGAGGCCGGCGATCTTGCCGGCGTCCTTGGTCGCCTGGCGCTGGGCGTCATTGAAATAGGCGGGAACGGTGATGACCGCCTTCTCGACCTTCTCGCCGAGATAGGCTTCCGCCGTTTCCTTCATCTTCTGCAGGATCATGGCCGAGATCTGGCTGGGCGACTGCTTCTTGCCGCCGGCCTCGACCCAAGCATCGCCATTGTCGCCCTTGACGATCTTGTAGGGGACAAGCTTCTTGTCCTTTTCCGTCACCGGATCGTCATAGCGGCGGCCGATCAGGCGCTTGACCGCGAAGATGGTGTTTTCAGGATTGGTGACCGCCTGGCGCTTGGCCGGCTGGCCGACGAGACGTTCGCCGTCGCCCGAGATGGCGACGATGGAAGGCGTCGTGCGCGCGCCTTCCGCATTCTCGATCACCTTCGGCTCCTTGCCGTCCATGATGGCGATGCAGGAGTTGGTGGTGCCGAGATCGATACCGATTACTTTTGCCATTTTTCTAGTCTCTCCGCTAAGCAGGCTCTCAGGACCCGTAAGGCGTTCCGACGAAAGCCCCTGTTCACAAGAAATCCCGTTCGGCAACCGCTGTTGCGGCGCTGGACGGCTTGGCGCGTATATAAGAACAGGCAGCATCGGGCGCAAGCATTCTGCGCAAGGCTTCCACCATCCTCGCCAGCGGATGGCGAAACGGCGCAATTACGCCTGCGCCTGAGGCATTTGCGCCGTTCCGCCTCGCTGCGGTCTGGAAAGAATAATCAGACCCCACGGTGAACCTTTCCGCCTCCGCGTGCGACTGACGCTCAGGCGCCGCATGATGCGGCCACGGGAAAGGGAGCCACCATGACCAGCACCCCAGGGACGCCATGGCCTCCCCGACCAACAGGAGCTCGGCGCGACCATCGTCTTCGCGACAGGGTCAATGCGCTTGGCTTTCCGCTGGTTCCGTTGACCCTGCACAGGAGCAGGCGTATCGTAATTATGAGGAAAGCAGACAATTCGATCGGGGACGAACGTGCTGGAACGCCGCGCCTTGCGCTGGTTTGCGCGGCAGGATCGGTTGGTTCTCCGTTAGACTTCGGGGGGAGTTCCATGTCTCGCGATCACCGCCGGTTCGCGCCCTCTCGTGCCGGCCGTTTGGGCGGCGTGGCGAAGGCCGCCAGCGCCTTTCTTGTCCTGGCGCTGATCGCCGGCCTGTGGCTTGGCGGCCCCGCGCGGGCGCAGGAAACCCGGATCATCTATCCCGGCTCGATGGCGGTCACCGGATTTTCCGGCACCGTCATTCCCGATTTCGACTCTTCAGATTCCGAAAAGGGGGGCCTGCCGCCCGGCGTCGATCCGATTGACGAGACCTTCATCGACACGGCGCGCGCCACCTTGCGCGTTTTCGACGTTTCAAGCCTGGGCGGGCCGGCCTCCGGCCAGCTCGTCTACACGCCGCCGCCTTTCGAGGTGACATCAGGCCAGATCGGCCAGGTGTTCGGCCTCACCTATGATGACGGCATGCGCGGTGGCGTCCCGTCAGGCATTCCCAATCTCTATGCCGGCGCCACCTCGCTGCACGGCATCCGCATCGTCACGCCTGACGCCGACGATGACGGCCGTCCGGAGCGGCAGCGCCGCGGCATGGCAGGCGCTGCCTTCATGGAGGGCCAGTTCGGCACCGAGAACGGCGGCGGGCCGGGCACCATCTGGAAGGTCGACGGCATCACCGGCCAGGTCGCCAAATTCGCCGACATCGACACCAACAGCGGGCCCGGCATCGGAAATCTCACCTTCGACCCCATCCACCACCAGGTCTTCGCCTCCGACCTCGATACCGGTCTGATCCATCGCATCGACCCCAATGGCGCGCTGGTCGACACGTTCGACCATGGCGTCGCCGGGCGCCCGGCGCATGGCCTGGCTCCGGTCGCCGACGATGGCGCCGTCATGGACATACAGGGCGCGGCCTTCGACACGGAAGACCCCGAGACCTGGGGCTACACCCAGGACGAGCGCCGTGTCTGGGCCGTCGCCTATCATGGCGGCCGGCTCTATTATTCCGTCGGCGAGAAGGCCGAGATCTGGTCGGTGGGCATTGCCCGCGACGGCCGCTTCGCCGGCGATCCCCGTTGGGAGCTGACGGTCAAGGCCGACAAGGACTACGCCGTCACCGACATCGCCTTCGACGATAGCGGCTTCATGTACCTGGCCCAGCGCGGCCCGGTCGAGAACCGCTACGACTACAGCCAGCTCGCCGATTCCGGCAAGGGCGAGGTCATCCGCTACTTCAGCGAAAACCCGGACGATCCGGCAACGGAATCGGTCTGGGTGGAAGCGCCGCAGGAATATGCCGTCGGCTTCCCGCAAGGTTTCAGGCAGTCGGCCGGCGGGCTGGACCTGCAATATGGCTACGACGCCGAGGGCAATCTCGACACGTCGGCCTGCACCCGGACGCTGGTCAACACCGGCGATAAATTGCGCGACAATCCGGCTCTTGCCGAGCGGCTCGCCGCTGGCGGGCCGCTCGCCGTGCACGGAGTGCAGATCACGCCCAGGGAACTGGTCAAGCCGGCCAATGTGCCGCCTTTCGGCTCCTGGTTCGTCGACTTCGACGGCTATTTCGAGGACCCGGAAGTGGAAGGCCATGTCGGCGACGTCGCCGTCTGGCATCCCTGCGAGGGCCGCGCCGGCTATTATGAGGAAATCCCGGGCGGCTATCTGCCACCCTTCTATCCGCCGGACTTCCCGCCGCCCGGCAACCTGCCCTCCTGTCTCGATGTCGACGATGTCAGGTATTTCTGCACACCGCGCGGGCTCGAGGCGGACCTCTACCTTCATGACCATGCTGGCTTCGGCGGCGATTCGATCAAAGCCCAATCCAGGACGCCAGGCGTCGGGGTGACCTCGCCCATGTCACATGCGCCGGGCAAGCCCTACACGATCGGCATCACCGGCCACTATCCGGGCGACACGGTCGATGTCGGGCTCTGCTTCTACAGGAAGTCCGACAAGGACAAGGGCGGCTACTACCCTTGCTGCAAGATGACCTTGCCGCTCAGAACGCCAGCCGTCAGCTGCGACCGTTGAGGAGGGGACGATGAACAATCTCGCACTCTCCCCGCTGGGCGTCGCCGACAAATCAACCGTCATGAACACGAGGCGCCTGTCTTTTGCCAGGCGCGCTGCGCGCTGGCTGGTGGCGGCCGGTATCGCGGTCGCCATGCTGCCGGCGCTGCCGGCACTTGCCGAAGGCACGGCTCCGGCCAAGACCGTCCAGGCCGCCAGCCCGGATAAGGAATTCAAGCTCGACAATCCGCGCATCATCAATCCGGAGCCCGGACGAGCCGTGCCGTTCTTCACCAAGACCGGTGGTCAGCGAAGCTGCGACTATGTCTTCTACACGTTGAGCTTCGGCCTGCGCGGCGCCCCGCAAGGCTTCGCCAGCCCGAGCCTGGCGGCTTCGCTGCGCAGGGTCCGGCTCGACTTCAAGGACCAGCTCCCGCCTGGCTTGCAGATCGTCAACATGCAGGTCTCCGGTGACGGCACCGATGCGTCCGGCGGACCTCTGCCTGGCGCCGTCATCAGCAATTCGGCCGGCCCCAACGACACGGCAACGGTTTCGGATTTCCGGATTTCCGCTTCCGACCTCGACGGCTCGGGCGCACCGGACGAACGCGTCATCACTTTCCGTATCACCGCCAGGATCGACCACGCGGCGTTCCCCGCGCCGGCGACGGTCGACAATCAGGGCCTGGTCAAAGTCACCGTCGGCACCGGCACGGGAACCATCATCCCGTCGCAGGATCCGGGCAAGCCGGACGACGGCAATTTTCTCACCGGCGAAAAAACCTCGATCCGGATCGACCTGACCAAGTGCAATCCGCCACCACCGCCGCCTCCGGGCAAGGAATGCTTCAAGGTGGAGCGCGGCACGGTCGACTGCGTGCCCGGCGGCGGCGCGTTCATCTACCATATGCCTGTCGGCCCCGAGATGGGCGGCAGGTGGGTGCAGCTTTCGACCGCCACGCCAGGCATCACCATCGTCCCCGACACACAGAAGGTGCCGGCCGGCGGCGGTGTGCTGAACTGGAAGATCGTCGGCGCCTCGCCCGGCGACGTCATCCACCTCGTCGTCACCGGCATCGAGACCTATGCCGGGCCGAAAGAGGGTTGGGGGCTCTGCTGCACGCAGACCATCGACATCGTCATCCCGCGCGACCAGAGATGTCCGCCCAAGGACAGGGAACCGGACCTGAAGGTCGAGAAACGCGCCGATGTCACGCGCTGCACCATGGGCGGCGGCTGCGACTTCTGCATCCGGGTCACCAATGTCGGCGACGCGCCCTACAACGGCAAGATCGTGCTCGACGAGGTGACGCTGCCGGCGGGCTCGACGCTCGATTCGGGACCCAATCCGCCCTGGACCTGTGTGCCCGGCGCCACCCCGATGATGTGCACCCATCCGGTGACCACGCTCAATCCGGGGGCTTTCATCGACCTGGAGTTCGGCTTCAAGCCGGCTGGCGGCTGGCAAGGCAGCAGCTTGCGCAACTGTGCCACCTATAACTATGCCGCCAGCGGCAAGCCGCTGTTCGGCAGCCAGGCCAACGACCGTGGCTGCGCCTCGATCCCGATCTGCCGGCGTGGCGATCGCGATCGCGACTGCCGGCCGCCGGTCGAGAAGAAGGCCGACCTGATCCTGAAAAAGCGTGCCCGCGCGGAAGCCTGCACCGCCGATGGCGTGTGCAGCTTCGTCATCGACATCATCAACAACGGCACCTCGACCTATAACGGGCCGCTGACCGTGGTCGACACCTATCCCGGGGGCGCGCCGGCCTCCTCGACCTTTGGCCCGAGCCCACCCTGGACATGCGGTCCGAACGGGCCCGGCCAGTTCCGTTGCGACAATGCCGGCATCTCGCTGCCGCCGGGCGCTTTGACGGCGATCGTCGTCAAGGCGGTGGTGCCGGCCGGCTACCGGTCGGACACGGTCGAGAATTGCGCCGAGGTGAAACCGATCCCCGGCGAAACCGACCTCACCAATAACCGGGCCTGCGCCAAGCAACGCATTCCTCGTCCCAATGGCGGCCAGCCTCTCCTGCGTATCACCAAGACATGCGGCGGTTCGCTGGCGGGTGCCGCTTTCGTCTCCTGCCGCATCACCGTCAGCAATGCCGGCACGGCTGCCCCCACCGGTCCGGTGCGGGTCAACGATGCCGCCGCTTTGGTGTCGGGCGGCGCGCCCGTCCAGATCCAGACCGTCACATCAGACGGCGCGGAATGGGCGTGCGGACCGGTTCCGGCCGACACGCTGGCGTGCCAGATTCCAGGCGCCGTCATGACACCCGGAACCAGCAGGCACTTCGACGTGACGGTTTCGGCCAACGGCGAGTTCGAGAATTGCGCGCGGGGCTCCTACGGCCCGGCGCAGGGCGAGGACGTCGTCCATCCGGTCGGCCGGGCCTGCGCCAAGGGCGGCGGGGTCTCGTCCATCCGCGTCGAGAAGACCGGCGACCGCGAGTGCCGGCCCGGAGAACCCTGCTCGTTCGAGATCACCATCACCAACGACGGCCCGGCGGAATTTTCCGGCCCTGTCCGCATCGGCGATGCGATCGGCGTCGAAGGCCTCGGCCGGCTGGAAGGCGTCGCGATCACCTCGATCGAGCCGGCCTTCGGCTGCTCGCCGGAACCGGCGGCCTTGCCTGCGTCCTGCATCGCAGACCTGACGCTTGGCGCTGGCGAAAGCCGCGTCCACCACGTCACCGTGGTCATCCCCGACGACGGCCGCCTGGCCAATCTGCAAGGCAGCGTCAACGGCCAGAACTGCGTCGGCGTGCTCTCTCCCGACACGCGGGTGCAGGGCGGCGGAGATGTGCTTTCCCGCGACCAGGCCAATACCCAGGGCAATCGCGACAAGGCCTATGCCTGCCATCCCTTCGCCATCAGGCATGAGACGAAGAAGGAATGCTCGGCAGGCTTCGTCATGAACGACGCCGGCCGGTGCGTCTGCCCGCAAGGCACCACCTATCGCAACGGCCAGTGCTCGTCCGGCGGCGTCATCATCCCGCCGAAGGAGCCAAAGCGTTGCGTGCTGCTCAAGGGCCAGGTCCGCACAGAGGACGGACGCTGCGTCTGTCCGCGCGGGACCGAGTTGGAGAATGGCGCCTGCGTCACGATATCCAGGCCGGGCTGCGCGATACCGGGCTCGGTGCCGACATCGAACGGCCATGGCTGCACCTGTCCCAGGGGCACGCATCTCGACCGGGATGCCAACGCCTGCGTACGCGAGAGGCCGAAGCCTGAGCAGTGCACCATCCGTGGCCAGGTCCACGGCGCGGAAGGCGAATGCGTCTGCCCACGAGGGACCGAACTGCGCAAGGGAGCCTGCCGGGCTCTCCAGCCGGAGCCTGAGCAATGCACCATCCGCGGCCAGGTCCACGACGCCAATGGCGACTGCGTCTGCCCGAGGGGGACCGAGCTGCGCAATGGAGTGTGCCGGCGCAAGCAGCCCGATGTGGAGCAGTGCGACATTCGCGGCCAGATCCACAACAAGCGCGGCGAGTGCGTCTGTCCGCGTGGAACCCAGGTGATCGACGGCGCATGCCGCCGGTCCAGGCAAGAGAGCGAATGCGCGCCGGGCTCGCAAATGGTCAACGGCCAGTGCCAGCCGATCTTCAGGCGGCGTTGCCCGGAAGGCATGATCGGCCGTTATCCAAACTGCAGGCCGGTGCGCGGGCAGCCCTCGCTGGAACTCAACCCGGGACTGCTGCTGCAGCAGGTTCTGCCACGGCGCAGGCCGCAGTCCGAACAGCGGCAGGATACGGCTCCAAACAGAATCCTGAATCTCCAGCAGCAGTAACCATCGCCTGAAGGCACATCGGAAACCCCGCCGGAGCAATCCGGCGGGGTTCTTCGTGGCCGGGCAGGCTGAAGCTGCAACACGAAGAGGACGCCGCACTACCCCAGCTGTGGAACCGCCAAGCTCGCACCCTCGACAAGTCAGCGGCTGCGCTTTAGGCAGTGATCAGATGAAAAAGGCGCTCGGAAAGGCCCCGTCATCATGACGAAAAAAACCTTGATCGCACCTTCGGTGCTGGCTTCGGACTTTTCGAAGCTGGGCGACGAGGTCGAAGCCGTCACGGCAGCCGGCGCCGACTGGATCCATCTCGATGTGATGGACGGCCATTTCGTCCCCAACATCACCTTCGGCCCGCCGGTGATCAAGGCGATCCGCGATCGCACCAAGGCTTTCTTCGACTGCCATTTGATGATTGCGCCGGCCGATCCCTATCTGGCCGCCTTCGCCGAGGCCGGTTGCGACGGCATGACGGTGCATGCCGAGGCCGGGCCGCATCTCGACCGCTCGTTGCAGACGATCAGGAATCTCGGCAAGAAGGCCGGCGTTTCGCTCAATCCGGCAACGCCGGAAAGTGCGATCGAATACGTGCTCGACAGGCTCGACCTGATCCTGATCATGACCGTCAACCCGGGTTTCGGGGGCCAGGCCTTCATTCCGGCAATCGTTGACAAGGTGAGGCGGGTCAAGGCGCTGATCGGCGGCCGGCCGATCCGCATCGAGATCGACGGCGGCGTGTCGCCCGAAACCGCGCCGCTGGTGACCGCCGCCGGCGCCGATGTGCTGGTGGCCGGCGCCGCCATCTTCAAGGGCGGCAGCGTGGAAGCGTACCGGGCAAATATCGAGGCGATCAGGACGGCGGCCGACAAGGCAGCCGGCTAAAAGCACCGCACAAGGAACCGATGGAGGCCAGGATCTCCCCACGTGGTCAACCCCGGGGGCCTGCACTGCGCGCTTCGCTGCGGCTGGCCCCGCGACAAAAGCCATGGGCAGGATAAAAGGCCTGATTCGGTCCCACTGTTCGGTGTCTTTTGCGCGCGACAGAAAAGAGGTTCGCGCGGAGGCACGGAAGAACAGGTGATCCTGCATATAAACACGTTAAATTTCCGCCGGTTGTAGCCGAACACGATTTCGTTCGACCAGATATAGGATCGTGCATATTTCTTTGTTCTAAAGTACAATGACGCGATCTCCCGCTTGAGCGCGTCGAGGCGCGCGCGGTAGGGTACGTGTACGGAAAGGGAACTGTTTCTCGGACTCGAATTGCCCAGGACCAGATTTGGGGACAAGGAGCCGATTTTGACATACGCAGCTGCCAATCTGAATGACGACGGCACAGGCTCGAAGAGTACGCTCGCCAGCACTGTCTATCATCAACTCCGTGCCGATCTTCTGCGGGGCGCCTTTGAAACCGAGAGCAAGCTGCGGGTTGAGTGGGTTGTTTCCAAATATGGCGCCGGCGCTTCCCCGGTTCGTGAGGCTCTCAATCGCCTGGCCTCGGAAGGGCTTCTCGGTCGGCATGACCAGCGAGGCTTCTTCATCATGCCGGTCAGCGCGGCAGAGCTCGAGGAATTGACGCGTACCCGTTGCTGGCTCGAGGAACGGGCGCTTCGCGAATCCATCGCCCACCGCACCGCCGAATGGGAAGAACAGCTGGTTCTGGCGTTGCATCGGTTGGGGCGCACCTCACGTCTCATGCCAACGGATCTGTCGTCGCTCAATCCGGACTGGGAGAGACTGCACCGCACTTTCCACCGTGCGCTGATCTCGGCCTGCCGGTCGCGATGGCTGGTGGGGTTTTGCGACCAGCTTTCCGATCACGCCTACCGCTACCGCCGAATGGCCAGTAACGGCGAAGGCATCCAGCGCGACGATTTTGCAGAGCACCGCCTGATCGCGGAAAATGCGCTGGACGGTAATGCCGACGCCGCGGTCGAAGCCCTGCTCAATCACTATCGCCTGACGGCAGCGATGTGCATGGAGCGCTTCAAGCAGGTCGAAGCATCAGAGCCGGCCAGCGCCAGGGCCGAGCGCACGCCACGTTAGCGCCGCATCGCGCCCCAAGCCTTTGCCGCCCCAGCCTTTTACCGCCAAAGCCTTCCGCTTTCGCCCGGCGACATGATCATGGCCGCCGCGTGGAGCCGCCCTTGCGGGCTTGACGGGTCGGCAAGAACCACCAACAGTCTGGCGCCGTGCAAGCGGCCGAACCGGAAGACAGGCCCGGCTCCGTCCGGATGCATGCCTTTCGCCGCCAGACGCAGGAAGACCTCATGAGCAATCATCTGTTCGACATTTTCCGGTCCCGGATGCCGAAGCCCGGACGCCTGTTGATGCGGACGGATGACGGCCGCGTGCTGACCTATGGCGACATGCTGGCGCGCTCGGCGCAACTGGCGCACGCGCTTTTGCAACTTGGCGTCGAGCCCGGCGACCGGGTCGCGGTGCAGGTCGAGAAGAGCCCGGAAGCTATGCTGCTGTACCTCGCCTGCCTGCGTGCCGGCGCCGTCTTCCTGCCGCTCAACACCGCCTATACGCTGGCCGAACTCGCCTATTTCTTCGGCGACGCCGAGCCCCGGCTGGTCGTCTGCGATCCGGCACGTGCAGCCGGCATCGAAGCCCTGGCGCAAAAATGCGGAGCCCTTGCCGTCACCCTCGACGGCAAGGGGCAAGGATCGCTGGCGGACCAGGCGTCGCGGCAATCGCCCGACTTCCACGACGTCGCGCGCGGTCCCGACGATCTTGCGGCGATCCTCTACACGTCGGGAACGACCGGCCGCTCGAAAGGGGCCATGCTCAGCCACGAGAACCTCGCCTCGAATGCGCGCGTGCTGGTCGACTATTGGCGCTTCACATCGGACGATGTGCTGATCCACGCACTGCCCATCTTCCACACCCATGGGCTGTTCGTCGCCACCAACGTCATCCTGATGGCCGGCGCCTCGATGCTGTTCGAGCAGAAATTCGACGCAGGGCGCGTCGTCGCGCTCTTGCCGGACGCCACGGCGCTGATGGGCGTGCCGACCTTCTATGTCCGGCTCTTGCAGCAGGACGGGCTGACCCGCGAGGCGGCAAGAAACATCCGCCTGTTCGTTTCCGGCTCGGCGCCGCTGCTGGCCGAGACGCACAGGGCCTGGCGCGAGCGCACAGGCCACGCCATTCTCGAGCGCTACGGCATGACCGAGACCAACATGAACACCTCGAACCCCTATGATGGCGAGCGCCGCGCCGGCACCGTCGGCTTTCCCTTGCCCGGCGTGTCGTTGCGCATCGCCGACCCCGACACTGGCAGCCCGCTTGCCCAAAGCGAGGTCGGCATGATCGAGGTCAAGGGCCCGAACGTCTTCTCCGGCTACTGGCGCATGCCGGAAAAGACCAAAGCGGAATTCCGCGCCGACGGCTTCTTCATCACGGGCGATCTCGGCATGATCGACCCCGACGGTTATGTCCACATCGTCGGCCGCGGCAAGGACCTGATCATCTCGGGCGGCTACAACATCTATCCCAAGGAGCTCGAGAGCGAGATCGACGCGCTTGACGGCGTCCTGGAAAGTGCCGTCATCGGCGTTGCCCATCCCGATTTCGGCGAAGGCGTAACGGCCGTCGTGGTTCGCTCGCCGGCTTCGACCGTCACCGCTGCCGAGATACTCAATGCCATTGCCGCGCGCGTGGCGAAATACAAGCATCCCAAGCGCGTGGTCTTCGTCGACGAATTGCCGCGCAACACCATGGGCAAGGTGCAGAAGAATCTGCTGCGCGATACCTACAAGGACCTTTTTTCCATAAGCAGTCCCGCCAGCTAAGTCGATCCAGGCAAGGATACCTCATCCCGCTTGTTTGGACGGGAGGCATCGCGACAGTTTCGTGCGGTCGCCTGGGCACTATCGGGGGAACAAGAGACCGACGACATGCTCGGCCAGCGCCAGGCTTGCCGTCAGGCCCGGGCTCTCTATGCCGAACAGGTTGACGATCCGGCCCGCGCGGTGGTCGGCCGGCCCCTGCACCATGAAGTCGGCCGCCGGCTGGTTCGGGCCCGACAGTTTCGGCCTGATCCCGGCATAGGCCGGCAGCAGGGCGCCGTCCCTCAGATCCGGCCAATAGCGCCGGATCTCGTCATAGAAGACCGTGCTGCGGCCGGGATCCACCGTATAGTCCGCCTGGCCGATCCATTCGACGTCGGGGCCGAAGCGCGCGCTGCCGCCGAGGTCGAGGGTCAGGTGCACGCCCAGGCCGCCATTGACCGGCACTGGATAGATCAGCCGCGAGAATGGCGAGCGGTCCGAAAGCGAAAAGTAGTTGCCGCGCGCCAGCCAGAGCGGCGGCACGAGCTCTTGCGGGAACCCTTCGATGCGGCCGGCCAGCGCCTGCGCGTCGAGCCCTGCGGCGTTGACGAAAGCGCCGGCTTTCAACGCGAACGTCTCGCCGTCGCCATCGCGCGTGGTGATACGAATCCCGTCGGCCTCGACCGTCGCCGCTGCGACGGCGGTCAGGAAGGCGAACGACGCACCGGCCGCCTCCGCGTCGCCGCGCAGCGACAGCATCAGCCCCCGGCTGTCGACGATGCCCGTCGACGGCGACAGCAGCGCCCCGGCGCAGCTCAGCGCCGGTTCGAGGCTTTCTGCTTGCGCGGCGGTCAGCAAATCGAGGTCGTCGACGCCGCATTGTTCCGCATTGGCCCGGATTGCATTGAGCCGAGGCAGTTGGCCTGGTCCGACGGCGACGATCAGCTTGCCGGTGCGTCGATGGCCGATGCCGCGCTCGCGGCAATAGGTATAGAGCCGTTCGCGTCCTTCGACGCAGAAACGCGCCTTCAGGCTTCCGGGCGCGTAATAGAGCCCGGCATGAACGACTTCCGAATTGCGCGAACTGGTGACGGTGCCGATCGAAGCGGCCTTTTCGACCACCAGCACTTCGCGGCCCGACAGGGCGAGCGCCCTGGCGATGGCGAGCCCGACGACGCCGGCTCCGGCGACGACGCAATCGACGTCAGGCATTGCCGGCTTTCACCGTTGCCCGCCGGCGCTGGTCGAAAAAACCTTGTCGCCGCCGATCCAGACCCTTTTGATGTCGAGATCGTCTGAAAGCGCAACGATGTCGGCGGCGGTGCCCTTGGCGAAGCGGCCGAGCCGGTGCGACTGGCCGATCGCCTGCGCCGGATAGAGAGAGGCCATGCGCAAGGCCTCGGAAAGCTCCACGCCCACGCTGCGATGGGTGAAACGCACAGCCGAGATCATGTCGAGATCCGCGCCGGCCAGCGTTCCATCGGCAAGCCGCAGGCTGCCGTCCTTGCGGTAGATGGTGCGGCCGTTGAGCGTGAAGGAGGTCATGTCGGTGCCGATCGTCGCCATGGCGTCGGTGACCAGCACGATCCTGCCCGGCCCCTCTTTGGCCCGCAGCGCTATTGCGATGGTGGCGGGATCGACATGGATGCCGTCGGCGATCAGTCCCGCGGACAGGCCGCCGATGTCGATGGCGGCGCCGGCCAGTCCCGGCTCCCGGTTGCCGATCTGGCTCATGGCGTTGAACAGATGCGTGACCACGCTGGCGCCGGCCTCGCTGAATGCTTTGGCCGTGGCGTAGCCGCTGTCGGAATGGCCGAGGCTGACGATGATGCCGGCCTT
The DNA here is from genome assembly GCF_006441495.1 of Mesorhizobium sp. B2-6-4. Lineage (NCBI taxonomy): Bacteria > Pseudomonadati > Pseudomonadota > Alphaproteobacteria > Hyphomicrobiales > Phyllobacteriaceae > Mesorhizobium > Mesorhizobium sp. B2-6-4. Next base: position 278,804 of record NZ_VFUE01000002.1, read on the forward strand.
GGCCAAGGCCGTCACGCGGGTCGCCTCGACGGATTCGGGCGCGATCGTGGTGAGCAGCACCGGGAGCTTGGCTCTCGCCGCGATCAGCATCGCCTCGTCCTTGTCCGTCATCGGCCGGATCAGCGCCGGGTCATGCGCGCCCTTGCGGGCGATCGACAGATGCGGACCTTCCAGATGCAGCCCGAGGAACCCCGGCACTTTCCGCAGTGCCGACGCCTCGCCAGCGGCAATCGCCGCGGCGGTGATATCAGCCGTATCGGTGATGAGCGTCGGCAGCAGCGCCGTGGTGCCGAACGGCGCATGCGCCCGGCAGATGGTCTCGATCGAGGCGACATCGGGGTGATCGTTGAGCATGACGCCGCCGCCGCCATTGACCTGGATGTCGACGAAGCCCGGCGTCAGCATGCCGCCGCCGGTGTCGACGCGGCGCATATCCGCGGCAAGCGCGCCGGTGGGCAGGATGGCCTCGACCAGACCGTCGCGCACGACGAGGGCATGACCGTCATGCCAGTCGTCGCCGTCGAAAATACGGGCGCCAGTCAGGGCGAAACGGTCGCTCATACGGTCTCCGTCACCTTGCGAAGGTTGCGCGGCGTGTCCGGATCGAGGCCGCGGTGGCGCGCAAGGGCCTCGACGAACACGTAGAAGGACACGATCAGCGTCAGCGGATCGGTCAGTGGATGGCCGGTGGCGACATGCGGCAGGCGTATGGCCTTGTTCGCCAGCATCGAGGTGACGAAGACCGGCGCCCCCTTGGCCGCCAGGCTGTCGGCGGCTTCGGCTACGGACGGTTCGGACGCGTCGCGCGCGGCCAGCGCCAGCACCGGAAAATCGGGGCCGATCAGCGCCAGCGGGCCATGCATGACTTCGGCAGCACTGTAGGCCTCGGCATGCATGCCGCAGGTTTCCTTGAATTTCAGCGCCGCTTCGTTGGCCATCGCCGCGGATGGGCCGCGGCCGAGGATGAACAGCGACTTCTGCTTTTCGATCGTTTCGACGAGCACGCTCATCCAGTCACAGGCGATCGCCTTGCCGAAATGCTCGGGCAAGCGGGCAAGCGCCTTGAGAAGCGCTTCGTCGCCGGTGGAATGCGCCATCAGAGCAAGGCCGGCGACAGCGGAATTGACGAAGGTCTTGGTCGCCGCGACGCTGCGCTCGGGCCCGGCCAGGATGTCGATCGCATGGTCCGAGGCGCGCGCCAGCGGTGAATCGGCGGTGTTGGTGACGGCGATGGTCAGCGCGCCACCTGCCCGTGCGGTTTCGGCCATGGCGACGATGTCGGGGCTCTTGCCCGACTGCGAGATGGCCAGGCACGCGGAGCCGCCGAGCCTGAGCTTGCGGCCATAGATCGAAGCGATGGAAGGGCCGACCGAAGCCACCGCAAGACCGGCGGTGAGTTCGACCGCGTACTTCATAAAAGTAGCGGCATGGTCGGACGAGCCGCGCGCCACAGTGACGACGAAATGCGGGTCGCGCTCGCGAATGCCGCGGCCGGCTTCGGAAAGTACGGCACCGGAACCGTCGAGCAGGCGGGCGACGGCTTGCGGGATCTCCTCGATCTCGCGCCGCATATGGGTCGGCTCCGTCGATTTGTTCGGCTCGGTCGTCATGGTCGGCCCTCTTCGCTCGGCCCTGTCAGCCGCAGTTCGGCGACGAAATCATAAGCGTCGCCCCTGTAGATGGAGCGGGTGAACTCGATCACCTTGCCGCTCGCCAGATAGGAAATACGCTCGATGTGCAGGCCGGCAATGCCCGGCGGCACTTCGAGCAGGCGCGCGTCGCCGTCGCCGAGATTGGCGGCCGAGATGCGCTGCACCGCGCGCACCGGCCTGTTGCCGGTCAATTCCAGGGCTGCGTAGAGCGAGGAGCCAATTCCAGCGGGGTCCGGCAGCACGCTGGCCGACAGCGAGGCGCGCTCGATCGCCAGCGGCGTGTCGTTGGCTATGCGCAGGCGCGCCACGCGCGCCACCAATTCGTTCGACGACAGGCCAAGCACCATCATCTCGTCGGGCGAGGGCGCGTAAAGGCCGCGGTCGAGCCAGGCCGAGCGCACAACCATGCCGCGCCGCGCCATGTCCTCGGTGAAGGAGGTCAGCCGCGACAGCGACTGCTCGACCCGCTCCATGCGCGGCGCCACGAAGGTGCCGGAGCCGTGGCGCTGGACCAGGATGCCGCCCTTGACGAGGTCCTGCACCGCCTTACGCACGGTGACACGCGAAATATCGGCCTTGATGGCGATGTCGCGCTCGGAAGGCAGCGCGTCGCCGGGCCCGATCAGACCGCGATTGACGGCATCCTCAATGCTTTTGCGCAGTTGCAGGTAGAGCGGCGCACCGCTTTGCGAGGACTGTTTCAGCGCGGCGAAGATCTGGTCGGCGGCGTCGCTCATCGAGCCGCTCCCCTCGGCGCGAACAGGCGGACCGCCATCTGCACGGCGCCGCCGAGCGCATCGTCGAGCGGCTCCCGAAGCAGCGCCCGGTAGCGTGCAGACAGGCGCGGCGCGTAGAGCGGCGCCAGCCCGCCGAGCAGGCAGAGCGGCGCGTCTGCCGCGAGATCGAGAGCGCCGAGCGAGGCCTCGACATCGGCGACCGCCTTGTCGAGGATCCAGTTGGCGACCGCGTCGCCCTTTTCGGCATGTTCGAACACTTTGGGGGCGAAGCCGCCGAAATCGCCGGGCTTGGCATTGGTGGTGAACTCGACCACATCCTCCGGATTGTCGCGGAACACGGCCATCATGCTATCGGTCAGCGGCGTGCGCGCTCGCACGCCATCATGGGCAAGCAGGGTCTGTTCGAGCAGGTCGCGGCCGATGCGGGCGCCGCTGCCCTGGTCGCCGACCTGGAAGCCCCAGCCGCCGATGGCACGCGACTTGCCGTTCTTGCGCGCCATGTAGGCGGTGCCGGTGCCGAGGATCGCCATGGCGCCGTCGCCGGAACCGACTGCGCCTTCCAGCGCGATTTCGGCATCGGTTTCGACGCGGCTGGTGCTGAACGGCAGGATCGCCTCGAGCTGCTGCCGGTAGGTGCCGACATTGGCGCCGGCGAGGCCGAGAATGGCCGGTGTTTGCGGGATCAGGTCCGAATCCTGGCCAGCCGCGACAAAGGCTTGCCGCGCCGCCTCGACGATGTTCGACCGGGCGCCGGTCAGGTCGGTGCGGATGTTGGCGGCGCCGCTTTTGGCGCGGCCGAGCACCGTGCCGTCCGCCATTGCCAGGGCCGCCCTGCAGCTGGTGCCGCCGCCATCGATGCCAAGCACGAATTTCACGTGATTTCTCCTCCAGGCCGATAATACCAATAAAATACCAATAGCCAAGGGTTAATTTCCGCTGCAAAAAGGTTAGAGCGTATTTCACTGAAAACTTGGCCATTTACCTGCGCCAGCGATTTCGGTACCGCGAATTCGTTAATGCGTGTGGACAAGTGGTATTTTTTTGGTATTGTTTTTCGAATTGGAGGAATTGGGATGGCGGAAACGCGCACCGAAGCGCTGCACAGGAATGCCGAGGGGCTGGATATCCAGGCTCCCGAAGCCATCCTTGCTTCGCTGGCCGATGCGCAGGTCGAGGCGGCGAAGACCGTGCACAACGCCATTCCCTCCATTGCCAAAGCGGCCGAGATTATCGCCGGCAGCCTGAAGGGCGGCGGCAAGCTCGCCTATGCCGCGGCCGGCAGCTCCGGCCTGATGGCGCTTGCCGATGCGCTGGAGCTGCCCGGCACCTTCGGCATCCGTCGCGACCGCATCGCCATCCTGATCGCCGGCGGCGATGGGGCCTTCAGAGCCCTGGCCGGCGGCCCCGAAGACGATACCGAGGAGGCCGCGACAGCGGTCGCCAACGCCGGCATCGGCAAGGGCGACTGCCTGATCGCAATCTCGGCCAGTGGCACCACGCCCTATGCGCTACGGGCGATCGAGGAAGCCGCCCGTCGCGGTGCGGCCACCATCGGCATCGCCAACAACCGGGACTCGGCTCTGCTGCGTCTGTCCGGAACCGCCATCCTGCTCGAAACGCCGCCGGAAGTGATCGCCGGCTCGACGCGCATGGGCGCCGGCACGGCCCAGAAGATCGCCCTCAACATGCTGTCGACGCTCGCCGCTATCCATCTCGGCCATGTCCATGACGGCTACATGGTCAATCTCATGGCCGACAACAGCAAGCTGCGCGACCGCGCGGCGCGGATCGTCGCGGCCATCAGCGGCGGCAGCCGCGACGACGCGGCCCGTTTGCTCGAAAAGAGCGGCGGTGCGGTCAAGACCGCCATTCTGCTTGCCGCCGGCGCCGACAGCGCCGACACGGCGCAGAAGATACTGGAAGAGGCCGGCCAGAAGCTGCGGCCGGCCCTTTCCGCGCTGGGGCATGATCCCGAAAAGTGGAGACCGCTTCTCGGAAAAGATCATGCTCGAACAAAGAAATAGAGCCTGTTTCATCCCGGTGTCCATCGGGGTGAAGCAGGCTTGCGAGGGGAGCAAGGGGCGCAACGCCTCTGTTCTCATCAAAACCGAACCTGAAAAAGGTCAACAGGGAGACTGAGCATGACAACGAAACTACTGATGGCACTGCTTCTGGGCACCAGCATTCTCGGCTCCGCCGGGATGGCTTACGCCGAGGACGTAACGCTCAACATCGAAAGCTGGCGCGGCGACGACCTTGCCATCTGGAAGGACAAGCTGATCCCCGCTTTCGAAGCCAAGAACCCCGGCATCAAGGTGGTGTTCGCGCCCTCGGCGCCGACCGAATATGACGCGGCTCTCGGCGCCAAGCTCGCCGCCGGTTCGGCGGGCGACCTGATCACCTGCCGCCCGTTCGACAAGTCGCTCGAGCTGTTCAAGAAGGGCAATCTCGCGGACCTCTCCTCGCTGCCGGGCATGGACAACTTCTCGCCGGTGGCCAAGTCCGCCTGGCAGACCGACGACGGCAAGGCGACCTTCTGCGTGCCGATGGCGTCGGTCATCCATGGCTTCATCTACAACAAGGACGCCTTCGACAAGCTCGGCATCAAGGTGCCGGAGACCCGTGACGAGTTCTTCGCCGCGCTCGACAAGATCAAGGCCGACGGCACTTACATCCCGATGGCGATGGGCACCAAGGATCTCTGGGAAGCCGCGACCATGGGCTACCAGAACATCGGCCCCAACTACTGGAAGGGCGAGGAAGGCCGCGCGGCCCTCATCAAGGGCGAGCAGAAGCTGACCGACAAGGACTGGGTCGCGCCCTATGAGGAACTGGCCAAGTGGAAGCCCTATCTCGGCGACGGCTTCGAGGCGCAGACCTATCCGGACAGCCAGAACCTGTTCACGCTCGGCCGCGCCGCCATCTACCCGGCCGGCTCGTGGGAAATCGGCCTGTTCAACACTCAGGCCCAGTTCAAGATGGGTGCCTTCCCGCCGCCGGTCGAGAAGGCCGGCGACACCTGCTACATCTCCGACCATACCGACATCGGCATGGGTCTGAATGCGGGCTCCAAGCATGCGGATGCGGCCAAGACCTTCCTGTCCTGGGTCGCCTCGCCGGATTTCGCCACCATCTACGCCAACGCGCTGCCGGGCTTCTTCAGCCTGAACTCCTCGCCGGTGAAGATGGAGGACCCGCTGGCGCAGGAATTCGTCTCCTGGCGCGGCAAGTGCAAGTCGACGATTCGCTCGACCTACCAGATCCTGTCGCGCGGCACGCCGAACCTCGAGAACGAGACCTGGGTCGAATCGGCCAATGTCATCAACGGCACCGATACGCCGGAAGCCGCTGCCAAGAAGCTGCAGGACGGCCTCGACAGTTGGTACAAGCCCGCCAAGTAAGGCTCGGGCAATGAGCTGGGCCGTTCCAAGTGGACGGCCCAGCGTTTTTCGATAGCATCGACTGCGAAGGACGGCGCCGCCCCTTATCCGCCTGCCGGCACCTTCTCCCCGTACAGTGACGGTGAGAAAGGGAGTTGCCGCAACGCTGGCGACCTCCTCTCTCCGTTCTTCACCGGGAGAGGGTAAGGATGAGGGGCACCGCTGTTGTCGAAAGCATTTTCCCAGACCTGATCGGTGGGGACCGAACTCATGGCCGCACAAGCACGACCGAAAAGACCGATCCGCTGGCATATCGCCGTCTTCCTGGCGCCGGCGGTGCTCGTCTATACGGCGATCATGATCCTGCCGCTCGCCGGCACTTTGCAGCTGTCGCTGTTCCGCAACATCGAGCAATCCCAGGTCTTCGTCGGGCTGGCAAACTTCCGCACCCTGTTCGGCGATCCAAACTGGTCGGTGAATTTCTGGAACGCGCTGCGCAACAATGTCTGGTTCTTCATCATCCACATGCTGGTGCAGAACCCGATCGGCGTACTGCTGGCCGCACTTCTGTCCAGCCCCAGGCTGCGCTTTTCGGCCTTCTACCGCACGGCGATCTTCGTGCCGACCATCCTGTCCTTCGTCATCGTCGGCTTCGCCTGGAAGCTCATCCTGTCGCCGCTATGGGGCGTGGCACCGCACATGATGGACCTGGTCGGCCTTAAAAGCCTGTTCACGCCATGGCTCGGCAAGGAGCAGTATGCGCTGACCGCGCTTAGCCTGGTCTCGGTGTGGCAGTTCGTCGGCATCCCCATGATGCTGATCTACGCCGCGCTGCTGTCGATCCCCAATGAGGTCATAGAGGCGGCGGAATGCGATGGCATCACCGGCCTGTCGCAGTTCTGGAAGATCAAGCTGCCGCTGATCCTGCCCTCGATCGGCATCATCTCGATCCTGACCTTCGTCGGCAATTTCAACGCCTTCGACCTGATCTACACCGCGCAGGGCGCGCTCGCCGGGCCGAATTATTCGACCGACATTCTCGGCACCTTCCTCTACCGCGCATTCTTCGGCTTCCAGCTGCAGGTCGGCGACCCCAACATGGGCGCGACCATCGCCACGATCATGTTCCTGATCATCCTCGGCGGTGTCTGCGTCTACCTCTTCCTCATCCAGACGCGCCTGCGTCGATATCAGTTTTAGGGGGCGATATGTCGAGCTTGAGCACCCCCCTCTGTCCTGCCGGACATCTCCCCCGCAAGGGGGGAGATCAGCTGTTGTCACGGCCTTCGCCAGCCACCAGCGATGCAGGAGATGTGTCGGCGCCAAAGCTGCCAATCTCCCCCCTTGCGGGGGAGATGGCCGGCAGGCCAGAGGGGGGTGGCTGGGTGCTGTTCCTCGGCAAAGTAGCTCCTCAGGAGACCATCCAATGAGCACCGCCACCCGTTCGCTGCCCCGCACGATCGGCGCCCATGCGGTCCTGTTGACCTACACGGCGATCGCGCTGTTCCCGGTGATCCTGGTCATCATGAATTCGTTTAAATCCCGCGCCGGCATATTCGGCGCGCCGCTGACACCGCCGACGCCAAAGACCTTCGACCTGATCGGCTATACCACGGTGATCGGCCAGGGCGATTTCATCCACTACTTCCAGAACAGCCTCGTCGTCACGGTCGCCTCGCTGTTCTTCGTGCTGCTGTTCGGCGCCATGGCTGCCTTTGCGCTGTCGGAATACCGCTTTCGCGGCAATACGCTGATGGGCCTCTATCTGGCGCTGGGCATCATGATCCCGATCCGGCTGGCCACCGTCGCCATCCTGCAATTGATGGTGGCGAGCGGGCTGGTCAACACGCTGACGGCGCTGATCCTGGTCTACACCGCGCAAGGCCTGCCGCTGGCTGTCTTCATCCTTTCGGAATTCATGAAGCAGGTGTCCGACGACCTGAAGAACGCCGGCCGCATCGACGGCCTGTCGGAATACACCATCTTCTTCCGGCTGGTGCTGCCGCTGGTGCGGCCATCGATGGCGACAGTCGCAGTGTTCACCATGATCCCGATCTGGAACGATCTGTGGTTCCCGCTGATCCTGGCGCCGTCGGAAGAGACCAAGACTGTGACCCTCGGCGCGCAGCTCTTCCTCGGCCAGTTCGTCACCAACTGGAACGCCATCCTGGCCGCGCTCTCGCTGGCGATCATGCCGGTGCTGATCCTCTACGTCATCTTCTCGCGGCAGTTGATCCGCGGCATCACGTCAGGAGCCGTCAAGTGAATTCGCAATCGCCCCTTCGCGTCGTCGCCGCCGGCCTCGGCAATATGGGCCGCAGCCATGCGCTCGCCTATCACACCAATCCGGGCTTCGAGATCGCCGCGTTGATCAACCGCTCCGACGTGCCGCTGCCGGATGGGCTGTCGGGCTACGGCATCAGGCGCTCCTTCGACGATGCGCTGCGCGACGAAAAGCCCGATGTCGCCTGCATAGCCACTTATTCCGACAGCCACGCCGACTATGCGGTGAGGGCGTTCGAGGCCGGCTGCCATGTCTTCGTCGAAAAGCCCCTGGCGACGACGGTGGCCGACGCCAGGCGCGTCGTCGCGGCCGCCAAGGCCAATGGCAGGAAACTGGTGATCGGCTACATACTGCGCCACCACCCGTCCTGGATCAGGCTGATCGCCGAGGCGCGCAAGCTCGGCGGCCCTTATGTCTTCCGCATGAACCTCAACCAGCAGTCCTCTGGCCATACCTGGGAGACGCACAAGCAATTGATGCGCACGACCTCGCCGATCGTGGACTGCGGCGTGCATTATCTCGACGTCATGCTGCAGATCACCGACGCCAGGCCGGTCGAGGTGCGCGGCATGGGCGTGCGGCTGACCGAGGAGGTGGCGCCCACGATGTACAACTACGGCCACCTCCAGGTGCTGTTCGATGACGGCTCGGTCGGCTGGTACGAGGCCGGCTGGGGACCGATGATTTCGGAGACCGCGTTCTTTGTCAAAGATGTCATCTCGCCGACGGGCTGCGTGTCGATTGTCATGAAGGAAGGCGTTAAGTCCGACGACATCGACACTCACACCAAGACGTCGACCATCCGCCTGCACAGTGCGAAAACCGGCGCGGACGGCAAGTTCGCCAAGCCAGACGAGATGCTGTCGATGGAGGGCGAACCCGGCCACCAGGATCTCTGCGATCTCGAACAGGCTTTTGTCCTCAAGGCGATCCGCGAGGATATCGATCTCACCCGCCATATGGACGACGCCGTGAAATCGCTCGCCGTCTGCCTTGCCGCCGACGAGAGCGTGCGCAGCGGGAAGGCGGTGCGATTGTGAAAACGAGGCTAGCGGTAGGGGTTGCGGCCTACGGCGCCCCCCTCTGGCCTGCCGGCCATCTCCCCCTCAAGGAGGGAGATCAGCTGTCGGCATGGCCTTCGCCAATCACAAACGTCAACAAGAGTGTTTCAGCGTCAAAGCTGCCAATCTCCCCCCTTGAGGGGGAGATGTCCGGCAGGACAGAGGGGGGTGCCCTGGCGCCCACTCATCAATTTGGAGGACTGCCGTGGGCTCGCTGAAGATCGAGAATGTGAAGAAGGCCTTCGGCCCGGTCGAGGTGCTGAAGGGCATCGACCTCGAGGTGACGGATGGCGAATTCGTCGTCTTCGTCGGCCCCTCGGGCTGCGGCAAGTCGACTTTGCTGAGGGTGATCGCCGGGCTGGAGGATTTGACCTCGGGCCGGGTGGTCATCGATGGCGCGGATGTCTCGGCCACGCCGCCGGCCAAGCGCGGCATCGCCATGGTGTTCCAGACCTATGCGCTCTATCCGCACCTGACGGTGAAGAACAATATGGGCCTTGGCCTCAAGCAGGCCGGCACGCCGGCGCCCGAGATCGAGCGCCGCATCGGCATCGCCTCGTCCATGCTGTCGCTTGAGCCCTATCTGGAAAGGCGTCCCGCGGAACTCTCCGGCGGCCAGCGCCAGCGCGTCGCCATCGGCCGCGCCGTGGTGCGCGAGCCAAAGCTGTTCCTGTTCGACGAGCCTTTGTCCAATCTCGACGCGGCACTGCGCGTCAACACGCGGTTGGAAATCGCGCAGCTGCATCGCCGCCTCAAGGCGACGATGATCTACGTCACCCACGACCAGGTCGAGGCGATGACGCTGGCAGACAAGATCGTGGTGCTCAATGCCGGGAAAATCGAGCAGATCGGCGGACCGATGGAACTCTACAATTCGCCGGCGAACGAATTTGTCGCGGGCTTCATCGGCTCGCCGAAGATGAACTTCATCGACGGCGCCAGGCTTGGGGAAACCGCCAAGAGCATCGGCGTGCGGCCGGAGCATCTGACTGTCGACCCGAAATCCGGCGCCTGGAAAGGCACGGTCGTGCATGCCGAGCACCTCGGCGCCGACACCAATCTCTATCTCGACTGCGAGAAGGCCGGGCTGATCACCGTGCGCATTTTCGGTGTTTATGACGCCGAGCCGGGGGCGACACTTTATGCAACGCCGGATCCGGCGAAGACCTATCGGTTTGGCGCGGATGGGAAGGTGCTGAAGTAGTATCGCAACATAGTTGGCGCTGCCCCTCATTCGCCTGCCGGCACCTTCTCCCCGTATAGTGACGGGGAGAAGGAAGATAGCTCCAGCGCCGGCGATTGGCGAAAGCAGCAACGACAGCGTCCTTCTCCCCGTTCTACGGGGAGAAGATGGCGGCAGCCAGATGAGGGGCGGCGCGACTCGTGAAAGTTATGCGTCAGCCCTGAACGTCTGCTTCTGCTGGCCCAACCCTTCGATGCCCAGCTCCACCACGTCGCCGGCCTTCAAGAACACCGGCGGCTTCATGCCCAGGCCGACACCGGGCGGCGTGCCTGTCGAAATGATGTCGCCAGGATGCAGCGACATGAACTGGCTGAGATAGGACACAAGATAGGCGACGCCGTAGACCATGGTCTTCGTCGAGCCGTTCTGCATGGTCTTGCCGTTGACGGTCAGCCACATCTTCAGGTTCTGCGGATCCGAGACCTCGTCCTTGGTCACCAGCCATGGGCCGGTCGGGCCGAACGTGTCGCAGCTCTTGCCCTTGGTCCATTGGCCCTGGCGCTCGGCCTGGAAGGCGCGCTCGGAGACATCGTGCGCGACGCAGTAGCCGGCGACGTATTCGAGCGCATCGGCCTGGCTGACATATTTTGCCGTTTTGCCGATGACGACGCCGAGCTCGACCTCCCAGTCGGTCTTCTCCGAGCCGCGCGGGATCAGCACGTCATCGTCCGGTCCGACGATGGCCGAGCTGGCCTTCATGAAGATGATCGGCTCCGGCGGCACGGTGGCGCCGGTCTCGGCGGCGTGGTCGGAATAGTTGAGGCCGATGCAGATGAACTTGCCGGTGCCGGCAACGCAGGCGCCGAGCCGCGGCTTGCCGGAAACCGCCGGCAGCGACTTTGCGTCGAGCTTGGACAGCATCTCCAGCGAGGCCGGGTGAAGCGTGGTGCCGGCAATGTCGGCGACATGGGCGGAGAGGTCGCGGATCGTCCCATCCGCATCGAGCAGGCCGGGACGTTCGCTCCCCACCTCGCCATAGCGCAGCAGTTTCATTTAGACCCTTCTCCTGGTTGCGGCCTCGCGGCCTTTTGCAAACTCTTCACCGAAACGAATGGCTCCCGTTTGGGAAGCCGGCGGACCGTACCACCGGCCTGATCCAGGGCAAGCGCGGACACCATATAGTGATCGCCGGTGAGCGGGATTTTCAGACTCCTCGATCCGGTCAGATCGACCAGCCACCATCGATATTGTAGGCCTGCCCGGATGTGTAGGTGGCGCCGGCCAGATAGACGGCCAGATCGGCGATTTCCTCCGGCGTGCCGAGCCGGCCCATCGGCTGGCGCGCGATGAAGGCGGCGCGCGCGGCTTCATAATCGCCCTGCGCGTGCATGCGATCCTGCAGCGACGGGCTTTCCACCGTACCGGGGCAGATGGCGTTGCAGCGTATGCCCTTGCCGACATAGTCGGCCGCGACTGCCTTGGTCAGGCCGATCACCGCAGCCTTGGTGACACCATAGGCGAAACGGTTCGGCACGCCCTTCTGCGAACTCGCCAGCGAGGCCATGTTGATAATCGACCCGTCTGCGCGCTCCAGCATGCCGGGCAGCACGGCGCGGATGGTGCGGATCATGGCGCGAACGTTGAGGTTGAGAGCGAAATCGAGATCGCTGTCCTTCATCTCCAGGATCGAGCCGGAGTGGACGAAACCGGCGCAGTTGAACAGCACGTCGACGCGGCCGATCCCGGCGAAGGCGGTGTTGACCGCCTCGTCATTGAGCACGTCGACCTTGCGTGTCTTGATCCCGGCAGTCTTGGCGAGTTCCGCCAGCAGCGTTTCGTTGATGTCGGTGGCATGGACGGTAGCTCCTGCCTTGGCGAAGGCGAGCGCGCTTGCCTTGCCGATGCCTTGCGCCGCTGCCGTGATGACGACGACCTTGCCTGCCAGATCCGCCATGCTGTTCTCCTCCTGGGTTAACTGCCTTTATCGGCGGCCTGCGAAGGCGTCATGTGCCAGTCACAGGCCATGATGTGGCCTGCTCTGTCAGTTCACAGATAAAGATGTTTTTTCTCGTTAAAGAACATAAGCCCGAGCGTCAAGCCCGAACCCGATCTCCATCGTGACAGCATGGAACGTCAGTCGCCGTAGGGCACCCAGACGTTCTTCACCTCGACGGCGCGGCGCAGCAAAACATCGCCAGCGGCTTCTTCCGAGGCCCAGTCGAGGCTACGGCCATTGCCGCTCCAGATACGTTTGAGGTTGCCGACGGACTCGACCTCCGCCTTGGCGCAGGTGTCGGCATCGGCGAACAGCCAGAGCCCATCGACATCGTCATGCTTGGCCAGCACGCCGGCAAGTTCGGCCGTGCGTCCGGTGACGATGTTGATGGCGCCGGCAGGCACGTCGGAATATTCGATGACCTGATAGAGATCGGTGGCGAGCAGCGGATGGCGCTCCGAAGGCACCGCGACCACCGTGTTGCCCATTGCCAGCGCCGGCGCGACCAGTGAGATGAACCCGAGCAGCGGCTGATTGTCGGGCGCGACGATGCCGACGACGCCAACCGGCTCATGCAGCGCCAGCGTCACCGCCCGTGCCGGTGGCTGGTGCACGCGCCCCTCGAACTTGTCGGCAAGTCCGGCATAGAGAAACAACCGCTCGATCGACTGGTCGACCTCCTCGCGTGCCGCCTTGGCGGTCGCGCCCGTGAGCTGGACGAGACGGGCGGCGAACTCCTCCGCCCGGCCGGAGAGGTTTTCCGCCAGATAGTAGAGCACCTGTGAGCGGTTGTAGGCGGTCGCCTCCGGCCAGCTCTTGCAGGCCCGCGCCGCGGAGACGGCATCGCGTATATCCTTGCGGTTGCCCAAGCCGACTTCGCCGGCAAGCTTGCCCTTGGCGGTGACAACCGCCAGCGAGTAGTTGCCATCGGGCCGAACCTGTTTGCCGCCGATGAACAGTTTTGCCGTCCGGTCGATTGCTGCGCCATCGGCCTGTTCAACGGGTTGTGCCGAGACTGTCGCCGGCTTGATGACCGGGCCGAGCGGCAGCTTTGCCGTGAGATATTCGAACATGCCTTCGCGCCCGCCCTCGCGGCCGAAACCGCTCTCGCGGTAGCCGCCGAAGCCGCAGGCGGCGTCGAACATATTGGTGCCGTTGACCCAGATCACGCCGGCCTTCAATTGCGGTGCGACGTGCAAAGCGAGGTTGACGTTTTCGCTCCACACCGAAGCGGCAAGGCCATAGCGGGTGTTGTTGGCGAGCTCGATCGCTTCCTCGGTGTTGCGGAACGTCATGGTCGCCAGAACGGGGCCGAATACTTCTTCCTGGGCGAGAATATTAGCCGGCGAAACGCCGGTAGCGAGGGTCGGCAGATGGTAATAGCCGGATGAGGGCAGCGCCGCATCCGGCTGCCAGCAGACCGCCCCCTGTTTTGCGCCCTCGGCGACCAGGCCCTTGACGCGATCGAGCTGCGTCAGATCGACCAGCGGGCCGATATCGGTGTTCTTGTCCAGCGGGCTGCCGACGCGCAGCCGGCTCATCCTGACCTTGACCTTGGCGAAGAACGCTTCGGCGATGCCTTCCTGCACCAGCAGCCGCGAACCGGCGCAGCAGACCTGTCCCTGGTTGAACCAGATGCCGTCGACCAGGCCTTCGACGGCGCTGTCGAGATCGGCATCCTCGAACACGATGAAGGCCGACTTGCCGCCAAGCTCCAGCGACAGCTTCTTGCCCGAGCCGGCGGTAGCCTTGCGGATGATCTTGCCGACTTCGGAAGACCCGGTGAAGGCGATCTTCTGGATGCCGGGGTGTTTGACGATGGCCGCACCCGCTTCCGGGCCGCCCTGCACGATGTTGACGACGCCTTTCGGCACGCCGGCGCGTTCGCAGATTTCGGCGAACAGGATGGCTGTCAGCGGCGTGAACTCGGCCGGCTTCAGCACCACCGTGCAGCCGGCGGCCAGCGCCGGCGCGATCTTCCAGGCCAGCATCAAGAGCGGAAAGTTCCACGGGATGATCTGGCCGACGACGCCGACGCCCTTGTGGCCGGGGAAATCCCTGTCCAGCGCCTGCGCCCAGCCGGCATGATGGATGAAGTGGCGGATCGCCAGCGGCACGTCGATGTCGCGGCTCTCGCGGATCGGCTTGCCATTGTCGATTGTCTCAAGCACCGCGAGCAGGCGCTGGTGGCGCTGCATGGCGCGGCCGATGGCATAGAGCACTTTTGCCCTGGTATAGCCCGAGGAGGCCGACCATTTCGGCAGCGCCTTGGTGGCCGCCGCGACCGCCGCGTCGATGTCGGCGGCGCCCGCGTCCGAAACCTTGGCCAGCAGCTTGCCGGAAGAAGGCTCGCTGGTCTCGAAGGTCTTGCCGCCCCCAGCCGCCTTCCAGGTGCCGTCGATGAACAATGCCTTGGAAAAATCGCGCACGGCAAGCCAGGCGTCGGCCTCGTTGCGGGCTTCCGGCGCCGGACCGTATTCCATGGCGTGATAGCGTTCGAGAATGTTCATGGGGCCCTCCAGATAATTGCCTCGGCAAGCGCTCTGTCGCGCCCCCCTCTGTCCTGCCGGACATCTCCCCCACAAGGGGGGAGATTGGCAGTTTCAGCGTGTCGCTGCCCTTGCGACGTTGAAAATGGACGAAAACAAGGAAGCGCGTGATCTCCCCCCGTATGGGGGAGATGTCCGGTAGGACAGAGGGGGGCGCCGTAGGGCTCCACGTTCGAGCCCTGACTCAAGCCATCGCGTGGCGATGATTGGCCGAATAATGCCCGGTCAGGTGATGCTCGAGCTGCCTCTCGATATCGGTGAGAAGGCTCGAGGCGCCGAAGCGGAACAGATCCGGTTCCAGCCATGGCCGGCCGAGTTCTTCCTTCATCAGCACCAGCCAGTCGAGCGACACCTTGGCGGTAGAAATGCCGCCGGCCGGCTTGAAGCCGATGAGATAGCCGGTCTCCTCGAAATAGGCCCTGATGGCGCGCACCATGGCAAGGCCGACGGGCAGCGTGGCGTTGACGCTTTCCTTGCCGGTCGAGGTCTTGATGAAATCGGCGCCCGCCATCATTGCCAGCATAGAGGCCAGCATCACATTGCGCAGCGTGGCGAGGTCGCCGGTGCCGAGAATGACCTTCAGATGCGCATCGCCGCAGGCAGCGCGCATCGAGACGATCTCATTGTAGAGCTCGCGCCATTTGGCCCCGAATACCAGGCCGCGCGGGATGACGACATCGATCTCGTCGGCGCCGTCGCGCACCGAGGCCTCGATCTCCTGGAGGCGGGTCGACAGTGGCGCAAGACCATGCGGGAAGGCAGTGGAGACGGCGGCGACATGGATGCCGGTGCCGCGCACGGCGTCGACCGCGGTGGCGACGAACGGATGGTACACGCAGACGGCGGCCGGGCGGATGGGTTCGCCCGCAATGCCCAGGCCCTCGGCGATGTCGCGGCGCAGCGGATTGATCGCTTTGGCGCAAAGCCGGCGCACGCGCTCTTCCGTGTCGTTCGAGTTGAGCGTCGTCAGGTCCATGCAGGCTATCGCCCGCAGCAGCCAGGCCGCCTGGTTGTCGGCCTTGATCGAGCGCCGCTTGGTCAGGCTGGCGACGCGCCGTTCCAGCGCCGAGCGGTTGACGCTGCGCACCGACTCCAGAAAGCCGAGGTCGAGCTTCATGCCGGGATTGCGCGCGATGCGATGATCCAGCGGGAGGGCGGTGTTGGCGGCGGCGCGCGCCGGCAGCGGCATCACCTTGGCCTCGGCCTCGCGGATTGTGCTGCTCATCTCCTGCCCTTTCACTCAGCGACTGCGCTTATGTCTAGGTGTGTATCGTCTTCCCAAACCGCTCGGCACTTTTGGGCGACACGCACGAAGATAGCCCGCGAAGCCGCGCTTCACGAGTCCTCAAGCGAGGATAGCTGAAAAAGGCCGCGAAAGCAGCTAATTTTTGACCAGAAGGTCAAAAGCTCGATCGCCGGAGAAGAGCAGGCCTCAGCCGACGAAGGCGCGCTCGACGACAAAAGTCGAGGGATGGCTGAGCGAGCCTTCCTGGAAACCGAGGCTCTCGGCCATCTCCTTGACGTCCTTGAGCATATGCATCGAGCCGCAGATCATGATGCGGTCGGTCTCGGGATTGAGCTTCTCTATGCCGAGGTCGGCGTAGAATTTGCCGGAGCCGATCAGCGCGGTGATACGGCCCATGCGGGCCGACTCCTCGCGGGTCGTGGAGTTGTAGAGCGTGACACGGCCGCCGGTCAGTTCGCCGATCAGCGGGTCGCTTTCGAGCGCCGCCACCAGTTCCTGGCCATAGGTCAGCTCGGCATTGTCACGGCAGGTGTGGGTCAGGACCAGCTGCTCGAATTTTTCATAAGTGTCAGGGTCACGCAGCAGGCTGGCGAAGGGCGCGATGCCGGTGCCGGTGGAGATCATGAACAGCCGCTTGGCCGGCGTCAGCGCGTCGACCACCAGCGTGCCGGTCGACTTCTGGCGCATGATGACGGTGTCGCCGACCTGGATCTTCTGCAACTCCGAGGTCAGGGGGCCGTCCGGTACCTTGATGGAAAAGAATTCCAGCTCTTCGTCCCAGGCCGGGCTGGCCACCGAATAGGCGCGGAACACCGGCTTCTCGGCATTGGGCAGGCCGATCATGACGAATTCGCCGGAACGGAAGCGCAGCGACTGCGGACGGGTGATGCGGAACGAGAACAGCCGGTCGGTGTAGTGCTTCACCGAGACCACGGTTTCGGCATAGACATTGGCTGGAATCGGAAATTGCAGCGGGCGGGCGCCGGCGGTGTTGAACGCGGATGTGGTGTTCATCAAATCCAACCTTCTGGCCCAACTCACGAACGCGGGCGCCAAACCTTATTCCTGCGCGCCCGGACCGTTCAGGTTCCGGCGTGCTGCTCGCACACTCCAAAGCGGTAAGCTCTTGTGTCCGGAATTTATTAGTATACAAACGATATTTGCGTCAAGATGCCGCCGTAAAACACCTTTCCAAACTGTGACATATCCGTAGTCCCAGCATTTCGGGTTTCGACAATGAAAGAGAATTTTTCAGTGCAGCCGCCGGATTCCCTGGGCAGTGTCGTCGCCGGCATCGACGTCGGCGGAACCTTCACCGATCTGCTTCTGATTGATGGCAAGGATGGCGGGCGGGTACATATCGCCAAGACGCCCACGACCGTCGACAACCAGGCCTTCGGCGTCGTTTCGGCGCTCGATACCACCGGCTTTCCGATCGACGGCATCGATCTTATCGTGCATGGCACGACGACAACCACCAACGCGGTGCTCGAACGCCGGCTGGCGAAGACCGGCATGATCACCACGCGCGGCTTTCGCGACGTGATCGAGCTCGGCCGGCGCACGCGGCCGCAGCCCTATGGCATGACCGGCACCTTTGTTCCGGTCATCCCGCGCAACCTGCGGCTCGAAGTGTCCGAGCGCGTCGAGGCGTCGGGAGCGGTACGCATGCCACTCGACGAAGCCGAAATGCGCGAGGCGGTGAAGGCGCTGATCGATGCCGGCTGCGAATCCCTGGTCATCCACTTCCTGCATTCCTACGCTAACCCTTCGCACGAGCGGCGCGCCGCCGAGATCGCCGCCGAACTCTGGCCGAACGACTACATCACCGCGGGTCATGCGCTGCTGTCGGAAGCGCGCGAATTCGAGCGCGGCGTCACCGCCTCGGTCAACGCTTCGGTGCAGCCGATCCTCGAGCGCTATGTCGAGCGGCTGCGCAAGGAACTCGCCGACAAAGGCTACGCCCGCGACTTCCTGATCATGAACGGCAATGGCGGTATGATCTCGGCCCGCTTCGTCACACGTGAATCGGCCAAGACCGTGATGTCCGGCCCGGCCTCGGGCGTCATCGCCGCCGCCTACACGGGCAAGCGCGCCGGCTTCGAAAATCTCGTCACCTACGACATGGGCGGCACCTCGACCGACGTGGCGCTGATCCGCAACGCCGAACCGGCGGTTTCAAACGAGATCGAGATCGAATACGCCATGCCCATCCATGTGCCGATGGTGGCGGTGCACACGGTCGGGGCCGGCGGCGGCTCGATCGCGCGCGTCGACGCGGCAGGCCTGATCCAGATCGGCCCGGAAAGTGCCGGCGCCAATCCAGGCCCGATCTGCTACGGCCGCGGCGGCCTGCAGCCGACCATCACCGACGCCAATCTGGTGCTCGGCCGGCTGGCGTCGAAGAAGCTGCTTGCCGTCGACAATCCGGCCACATCAGAGCGTGTCACCGGCATTTTCGCCGACAGGATCGGCAAGGCGACGGGCTTGTCCGGCGTCGAAGCAGCCGGCGCGGTGCTCAGGCTCGGCAACATGAAGATGGCCGGCGCCATCCGCATGGTGTCGGTGTCGCGCGGTCACGATCCGCGCGATTTCGCGCTGTTCGCCTTCGGCGGCGCCGGCCCGCTGCACGCCACCGCTCTGGCGCGCGAACTTGGACTGCCCCGGGTGCTGGTGCCGGCACGGCCCGGCATCACCAATGCGCTCGGCTGCGTCGTCGCCGATCTGCGCCATGATTTCGTCAACACCATCAACCGGCCGGTAGGCGTTCTTGATGAAAGCCAGCTCCATCGGGTTTTGGAACGGCATCGAAACGAAGGCGAGGAGCTGATCGCCAAGGAGGCGGTGAAACCGCAGACCATCCGCGTCACCCATTCCGCCGACATGCAGTTCGTCGGCCAGACCCACATCATCAACGTGCCGCTGCCGTCCTCGTCGGTGACCCGGCAGGAGCTGCAGGCGCTGTTCGAAAAGGCCTATTTCGCGCGCTTCAAGGTCGAGCTGCCGGAAATCCGCGCCAATCTGGTCAACTTGAACACCTCGGTGACGGGTGTCAGGCCGGCGATCGATCTGTCGCGGCTGATCGACCCCGCCGGGCGGGCAAAGACGCTCGACGAGGCCCGGCGCGAGATCCGGCCGGTCTGGTACAGCGGGCGCTGGCATGACACGCCCGTATACGCACGCGAAGAACTGCCGCTCGATGTGATCATCGAAGGGCCCGCGATCCTCGAACAGATGGACGCTACCACGGTGCTCGAACCCGGCGACCGTGCCCGCTCGGACGCCGACGGCAACATCATCATCGACATTGGCGAGGCCTGAGATGCAAAAGCTCGACGCCATCACGCTCTCGGTTCTCCAGGCAGCCCTGCAGCAGGTCTGCGATGAGATGGACCTGACCTTTTCCCGCGCCGCCTTCTCACCTGTCATCGCCGAGGCCAATGACCGCTCCGACGGCATCTATTCGGCCGTCGACGGCTCGCTGATCGCGCAAGGCAGCCAGGGCCTGCCGGTATTCGTCGGCGTCATGCAATATTCGACCAGGACGGTGATCGAGATGATCGCCGACGGCCGCTGCCTGGCCCCGGAGCCGGGCGATATCTACATCGTCAACGACCCGTATCTCGGCGGCACGCATCTGATGGACGTGCGCTTCGTCATGCCGGTCTACCGGGACGGCAAGATTTTCTGTTGGCTGTCCAACACCGGTCATTGGCCCGACATTGGCGGTTCGGTGCCCGGCGGCTTCTCGGCTTCGGCGACGGCGGTCGAGCAGGAAGGCTTGCGGCTGCCGCCGGTCAAACTGTTCAAGAAAGGCGTACTCGACCCGGAGATCTACGCCATCATCTGTTCGAACATCCGCGTCGCCGACCAGCGCATCGGCGACATCAGGGCGCAGGCTGCCGCACTGCTGATCGGCCAGGATCGGCTCAATGGAATTCTGGATCGTTACGGAGACGAAACTGTTGTCGAGGCGATCGCAGAACTGCGCCGCCGCGCCGCCGAGCAGATGCGCGCCAACATAGCGGCCATTCCCGACGGGACCTACCGCTCGAAGGCCTTCGTCGATTCCGACGGCGTGGTCAACGAGCCGCTGACCATCGCGCTCGCCGTCGAGAAGAAGGGCGACACCCTGATTTTCGATTTCGCCGGCTCGTCAAAGCCCTGCGCGGGGCCGATGAACAGCGTGCTGGCGACCACCTTGTCCTCGGTTTATCTCGCCATGCGCCATATCTTCCCCGATGTGCCGATCAGCGCCGGCGCCTTCGAGCCGCTCGAGGTCAAGCGGCCGGAGGGTACCTTCCTGGATGCCAGATATCCCCGCCCGGTCTCGGGCTGCGCCGCGGAAGTGTCGCAGCGCATCGCCGAGGCGGTGTTCGCGGCCATGGTGCAGGCGCTGCCCGACAAGGTAACGGCGGCGCCCGCCGGCTCCAGCGGCAATTTCGCGCTCGGCGGCAACGATCCGGCGCGCGGCCGCGACTATGTCATGTACCAGATCTCTGGTGGCGGCTATGGCGGCAATGCCGGCCATGACGGGCTGACCAATGGCTGCTCGACCATCGGCATCTCCAAGTCGCCGCCGGTCGAGATCATGGAGCAGGCCTTTCCGGTGCTTTACCGTCACTATGCGTTGCGCGAGGGCTCGGGCGGCGCCGGCAAACATCGCGGCGGCTTTGGCCTTGCCTACGAGGTCGAGATCCTGCGTGGAGAAGCCCGCGCCTCCTTTGTCATGGACCATGGCCGCTTCGGCCCGCAAGGCGCGCTCGGCGGCCGGGATGGCGAGCCCAACACGGTGGCCGTCATCCGCGACGGGAAGGAACATGTGCCGCCGCACCTCTCCAAGGAGCAGGACATCGCGCTCAAGGCCGGTGACCGCGTCCGCGTCGGTACGCCGGGTGGTGGCGGCTACGGCGATCCGCGTGAGCGCGATCCGGAACTGGTGGCTCAGGACGTCAGGCTTGGTTATTATACGGCTGAACAGGCCAGGGATTTGTTCGGCGCCGCATGAACTCGCTGGCGCCTTGTTCGACCCGGAGGAGTAAGGCCGCGGCCTGGTCCGGCTTGCTCGGAAATCGTTTTGGCCTCTCCTGCGGGTCCATGATATGATTTGCGAATGAAGTATCTTAATTCAAGAACCGGCCGCTCAGCCAAGACGGGTCATTTCGTGCTGACGAGAGCGCATGGCGAGAAAATCAGCGCTGTCGAAGGTATGAAGTTGTCGTCCCGCATGGCGAAGATACTCAACCATAGTGTGCGGCAAGGGTTGTCCGGTGACGAGCGGCGCTCGCTGATCAAAGAAGAAATCCGCAAAAAGAAATAGGCCGTTGGTCTACGCTGCCGAGTTCGATCCACTCTGCTACCCCGGCACGACCGTGCTTATGAATCTGCTTGATATCCGCGAGCAGGCAGAGCTCGATGAGGTCGAGCTCGCCTTGTTCCTGACTCGCGCGGACGAGCCCCTTCCGGCAGGCGAACTCGACTACCGTCACTATCTCCACCTGCATCGGCACCTGTTCCAAGACGTGTATGCTTGGGCCGGTCAGCCGCGCACCATTCGGATCGGCAAGGGTGGCAGCTGGTTTTGCTATCCCGAGCACATCGCCAGCGAGATGGTTCGGGTGTTCCGTGAACTTGGCGACCCCGACTCCTTGGCAGACCTAGACAGCCTCGGTTTTGCGAGGCACGTGGCCCACGTCGTTGCGGAGGTCAATGCCGTTCATCCTTTTCGCGAAGGCAACGGCCGTACCCAACTCACCTTCCTTGCAATGCTTGCTGAACATGCGGGCTTCACATTCAACGCCGATATCCTGGAGCGAGATCGCGTTATTCAGGCGATGATTGACAGCTTCGGTGGTTCCGAGGCGCCGCTTCAAACGCTTATCGAAGACATCATCGCGTAGCTCAGCCGCTCACCCCCTCCGGTCCAGCTTCGCCACCAGCCGGTCGCCCACCCACTGGATGCCGCAGACCAGGATGATCAGCACGATCACCACGGCGATCATCACTGACGTCTCGAACCGCTGGTAGCCGTAGCGGATGGCGAGGTCTCCGAGGCCGCCGGCGCCGATCGCGCCGGCCATGGCGGAGGCGCCGACCAGCGTCACCAGCGTCACGGTGAAGCCCGCGACGATGCCTGGCAGCGCTTCCGGCACCAGCACCTCGCGGATGATCGTCCAGCGGTTGCCGCCCATGGCGCGCGCCGCCTCGATCAGGCCATGGTCCACCTCGCGCAGCGACACTTCGGCGATGCGCGCGTAGTAGGGCGTGGCGGCGATCGACAGCGGCACGATCGCCGCCCAGGTGCCGATCGAGGTACCGACGATCAGCCGCGTCACCGGGATCAGCGCCACCAAAAGGATGATGAACGGCACCGACCGGAAGCCGTTGATGACTGCGCCGAGCACGCGGTTGACCCACAGGCTTTCGGCGATGCCGCCGCGTTCGGTGGCGATCAAGGCGAGACCAAGCGGCAGGCCGAAAACCAGCGAGATGAGGCCGGAAGCGGCCGTCATCAGCACCGTCTCCCAGATCGACCGCAGCAGAAGCTCAAACAGGATCGGCGACATGGCCAAGCACCTCCACCCGCGCCTGGCGCGATTTCAGGAATGCGATCACTCGCGCGAGATGGCTTGCATCGCTGCCGGGGACAGACAGGAACAGTGTGCCCACCGGCTGCTGCTGGATATGGTCGATGCCGCCATGGACGAGGCGGAACGTGCCAGGCACGAGCGTCGCGAGATCGGACAAGAGCGGGCTTTGCGCGGCCTCCCCGGCCACATCCACGCGCAGGATCGTCTCCGCGCCGGTCGCGGGCAGCAGCCGGGCCAAGAGCTCGGCCGGCAGTTGCGGCCGGATGGCGCCAAGCAGGCTTTTCGTGATCGGCGACCGCGGCTCGGCAAACACCGACCAGACCGGGCCTTGCTCGACGAAGCGCCCGGCGTCGATCACCGCCACGCGGTCGCCGATCGAGCGGATCACCTCCATCTCATGGGTGATCAAAAGGATGGTCAGGCCAAGCTGCCGGTTGATGTCCCTCAGCAAGGCGAGGATGGACCGCGTCGTCTCCGGGTCAAGCGCGGAGGTGGCTTCATCCGACAACAGCAGCGCCGGCCGCGCGGCCAGCGCCCTGGCGATGCCGACGCGCTGCTTCTGCCCACCCGACAGCGATGCCGGATACGCCTTTGCCTTCTCCGACAGGCCGACCAGTTCAAGCAGTTCGGCGGCGCGGCGCAGCCGCTCCGCCTTCGGGCGGCCCTCGATCTTGAGCGGCAGCGCCACATTGTCCTCGACGGTCTTGGCCGACAAAAGGTTGAAATGCTGGAAGATCATGCCGATGCGCCGCCGCAGCGGCTGCAGGTCGCGCTCGCCGAGCCGGCTGATCTCGCGGCCTTCGATGAAAACCTCGCCGGAATCCGGCCGCTCCAGTCCGTTCAGGCAGCGGATCAGCGTCGATTTGCCGGCGCCGCTGCGTCCGATGATGCCGAGGATCTCCCCCTTGCGCGCCGTCAGCGAAATGCCGTCGAGTGCCGCCGTCGCGCCGAAGCGGCGCTTCAGGTCGACGAGCCGCACCACGTCTTGCGGCGGTGGGCCTGTGCCCTCCATGGCTTCTGCGGTTGCTGAGAAATGCTGGTTCATGCGCGGATCCCGAATACGATCGCGGCCCGCGCACCGCGCGGACCGCCTTTTCATATCAAATGCACTAACAGCCTCAATAGGCGCTGAGGCCGGTGCCCTTGTAGACCTTGTCGAACTCGGCTTTCACCGCCTCGTTCTGGTAGGAGGCGACCAGCGTCTTCACCCAGGGCTCGTTCTCATTGCCAACCTTGACCGCGATGAAGTTGCGGTAGGGGTTGTCGGCGATAGGCTCCTGCGCGATACGGTTTTCCGGTGTCAGGCCGCTCTTCAGCGCCCAGTCGGTGTTGACCACGGCGGCATCGAGATCCTCGACGGAGCGGCCGACAATGCCGGCGTCGAGCTCCTTGATCTCGACCTTCTTCGGGTTTTCCGCGATGTCGGCGGTGGTGGCGAGAATGCCGGTGCCGTCCTTCAGTTTAATCACGCCCTCGTTCTGCAGCACGCGCAGCGCCCGGCCTTCATTGGAGGGATCGTTCGGCACGCCGATCACCGCGCCCTCGGGCAGGTCGGCGATCTTCGTATATTTCTTGGAGTAGAGGCCGATCGGCCAGACGCCGGTATAGCCGACGCGCACGATGTGGTAGCCCTGTGTCTTGATCTGGTTGTCGAGATAGGGCTGGTGCTGGAAGGCATTGGCGTCGATCTCGCCGCGTTCCAGCGCCTCATTGGGCTGGGTGTAATCGTTGAAGACCACGGTTTCGATGCTGAGGCCCTTTTGCGCCGCCTGGGCGACGACGACGCGCCAGACATCCTCGTCCTCGCCGCTGATGATGCCGACCTTGATCGCCTTCTTGTCCTCGGCGAACGAAGCGCTGGGCGCAATCAGCCCGGCGACCGCGACCGCCGAAGCGAAAAGCAAGCCAAGACCCGCGCGGCGGTTGAAATATGACGAGAGGGAAGACGACAAGGTGTTCCTGAAATCGGACATGATGGATCTCTGCGGTTGCGAAGTCACAAGCCGGGCGGAACGCCAAGCCTTGTCCAGATCATCAGAAACTCTAGGGATATTATCAAAGAACCGCGTTCCCGGTTCGCCCGGAAGCCCGGAATATTCTCTCAAAATTTTCTGAACGGCGAGCACGGTAGCCTAGCCGCCGCGCCAAACGGGCCGCAGCGCCGCGGTTGAGCTGACGAACGCACTTTCCCGTAGTGTCCCGGTTGCGATCTGGCCGGTCTGCTGGCGCATTCCGCTCTGAATCCCTATATGCCTAGAGGAAAGCACAGGAGATTTCATGATAGCCAAATACACAACCGCTGAAGAAATGGCTCAAACCGTAGGCGTTGAGCCGACAGCATTCCGTGAAGCGCTACGCAGTGCTAAGTTTCCCCGTAAACGCGGCACTGACTGGGAAGTGACAATCGGCGGCCCGGCATACTCAGGAATGCGTACCGTCCTAGCATCTCTCATACGGCGCAAGGCGGCCTGATTCCGACCGGTCCAAAAGGTCACATGTTCTTTTCAATCGCGCCGCTTTTCCATAGGAGTTTGGCTAGGATCGCGACAAGCGCGGCGTCTAATTTCAAACTGAGACACTACCCACTTTCCCGCTTGACTGCGTGGTGGCACGGAATAGTTTAGGCTGAAAATACCGGCCCTGATCGCCGGGCGGCAAGAATGCCTCGTATGCCTCGCCCTCCGGCGGTGGCTGCGGGGCATTGTTATTTTGGGGATCTGTTTGAAACGGCGTATCGAGATCGGCATCCTCTATTCCCGCTCGGGAAGCTACCAGCTCGTCTCCGATGCGTGCCGGATGGGCGCCATGCGCGCCATCGCCGACACCAATGCCGACCGCGGCTCGGGTATCGAACTGATGCCCGTCGAGCGTGACCCGCAAAGCAATGCCGATCGCTATGCGACGCTCTGCGAGGACATCTTCAAGACCAGCAGCGCCCGCCATGTCGTCGGCTGCGTCACTTCCTGGAGTCGCAAGGAGACCATTCCGGTGCTGGAAAAAGCCGGCGGCATGCTCTGGTACGCCTGCCCCTATGAAGGCTTCGAGGCCAACGAGCACGTCGTCTACATGCACGCTTGCCCAAACCAGCATCTGGTGCCGCTGATGGCCCATGTCGTGCCCCGCTTCGGCGCCAACGGCTTCCTGCTCGGCTCGAACTACATCTGGGGCTGGGAGATGAACCGCGTGGCGCGCGACCTGATCGCGGATGCCGGCGGCAAGGTTCTGGGCGAGCGCTATCTGCGCATAGGCGAGACCGACGTGTCGCGGCTGATCGCCGAGATCCGGGCGACGCGGCCGAACTTCGTCCTCAACAACCTGATCGGCACCTCCTCCTACGCCTTCCTGGCGGCCTACCGCGACCTGGGCGTTGAGGACCCGGCCTTCAGCCCCGAGGTGTGCCCGATCATCTCCTGCAACCTCACCGAGGGTGAGCTGCCGGCGATCGGCGAAACCGGCAAGGGGCATTTGTCGGTCGGGCCGTATTTCGCGCCTCGCCCGGCGGCCTTCGCCTCGTCTTTCGAGGCCTCCGCCTATGCCTCCGTGCAAGTGATGGCCGACGTGCTCTCGCGTGATCCCGACGCCGGTCCGGCGGAATTTTCCAAGGCCTTCGCCGAACGGCGCTTCTCCACCCGGCTCGGCCCGATTGCTATCGACGCTCATTCCCAGCACGCAACGCTGCCGGTAATCATCGGCCGGATCGCCGACGGCTTCTTCGAGGTCGTCAGCCGGCAGCACGAGGTCGCGCCCGATCCGTACCTGTCACGCTACGACCCCGCCACGACATTCGGCCGGCCGCGCCTGAGGGTGGTGTCGTGACCAGGCCATCGCGCATCCCGAATCTCGGCGGCGCCAGGGCATTCATCCTGCATCGCCCGCACCCGACCGTGCAGGCCATCACCAGGCAGTTGTCCGCCATCGGCCTGGTCACCGTCGACTGCTGGCCCGAACTGCCGCCTGAAGCGCTGGCCGCCGATTTCGTGTTCTTCGACGCCGATCTCGGTTTCGACGAGCAATTCCCGTGGAAGGCCGGCGAGGCGCCGATGCCGCTGGTGGCGCTGATCGGTTCGGAGGCGCCCGGCCGCATCGAATGGGCTCTCTCGCACAAGGCCGATGCGCAGCTCCTGAAGCCGGTCGGCACTGCCGGCGTCTACAGCGCGCTGCTGATCGCAAGGCAGAGTTTCGAGGCGCGAAAACATTTGGCCGGCGAGATCGCCTCGCTGCGTCAGCGTGTCGCCGAGCGCCAGACCATCGTGCGCGCCGTCGCGGCACTGTCGAAAGGCGCCGACGACGATCGCGCCTACGCGCAGCTGCGCTCGCTGGCGATGAGCTGGCAGATCAGTGTCGAGGATGCGGCGCGCCGCATCGTGGCAATGACCAATGAGGAAGTAACGGGTGAGGAAGGCGGCGATGACCACTCCTATCGCGCCTGACCTCCCGGCGGCCGCACGCATGCCGGTCAAGTCGCGCGCCGGCGTCTGGCGCCGGCTGGTCAAACGCCGCCTGGCGCTGCTCGGTCTGTTCATCGTCGCCATCGTCCTTGCCGGCGCGATCCTCGCGCCATGGCTGACCGGCTATGACCCGAATGAGCAGATGTTCGACGGGCTGACGTTGGAAGGCTCGCCCTTGCCGCCTGACGCAAAATTCTGGCTGGGCACCGATCTGCTCGGCCGCGACCTGTTGACCCGCATTCTCTACGGCGCCCGCACCTCGCTGATCATCGGCATCGCCGCCAATGGCGTGGCGCTGTTGATCGGCACGCTAGTCGGCGTCACGGCGGGTTATTTCCGCGGCTGGATCGGCAGCGCTCTCATGCGCTTCACCGATCTGATGATGGCGTTTCCGGCGCTGCTGCTCGCCATTTGCCTGGCGGCAGTGTTCGAGCCAAGTCTCTGGATCGTCGCTCTGGTCATCGCGCTGGTCAACTGGGTGCAGACCGCGCGCGTCATCTACACCGAAACCTCTTCGCTCGCCGAACGCGAGTTCATCGATGCCGAACGCACCATCGGGGCGAGCGCGCCGCGCATCCTGTTTCGCCACGTCCTGCCGCATCTTCTGCCCACCATCATCGTCTGGGGCACGCTCGGCATCTCCACCACGGTGCTGCTGGAAGCGACGCTCTCCTTCCTCGGCATCGGCGTGCAGCCGCCGACGGCCTCCTGGGGCAACATCATCTTCGAGAACCAGACCTACTTCCAGGCGGCACCCTGGCTGGTGTTCTTCCCGGGTGCGGCGATCCTGGCGCTGGCGCTGGCCTTCAACCTGATCGGCGACGCGCTGCGCGACATCCTCGATCCGACGCAAAGGGGCCGGGCATGATCGCCTATCTCGGCCGCCGCCTGATCCAGTCGCTGCTCATCCTGCTCGGCGTCTCGCTGATCACCTTCGCGCTGCTTTATTTGCTGCCTGCCGACCCGGTGCGCCAGATCGCCGGCCGCAGCGCCACGCCGCAGACGGTCGAGAACATCCGCCAGCAGCTCGGCCTCGACCAGCCCTTCGTGGTCCAGTACTGGCACTATCTCACGAAGCTCGCCAGCGGCGATCTCGGCCGCTCCTACATCCAGCGCTCCGAGGTCACCGAGCTTATCGTCTCGCGGCTGCCGGCGAGCCTGCTCCTGATGGTCGGCGCCATCCTGTGCGAATTGCTGATCGGGCTCAGCATGGGCCTGATCGCCGCCGTCAAGCGCGGCACCGCCACCGACCAGACGCTGATGGTCGCCTCCTTCGTCGGCGTCTCGGCGCCGCAATTCGTCGTCGGCCTGCTTTTGCTTTACGTGTTCGCCGTGCGGCTGGGCTGGTTCCCGATCGGCGGCTACGGCACCTGGCGCCATCTGGTGCTGCCTTCGCTCACCATGGGCATACTCGGCGCCGGATGGTACGCGCGCATGATGCGCTCCTCGATGATCGACGTGCTGCGCCAGGATTATGTGCGCACCGCGCGCGCCAAGGGCCTTGCGCGCCGCGCCATCCTGTTCCGCCATGCGCTCCCCAACGCCATCCTGCCGGTCATCGCCATGATCGGCATCGACATCGGCATCTTCATGGGCGGCATCGTGGTGGTCGAAAGCGTGTTCGGCTGGCCAGGCATCGGCCAGCTCGCCTGGCAGGCGATCCAGCGCGTCGACATTCCGATCATCATGGGCGTCACGCTGGTGTCGGCCTTCGCCATCGTGCTCGGCAATCTCTTGGCCGACATCATCGCCCCGTTCATCGATCCCCGCATCAAGCTCAGATGAAACCAGAAAACCAACAGAGAAAGGGAACATAACAATGAAAAAGCTTCTCGCATCAACCGTGGCCGCATCGGCGCTGGCGCTGATGCTCGGCATGACGAGCGTCCGCGCCGAGGACGCCGTCGACCCCAACGCCAAGCAGGGCGGCGCCATCACCATCACCTACAAGGACGATGTCGCGACCCTCGATCCGGCGATCGGCTATGACTGGCAGAACTGGTCGATGATCAAGAGCCTGTTCGACGGGCTGATGGACTACGAGCCGGGCACCACCAATCTCAAGCCCGACCTCGCCGAAAGCTACGAGATCTCGCCCGACGGCAAGACCTTCACCTTCAAGCTGCGCCATGGTGTGAAATTCCACAATGGCCGCGAAATGACCGCCGAGGACGTGAAATACTCGCTCGACCGCGTCACCAACCCGAAGACGCAGAGCCCCGGCGCCGGCTTCTTCGGCTCGATCAAGGGCTATGACGATGTCGCCGCCGGCAAGGCGGAGACACTATCGGGTGTCACCGTGGTCGACCCCTATACCGTCAAGTTCGAGCTGACCCGGCCCGACGCCACCTTCCTGCATGTCATGGCCATCAACTTCTCGCATGTCGTGCCGAAGGAAGAGGTCGAGAAATATGGCGCCGATTTCGGCAAGCATCCGGTCGGCACCGGCGCCTTCAAGCTCGCGGAGTGGACGCTCGGCCAGCGCATCGTCTTCGAGCGCAACGCGGACTACTGGCATAAGGGACTGCCGCATCTGGACAAGATCACCTTCGAAATCGGCCAGGAGCCGATCGTGGCGCTGCTGCGCCTTCAGAAGGGCGAGATCGACGTGCCCGGCGACGGCATTCCGCCGGCCAAGTTCCAGGAGGTGATGGCCGATCCCGAGCAGAAGGCGCGCGTCGTGGAGGGCGGGCAACTGCACACCGGCTACGTCACCATGAACACCACCATGGCGCCGTTCGACAATGTGAAGGTGCGCCAGGCGGTCAACATGGCGATCAACAAGGCGCGCGTCGTGCAGATCATCAACAACCGCGCCGTGCCGGCCAACCAGCCGCTGCCGCCGTCGATGCCGGGCTACGACAAGGCGTACAAGGGCTATCCCTATGACGTCGCCAAGGCCAAGGCGCTGCTGGCCGAAGCCGGCCATCCCGACGGCTTCGAGACGCAGCTTTTCGCCATGAACACCGATCCCAATCCGCGCATCGCGCAGGCGATCCAGCAGGATTTGGCGGCGATCGGCATCAAGGCCAGCATCCAGTCGCTCGCCCAGGCAAACGTCATCGCCGCCGGCGGCGACAAGGCCGGCG
The DNA here is from genome assembly GCF_006441495.1 of Mesorhizobium sp. B2-6-4. Taxonomy (NCBI): domain Bacteria; kingdom Pseudomonadati; phylum Pseudomonadota; class Alphaproteobacteria; order Hyphomicrobiales; family Phyllobacteriaceae; genus Mesorhizobium; species Mesorhizobium sp. B2-6-4. The sequence continues at coordinate 309,019 of NZ_VFUE01000002.1, forward strand.
CGCCGATGATCTGGTCCGGCGGCATGGCCTGGATCGCCGACTTCCCGGACCCATCGAACTTCTACGGTCCGATCCTCGGCTGCGCCGGCGCGGTGCCTGGCGGCTGGAACTGGTCGTGGTATTGCAACAAGGACCTCGACGCCAAGGCGGCCGAGGCCGACTCGGTGGTCGACCCAGCCAAATCAGGCGAGCGCGACAAGATGTGGAGCGCCATCTACGACAAGGTGATGGAGGACGCGCCCTGGGCGCCGGTCTTCAACGAGCAGCGCTTCACCATGAAGTCCGCGCGCATGGGCGGCGCCGACAACCTCTATGTCGACCCGGTCCATATCCCGATCAACTACGACAATGTGTACGTAAAAGATGTGCAATAACTGCGACTACACCATCCACGGACGCCATCACCATTTCGGCTGGGACAATTCCTTTGCCCCGGCGCAGCGCGTGGCGCCCGGCTCGACCATCGAGTTTCAGTGCCTCGATTCCTCCGGTGGCCAGCTCAAGCCCGACAGCACCGTCGCCGACATCGCCAAGCTCGACTTCGCCGGGATCAACCCTGTCACCGGGCCGATTTTCGTCGAGGGCGCCGAGCCGGGCGACGCGCTGAAGGTGACGATCGAGATGTTCAAACCGTCCGGCTTCGGCTGGACGGCGAACATTCCAGGTTTCGGCCTGCTCGCCGACGACTTCAAGCAGCCGGCGCTCAACATCTGGAAATACGATGCCGCCTCGCTGGAGCCGGCCTTGTTCGGCAAGAACGGCCGCGTGCCGCTGAAACCCTTCGCCGGCACCATCGGCAACGCGCCGGGCGAGATGGGCCATCACTCGGTGGTGCCGCCCCGCCGCGTCGGCGGCAATCTGGACATTCGCGACCTCGCCGCCGGCACAACGCTCTATCTGCCGGTGGAGGTGGCCGGCGCGCTGTTTTCGGTCGGCGACACGCATGCCGCGCAGGGCGACGGCGAGGTCTGCGGCACGGCGATCGAAAGCCCGATGGACGTCGTGCTCAAGCTCGACCTGGTCAAGGACGCCAGGCTGAAGATGCCGCGCTTCACCACGCCGGGCCCGGTGACGCGTCATCTCGACACCAAGGGCTACGAGGTGACCACCGGCATCGGCCCGGACCTGATGACCGGCGCGAAAGAGGCGGTCGCCCAGATGATCGACCTGCTCGCCGGCCGTTACCAGATCGATCCGGTCGAGGCCTATATGCTGGCCTCGGTCTGTGGCGATCTCAGGATCAGCGAGATCGTCGACATGCCGAACTGGGTGGTGTCGTTCTACTTCCCGCGCTGCGTGTTCGAATGATGTTCGGTCGGCGCTGCACCCCCACCCCGCTGCTTCGCAGCGACCCTTCCCACAAGGAGGAGGGTAAAAAACCGGCACCCTACCTCCCCCTTGTGGGGAGGTCGGACCGAAGGTCCGGGTGGGGGGCGCCACAGAATAAATCCCTTGCAGGTTTGCGTCTGCAATGACCTCAGCCACCGAAACAATTCTCGACATCGCCAATCTCTCCGTCTCCGTGCGTGGCGAGGACGGCGAGCGCGACGTCGTCTCCAACCTCTCTCTGACGCTTTCACGCGGCGAGACGCTCTGCATCGCCGGCGAATCCGGCTCCGGCAAATCGATGACCGCGCTGGCGATCATGCAACTACTGCCGCGGCCCGCCGCGCGCATATCTTCGGGCACGATCCGCCTTCTTGGCGGGGATGCGGGCGACACCGATCTCACAGCGCTCGACGAGCGCCGGATGCGCCGCATCCGCGGCGACCGCATCGCCATGATCTTCCAAGAGCCGATGACCTCGCTGAACCCGGTGCTGTCGATCGGCCGCCAGCTCACCGAATCCATCGAGGCGCATACCAGCCTCTCGCCCGCCGAGGCCCGAAGCCGCGCCAGCGAGGCGTTGAAGGCAGTGCGCATTTCGGAAGCCGAAAGCCGGCTGAAACAGTTTCCGCATGAGCTGTCCGGCGGTATGCGCCAGCGGGTGATGATCGCCATGGCGCTGGCGCTGGAACCCGACGTGCTGATCGCCGACGAGCCGACGACTGCGCTCGACGTCACCGTGCAGGGCGAGGTTCTGGAACTGTTGCGCGACCTGCAGCGCCAGCACGGCACCAGCGTCATTCTCATCACCCACGACATGGGCGTGGTCGCCGAAATGGCCGACCGCGTCATCATCATGCGGCATGGCCGCATGGTCGAGGAAGGCAAGACATCGGACATTTTCGCCAGGCCGCAAGCCGAGTACACACGCGAGCTGCTCGCCGCCGTGCCGCGCATCGGCACTGGCGCCGGCCGCCAGAAATCGAAAGAGATTGCCGAGCCGGCTGCGCCGGCGAACGTCGCCGATGTCACCGATCTGCATGTCCGGTTCGACCTGCGTGGCGGCTTCTTCGGCCGGGTCAACCGGCGCGTCCATGCCGTCGAAGGCGTCAGCTTTTCGATCGCGCCCAACGAAACGCTGGCGCTGGTGGGCGAGTCCGGCTGCGGCAAGTCGACCACCGCCAAGGCGCTGGCCGGACTGGTGCCTTATACCGGCGACATCGTCATCGGCGGACGCAACCTGTCGGGCCTCGGCCGCGACCAGCGCAAGGCGGTGCGCCGCGACGTGCAGATGATCTTCCAGGACCCCTACGCGTCGCTCGACCCGCGCATGCGCGTCGGCGATCTCGTCGCCGAGCCGCTGGTCATCCATGGCGTCGCCTCGAAGGAGGAGCGCAGAGAGCGGGTGGCGGCATTATTCGAGCGCGTCGGCCTGTCGGCCGGCCAGATGGAGCTCTATCCCCACGAATTCTCCGGCGGCCAGCGCCAGCGCGTCTGCATCGCCCGCGCCCTGGCGCTAAGGCCGAAGCTGATCATCGCCGACGAAAGCGTTTCGGCCCTCGACGTCTCCGTGCAGGCGCGCGTGCTCGACCTGTTGAAGGAATTGCAGCGCGAATTCGGCGTCGCCTACCTCTTCATCTCCCATGATATGGCCGTAGTCGAAAACATCTCCGACCGCGTCGCCGTCATGTATCTCGGCCAGATCGTCGAGATGGGCACGCGCGACCAGGTTTTCTCCAACCCGCGCCACCCTTACACCAGGCGGCTGATCGAAGCTGTGCCGGTGCCCGATCCGGCGAAGCGCAGGAGCCGGTTCGCAAGGCTGGACCAGGAGATTCCGAGTGCGACGCGGAGGCTGGGCGAGAGCCCGCAGAGGCTGGCGCTGAGCGATGTCGGAGGCGGTCACCTGGTGGCGGGGTGAGGGTATGCTGCTCATGTGGGGCGGCGCCGACGCTTCCTGTGGCAACTGCAGCCATATCCGGGCCGCGACGGCTGTCCCGATCCCATCAATACCCAAGCGCCATTCCGTCCTTGCGTGGGTCCGACGCCCCGGTCAGCGTTCCCTTTTCCCAGTCGATCAGCACCGCCTGGCCGCCGCCGAGCGGGTGGTGCGGCTGGGTGATGGCATGGCCGCGCCGGCGCAGGCCTTCGATTGCCTCTGCAGGCACATGACGCTCGGCCTCCACCATGCCGTCATTGTAGAACACCCGTGGCGCGTCGAGCGCCTGCTGCGGGTCCATGCCGAAGTCGAGCATGTTGGTCAAAAGATGGACATGGCCGAACGGCTGGTAGCCGCCGCCCATGACGCCGAACGGCATCACCACGCGGCCGTTTCGCGTCGCCATGCCGGGCATGATCGTGTGCATCGGCCGCTTGCCGGGCGCGATGGCGTTCGGATGCGCCGGGTCGAGGCGGAAGCTCGAGCCGCGGTTCTGCAGCACCACGCCGGTCTTCGGGCCGACGACGCCGCTGCCGAAGGAATAATAGGTCGAGTTGATGAAGGAGACCGCGTTGCGGTCGCGGTCGACGATGGAGATGTAGACCGTGTCGCTGCCGGGCAGCTGCACATCCGGCAGGTGCGTCATGGCACGCTGGCGGTCGATCTCGGCGCGCAGCCGCTCGGCATAGGCGGCCGACAGAAGCTCTTTTACCGGCACCGGCACATGGTCCTGGTCGCCGAGGAAACGGTCGCGGTCGCGGTAGGCCAACCGCCCCGCTTCGATCTCCAAGTGCAGGCGCTCGGCGCCGCCGGGGTCGAGCTCGCCGAGCCTGAGCCCCGACAGCACATTCAGCATCACGAGCGCCGTCAGCCCCTGATTGTTCGGCGGCATCTGGTGGATCTCGTGGCCGCCATAGGAGACGCTGACCGGCGCTACATAATCGCCCTTGGTCGAAGCGAAATCCTCAAGCGAATGCAGTCCGCCCAACGCCCTGAGCCGGCTCACAATGTCGTCGGCCACGGTGCCTTCATAGAACCCGGCGCGGCCATGCCTGGCAATGATGCGTAAGGTGGCGGCAAGCTCCGGCTGCCGGTGCACGTCGCCGGCCCTGGGCGCCTCGCCGCCCGGCAGGAAAATGCGCGCGGCGTGCTCGTCGGCCGACAGGTCGGTCTCCGGTTCGGCCCAGTCGAAGGCGACGCGGTCATGCACGACATAGCCGTTCTCGGCATAGTTGATCGCCGGCGCCAACACCTCTGCAAGGTCCTTGCTGCCATGGTCTTCCAGCAGCCTGCACCAGGCGTCGATCGCGCCGGGCACGGTCACGGCATGCGGTCCCTGTTTGGGAAGTTCGCTGAAGCCTTTGTCGCGATACCAGTCCACGGTCGCCTTGGCGGGCGCCCGGCCGGAGCCATTGAAAGCCAGCACGTGTCCCTGCCCCGCGGGGCAATAGAGGACAAAGCAGTCGCCGCCTATGCCGGTCGATTGCGGCTCGACCACGCCCTGCACGGCGGCGGCGCAGACAGCGGCGTCCATGGCATTGCCGCCGGCGCGCAGCATGTCAATGGCTGCAAGCGTCGAAAGCGGATGCGAGGTCGCGGCGATCGCTTCGGTGGCACGGACCGGCGAGCGGCCGGGAAACTGGAAATCACGCATTCTGTCCGAATATCTCCTGGTCACTTGAAGCCAATTGGTCCGGTGAAATCAATGCCGTCTGCCGAAGATCTGCGCCACCGACAAGAGCACGACCGACAGCACGATCAGGCAGGTCGAGATGGCAGCGATCGTCGGGTCTATCTGGTCGCGCAGGGCGTTGAACATGCGGCGCGTCAAGGTCGTCGTCTCGCCGCCCGAGATGAACAGCGAAACCACCACTTCGTCGAAGGAGGTGATGAAGGCAAACAGCGCGCCCGAGACGATCGAGAAGCGGATCTGCGGCATGGTAACTTGCCAGAAGGCGGCTACGCGTCCGGCGCCCAGGCTGCGCGCCACGCGCTCCTGGTTCATGTCGTAGGAGCGCAGGCCCGAAAGCACCGTCAGCACCACCAGCGGCAGCGCCTGCACCGTATGCGCGATGACCAGGCCGGTCAGCGTGTTGTTCAGCCCGATGCGCGCGTAGAGGAAGAAAGTGCCGATGCCGATCAGGATCACAGGTACGATCAGCGATGCCGTCATCAGTGCGTTGATGCTGCCGTTGAAGCGCAGCGTGCCGCGATTGATGGCGTAGGCGGCGGCCGTGCCGAGCGGCGTCGCCACCAGCGCTGTCATAACGGCCACCTTGACCGAGACGACCGTCGCGTCGCGCCACTCCGGCGACTGGAAGTAGGTCTGGTACCAGCGCAGCGACCATTGCTGGGGCGGAAACTGCAGCAGCGTCGAATCCGAAAACGACATGATGACGATGATGACCGACGGCGCGATCAGGAACAGCAGCACGAGGCCGCCCAGCGCATAGAGCCACAGACGTTGCCGGTGCGAGATCGGCAGGCCGACATCTCCACTCATCGCGAACTCCACACACCTGTGGCGCGCGCGCCGAGCAGCCACTGGAACAGGCCGAGCAGCGCCAGCGTGACCGCGAGCAGCACGACGCCGAGCGCCGCGCCGGCGCCCCAGTTGGAATAGAGACTGGTGGTCTGTTCCATGCGCATCGCCCACATGACAACCTTGCCGCCGCCCATCAGCGCCGGCGTGACGAAAAAACCGAGGCACAGCACGAAGACGATGACCACGCCCGAGGCGAGGCCGGGCAGCGACAGCGGAAAGAAGATCTGCCGGAAGGTGGCGACGGGGCCGGCGCCCAGGTTCATCCCGGCGCGCAGGCAGTCGGTGTCGATGGTCTTCATCGAGGCGTAGAGCGGCAGCACCAGGAACGGCAGCAATATATGCGTCATGCCGATGACGACGCCGGAAAAATTGTTGGCCAGCGGCAGCGGCTGGCTGATGACTCCGAGGTCGATCAGCCAGCTGTTGATCAGCCCCTTGCGCTGCAGGATCACCAGCCAGGCATAGGTGCGCACCAGCACCGATGTCCAGAACGGCAGGATGACGAAGATCAGGCAGATCGACGCCGCCCGGCGCGGCAATTGCGACAGCATATAAGCCAAGGGATAGCCCAGCAGCACGCAAGCGGCGGTGACGATGAAGGCGACCTTGAAGGTGGTGAGGAAGGTCTTGATGTAGGAGGTCTGCTCGAAAAAGCGCGCATAGTTGGCCGCGCTCAAGACGCCGGCCTCGTCGAACAGCGACAGCCAGAACAGCCAGCCGATCGGCACGATGATGATGGCAAAGACGAGGAACAGGCTTGGCGACAGCAGCGCCAACAGCCGAAACTGCTCGCGCCGCGCATCGGCGCGCAACGCATGCGCGTTCAGGTCCTGGGTCATGGCGCCAATTGCCTCGTCCATCGTGGCGGTTTGCACGCTCATCAGTCCGCCGCCACCAGGATCGTATCCTGCGCATCGAGGCCAAGCGCGATCGGCTGCCCGGAGGCCGGCAACCTGGCCAGCACGTCGCTGCGGCAATAGTCGCGCAATGTCAGCTGCCTGCCGTCGCGCAGCACGGCGTAGCAGACGAAGCTGTCGCCCTGATAAATCACGTCACTGAGCGTCGCGCTGAGCACGTTGACGCCCTTGGCCGGCTCTGCATTTGACAGCAGCCGCAGCTTTTCCGGCCGCACCACCATCAGCTGCTGGCCCGATGCCGGCGCCGGCGCCGCGGTGTGGATTTGCCTGTCCTCGTACCAGACCGAACCGCTGCGGCATTCGACGGGAATGAAATTCGATTCCCCGATGAAGCCGGCGACGAACCGGGTGCGCGGCGCGGCGTAGAGAATTTCGGGCTTGTCGAGCTGCTCGATGCGCCCGGCATTCATGACGGCGATACGATCCGACATGGTGATCGCCTCGCGCTGGTCGTGCGTGACATAGACAGTCGTCATGCCAAGCCGCCGATGCACGGCGCGCAGTTCGATCTGCATGTGCTCGCGCAAGCCCTTGTCCAACGCCGACAGCGGCTCGTCCATCAGCACGATGCGCGGCTCGAACACGATGGCGCGCGCCAGCGCCACGCGCTGGCGCTGGCCACCGGAGAGCTGGTCGACGCGCCGTTCGCCGAGGCCCTGCAACTTCACCAACTCCAGCGCTTTCTCGACGCGTTCCACCGTCTCGGCGGCCGGAACGCGGCGCTGCTTCAGCGGAAAGGCGATGTTGTGGAAGACGTTCATATGCGGGAACAGGGCATAGTTCTGGAACACCATGCCGATATTGCGCCTGTGCGGCGGCGTGGTGATGATCTCCTCGTCGCCGACCTTGATTGAGCCGGCATTGGCCCTGACGAATCCCGCCAGGATCATCAGCAGCGTCGTCTTTCCGGAGCCGGAAGGGCCGAGCAACGTCAGGAATTCGCCGGCCGCGACGTCGAGATTGAGGTCGCGCAGCACCGATACGGAGCCAAAACGTTTCTCTATCGCGCGCATGCCGATCGGCAGCGCGGATGGCGCAATGGACAAGATTGTTTTCTCCTGGGCAGGACTCCAAGAAGCAGGGCCAGGCGGCCCCGCAATGTCAGGGTTTCCGGTCTATTGCTGGATCAGATTGTTGAACTTCTCCGTCGCCTCGACGAGGTTGTCGCGCCAGAACTCGGCGTCCTGCAGCACCTGCTTCTTGACGTTCTCAGGCGACGAGTTGATGTCCTTGATCCGCTCCGGCGGGATCTTCCCGGTCTCGAACGCCTTCTCGTTGACCGGTCCGTTGTCGACATAAAGCGGCAGATTGGCCTGTAATTGCGGACTGACGAACATCGCCAGCGCCTTCATCGCGACCTCCTTGTTCTTGGCGCCCTTGGGAATGACCATGCAGTCGGCGGTGAGTACGCCCTGGTCGAAGGAGAAGCTGACCGGCGCGCCTTCCTTCTTCAAGGTGCCGGCGCGGCCGTTCCAGATGCTTGCCATGTCGACCTCGCCGTCCTTCACCAGTTGCATGGCCTGCGCGCCGGAAGTCCACCAGGCATCGACATGGCCACGGATCTTGTCGACCGATTTCAGCGCGCCGTCGATGTCGACAGGATAGACCTTGTCGATCGGAATGCCGTCGGCGAGGGCTGCAACGCTAAGCGTCTCCGTCGCCTGACTGCTGCTCAGTGCGCGCCGTCCGGGAAACTTCTCCACATTCCAGAAATCGGCCCAGGTCTTGGGGCCTTTGTCACCGAACACGTCGGTCCGGTAGACGAGTACCACGGAGGTGTAGGAGATGCCGACCCAGTCGTCATGCACGAGCTTGGGATCGATGCCGCTCTTGTCGATGAGGTTGTAGTCGAGCTTTTCGAAAAGCCCTTCCTTCGAGCCGCGCGCGCATTCGTCGGCGCCGAGCTCGGTGATGTCCCACTTCACCGCGTTGCCTGTCACCTGCAGGCGCACGTCATCGAGACCGTTGGTGGTGTCTTCCTTGATGGTGATGCCGAGCGCATCGGCGGTCGGCTTGAAGAAGGCCTTGGCCTGCGCCTCCTGATAGGTGCCGCCCCATGAGGCGACGGTAATGGTGTCGCCTGCCGCGGCGGGCGCCGTGACCGTGGCCATGAGGCCCGCTATGGCAACGACGCTAATGCCTTTGGTGCTGTTCATTTCGGTTCTCCAACCGGTGTTCCCATTGTTTTTGATTTCGCATGCGATTTTGTATACAATTTTGAGTGTAGCTCGGGGATCAGCGAAGTCAACACCGCTCGGCGGGGCCTTGGGGCCACCGACCCGGGGCCGGGGAATGGCAAAACGCGCCGATTTTGAATACAGCTACGCGCGAAACACATCGATTTCCGGCACGGACCGGAGACTGGATACGGAACTTGGCCAAGGAAACAAAAAACACGCTGCGCGACTCGGTCTATTCCGCGCTCAAGGCAATGATCGTGACCGGCCAGATCCCGCCGGGCGCGCGCGTCACCGAGAGCGACATTGCGGCAAAGCTGAATGTCAGCCGCACGCCCGTGCGCGAGGCCTTCAACCGCCTCGAGCGCGACGGGTTGGTCACCGGCCGGCCGCGGCAGGGCTACGCCGTCACCGAGTTCGACATAAACATGTTCCGCGAGGCCTTCGACATCCGCGAACTGCTCGACGGCCACGCCACCGAACTGGCGGCGGCTGCGGCCACCGAGAAAGACAAGGCGCGGCTGCGCGCCATGCTGGCCGAATGCGAGAGGCTGGCCGCCATTGCGGATCGAACCACAAGGGAAAAATTCCAGGAGCTTGAAGTCGGCATCGATCTGCACCGCGTCATCGCCGAAATCAGCGGCAATGCCATGCTGCACGGCATGCTGTGCGGCATCCTCGACAGGTGCCAGCACTATGTCTGGACGGAACTGCTGTGGCTCGACGAATGGAAGATCGCCCGCGACGAGCATGCCGAGATCGTCGAGGCGATCTGCGCCGGCGACGCCAAGCGCGCCGGCGCCCTGGCGCGCGCCCATGTGCGCGGCTCGCGCGAGAACGTGCTGCGCCTGCTGCAGGCCAAATCGGATTACCAGAGCTTTCTGGCCAAGGCGTCGTGAGCGGGGTTGGACTTGGCGCGAAGCAACGCGTTAGCGATCTCGACTGGGCAGCCATGGATATTGCGGGTGGCGATGCTACCATAGGCCGGACGAACCTCGACAAGGACACTCCAGGTGCTTCCCTCGACAGGGCTTGAGCGATTGAGCGCATTTTCGGATGGCGTGTTCGCCGTCCTTATCACCGTGCTCGTGCTTGACCTGCGTCCACCGGAGGTGCCGACCTTCACTGCGTTGCTGGCCTTGTGGCCGACATGGCTGAGCTACGGCGTGAGCTATCTCTTCATCGCCATCGTCTGGGCGAACCACCATCATCTCCTGCGCCATGCCACGGCGGCGACGACCAGCCTGATGTGGTACAATTTCGCGCACCTGTTCTCGGTGTCGCTGCTGCCGCTGGCAACCGCGTGGATGGCGGTCAGCGAGCTGGCCCCGCAGCCGGTAGCGTTCTACGCGGTCGTCTTCTTCCTGGTGAACCTGACCTACATTCTCCTGATCCGGGAACTCATCGACCCGATGCCGGCCGACGCCGTGCCGCTCAAGGTGCGCAAGGTCATGCGCATCCGCTCGATCGTGACGCTGTGCCTTTTCGGCTTGGCGGCGGTCGTCGCCCTGAAATACCCGATCGCCGGACTGGCGATCTGTTGCTGCTGCCTGACGGTCTATCTCCGGCCGGAAGCGCCGGGATCGCGTGCCGGCTGAGCGCAATGTCAGGTCATGCCGCCCGCGTCGGCTTTCGGCCTCGATCCGCCAGACCGCACTGAATTTGCCCTGGGCAGTTCTCCAGATGCTCGCCGCATTGCTACTTCGCGCTGCTCGAATGGAGAAGCCGTCACGGCCGAAAACGGTCAGTCGGCGGAGCGCTTCTCGAATACGGAGCGTGCGACCGGGGCTGCCGAGAAAGCGTTTGGCCATCCCGCGTAATAGGCGAGATGACTGATCACCTCCGAGGCCTCGGCGCGCGTCAGTCCATTATCCATGGCCCTGTTGAGATGATAGGGAATCTGCTCCACCTGACCGGCGGCGACCAGCGCGCTGACCGTCACCAGGCTGCGGTCGCGCGGCGCGAGATCGGGACGCAGCCACAGGTCGCGAAACAGCACTTCCGTCGTGTCGCGCACCAGGCCCGGCGACGCCGGTCCCGTGCCTTGCTCGACCCGTGCGGCACGATCGGCCTCCGCCTTTTCGTCGAGCGGCAGCAAATCGACGACAGCCTTGGGGAGCTGGTCCGACCCGATGCCGCGTGCCTCGAACACCGCTTTGGCGATCGCCGTGGCTGCCATCGCGTTGCCCCACCCGGCATAGAAGGCAAGATGCGTGATCATCTCCGAGATCTCGGCCGGCTTCACGCCACTGTCGAGGGCGAGGCTCAACTGCTCCGGCAGGAGTATGCCCTGGTTGCGGGTGACCACCGCCGCGATGGTGACGATGCTGCGATCGCGCCGCGACAGGCCGGGGCGCTTCCAAACGTCATTGGCAAGCTTGTCCGTCGCATAGCGCGCAAGGGCGGGCGAGACGGCCTGCACATCCTCTGGAGGCAGGCTGCCGGTCTGCGATCCCGTCTGCGCCGCAGCGTCGGCAGCCCCCATCGACAAAGCGAGTGCGAGAATGGTTGAAGGTTTCATGATGATGCCTTTCGTTCCTGCGTACGGTCAGCGGTATTGCTCGTCGGAGACAGGCTCCAGCCAGTCGACATTCTTGCCGTCATGCATGTAGCTCAACGCGATATGGGCCATCGGGCTGGTGGCGGTCGCGCCATGCCAGTGCTTCACCCCGGCGGGAATCCAGACGACGTCGCCTGGATTGATGACGAGGGCCTCCTTGCCGTCTTCGCGAATCCAGCCTTGGCCTGATGTGACGATCAGCAACTGACCGGCAGGATGGGTGTGCCAGACGGTGCGCGCTCCGGGAGCAAAGTTCACCAGCCCTGTGCTTGCGCCCGTTATCTCGGTGGCGGGAAACAGCGCAGTGATGACCGCTTGCCCGGTAAAGTTTTCTGCCGCTCCGATCATCGCCGGCGTGCTGCCGTTTGTCCGGATTTCGATGCCCTGCGCTTGCACGGGCATACCTCCCGCCACACTCGCGGCCGTTGCTGTCAGGATTTTCTTCATTTTGGTCTCCTTAAGGTTCGCTCCCCTGCATTTGTGGGCTGAACGCAGTGCGGCGCTTACAGACGAAGCAGCGTCTTGATCGCCCGCCTCTCATCCATGGCGCGGTAGCCCTCGGCGACATCGGCCAGCGGCAGGGTCAGGTCGAAGACCTTGCCGGGATTGATCTTGCGCTCCAGCACCAGATCCATCAGATGCGGAAGAAAACGGCGCACGGGCGCGGGGCCGCCGAGCAGGCTCTTCTGGGCGAAGAAGAGGCCCTGGCCGTCGAGCTGGACGCCATGCGGCACGCCGACGAAGCCGATCGAGCCGCCGGGGCGGGCACAGTTGATCGCCTGCATCATGGATTCCTGCGTGCCAACGCATTCCAGCACGGATTCCGCGCCGACGCCGTGGGTCAGCTCCTTGATCCGCGCCACGCCGTCATCGCCGCGCTCCGAAATGATATCGGTGGCGCCGAATTCGAGCGCGAGATCCTGGCGCGTCTTGTGGCGGCTCATGGCGATGATGCGCTCAGCGCCCATCTGCTTGGCCGCAAGCACGCCCATCAGCCCGACCGCGCCGTCACCCACGACGACCGCGGTCGCGCCGGGCTCGACGTGCGCGGCGTCGGCGGCATACCAGCCGGTGCCAAGCACATCCGATGCCGCCAGCAGGCTCGGGATCAGATCGTCCTCGGGCATGCCGGGGGTGGCGACCAGCGTGCCGTCGGCAAGGGGCACGCGCAGCATCGGCGCCTGCGCCCGGCTCATGAACTCGCGCTGCTCGCAGGACGAGGGGAAGCCGAAGCGGCAATGCGGGCAGGTGTTGTCGGAGGTGCAGAACGAGCCGACGACGAACTGGCCGGGCTTCACCGTTCTCACCGCGCTGCCCACTTCCACCACCACGCCGCAATATTCGTGGCCCATATGCATCGGTTCGTTCAGCGGCTGGAGCCCGCGATAGGGCCACAGGTCGGAGCCGCAGATGCAGGTGGCCGAGAGCTTGAGGATGGCGTCGGTGGGATGAAGGATTTCGGGCTCCGCCACTTCCTCGCAGCGGATGTCGCCGGCACCGTAGAGAACTGTTCCGAGCATGGTTTTCTCCTTGAGCCTATGTCAGGCGTTCTATGCGTATGTTGAAGCGTCCGCCGCGCAGCAGCGGTGCGATACCGCTGTCGAGCCGGCCGAGCCGGATCAGGCCGCGCGAATACCGGTAGGGGCCATAAAAGAAGATGAGATTGCCCCAGGGCGCGTAGTAGGCGATGTCGCCGATGGCCTCATTGTCGAACGGGCCGCTGCCCTCGATCCGCAATTTGCGCGGCAGGTAGCCGATCTTCTCGACGGATGCGTAGTCTTCCAGTGTCAGGTCGAGCGGCAGCATCGCGGCGAAATCCTGCGCGCTCGGATTGTCGAACAGGGATGCCGTCAGGCGCATTGCGTCCACTTCAATAGCAATCCTCATCAACGGTTTCTCCTGTCCGTCCGTTCCGCGGGCTTGGCTTGGTGCGGCGGAGGGCGCGAACGCGGCTGCCAGTGCGGCGGCAACCGCGGTGCGGCGCGTCATGTGGCTGCGTGTCATGGCGCGCCCTTGCCATGATCATGGGCGGCTGCCGCCGCGGCCAGCGCGGATCCCACAAGCAGCACCGCACCGAGTGCGAAGGGGCTTCGCCAGCCGAGCGTGTCCAGCAGCAGGCCGCCGCCCGCCGCGCCGAGCGTGATGGCGAACTGGATGACGGCGACCTGCAAGCCGCCGCCGGCTTCGGCATCGTCGCGTAGCGCGCGGCTCAGCCAGGTGCCCCAGCCGACCGGCGCCGCAGTTCCGAAAAAGCCCCAGCCGACGAGCAGCGCGGTGACGGCTACCGGCATCGATCCAAGCATGATCAATGCGACCGCCAACAGCGCCATGGCCAGCGGAATGATGATGACGATGCTGTAGAGCCGCGTCTTGAGCAGCCGGCCTATGGTCCAGGTGCCGGCGACGCCTGCAAGTCCCATCACGAGCAGGATCGCCGAGAGCGCCGAAACGCCGACACCGGTCACGGTTTCCAGGAAAGGCCTGAGATAGGTGAAGAGCGCGAACTGGCCCATGAAGAGCAACAGGATCGAGGCCATGCCGAGCGCGACCTGACGGCGCAGCAGTAGCCGGAGGACATTGCCCGACGCCTTGCGGCCGCGTGGCGGCAGCGCAGGCAGGCTGAGGCTTTGCCAGACAAGGGCAAAGAGGGCCAGCGGCACCACGAGGAAGAACGCGCCGCGCCAGCCGACATAATCGCCGAGCAGGCTTCCGAGCGGCGCCGATATGGTTGCCGCGACGGCGTTGCCGGCGTTGATCATCGCCAGGCCCTCGGGCACGGAGTCCTCCGGCACGAGGCGCATCACGATCGCGGTGGACATCGACCAGAAACCGCCGATGGCAATGCCGAGCAAGGCGCGGCCGATCATCAGCACGGCATAGTTGGGCGCAAAGGTCACCACCAGGCCGGACACGGCGAGCAGCAGCGAGAACGACGTCAGCACCAGCTTGCGGTCGATATGCCGCGTCAGGCCGGTGATGAAAAGGCTGGTGACGACCGCGAAGATGCCGGAGACCGAGATCGCCTGTCCCGCCCGGCCTTCGGTGATGCCGAGCCCGTCGCCGATCGGCGTCAGCAAGCTGACCGGCATGAACTCGGAAGCGATGAGGACGGCGACGCAAAGCGTCATCGAGAACACCGCACCCCATGCTGCCCGAGGCTTCACCAGCCTGTCGTCGTAAGTCGTTTCCATCAGCCGTCACCACGCACAAAAAGCCGGCCGCCGGAAAACGCATCGGCGGCGTGTTCGCGACAGGAGATAGCGCTGGACTATTGGAATGATTAGGCGCTGAAATTCGCTTGAACTTATCGATGTAGGCCATAAATAACGCCGGGCCGTATTCAGCGGGGCAGAAGGCCATGCGCGAAAACTTCAACGATCTTCTGTGGTTTCTTATGGTGGCCGAGGAGCGCAGTTTCACCAAGGCCGCCGCCAAGATCGGTATTACCCAATCGACCCTTAGCCACACCATCAAGCGGCTCGAAACCCGCATGGGCCTGCGGCTGCTGGCGCGAACGACGCGCAGTGTCTCGACGACCGAGGCGGGGGAGCGGTTGCGTCAATCCCTTGCGCCGCGCATCGTCGATATCGAAACCGACATCGCGGCGCTGACGGCCTATCGCGACAAACCCTCGGGGACCGTGCGCATCACCGTCTCCGATCACGCCCTCGAGCAGCTGGTCTGGCCGAAACTGCGGCCCGTCCTTGCCGACTATCCTGACATCAAGCTCGAATTCAGCCGGGACAACGGATTGCGCAACATTGTCGAGGATGGTTTCGATGCTGGCGTGCGGCTTGGCGAAAGCGTGGAGAAGGACATGATCGCCGTGCGCATCGGGCCGGACTGGCGGCTTGTTGCCGTGGGGTCGCCGGCCTACATCGCCGGACGTGGTGTGCCGAAGGCGCCGCAGGACCTGATCGGCCACAATTGCATTAACCTGCGCATGACCAGCGCCGGTGGCCTCTATGCCTGGGAATTCCAGAAGGCCGGCCAGGCTCTGCGCGTGCGCGTCGATGGCCAGCTCGTGTTCAACTCGACCCTGCCGATGGTCGACGCCGCCATTGCCGGCTACGGGCTTGCCTATGTGCCCGAGGATCTGGTCACGGCGCATGTTGCCGCCGGCCGGCTGCAACTCGTGCTCGACGATTGGTCGCCGAAATTCGCCGGCTATTACCTATACTATCCAAGCAGTCGCCAGAACTCGCCGGCCTTCAAGGTCATTGTCGACGCGCTTCGAAAACACAGCCAATGATGGCCACCACACAGAAGCCGAGGACGGGGCTGAGCACAACCGGGAATGGGAGCGGCGGACCTCAGATGATGCCGTGCTTCTTCAGCAGCGCCTGCTCATCGCCCGACACCCATCCGAATATCTTCGGCTCGCCGTCGAGTTTCCGGACAAGGTAGTGAACGTCGAAATCTATCTCGACGTCCGCTTGACCCTTGCGGGCATAGGTCGCGGTCCACGCAACATGGGCAACGCAATGATGCTCGTCGATCGGCGAGATGCCGATGTCGCGTATCCGCATCTCTTTCGTTCCGATTGCCCGGTAGTGGGCATAGCCCTGAGCCATGACTTGCTTGAGTTGATCGTCGTTCTTTCCGGTCACGACGCCGGCAGGCGAGGCGGCTATGAACTCCGACGTGTAGAGCGACGCGGCCTCATCCATATCCATGCCGCCGCCAAGCGACTCCTTGAAAAACCGCTGATAGCGTTCAAAAAATCTCTTTACGCTCATCTCCATGATTTCCGCTCCGGTCGTGTCCTCGGATCAGCGCTGTTCCCGCACGCTCCGGAGGAAATGGATCATCGCGGCGTTGACCTCGTCCGGGCGTTCCTGCTGGGTCCAGTGCCCGCAGCCGGGCAGCATCAACTTGTCGCGGAGTTGCGGGACGAAATTTCCGAGATTGGCCAGCAGCTGATCCATTCCGGGGAAGGCGACAACCAGATCGCGGTCGCCTGCTATATAGAGGGCGGGGACCTTGATCCGCGCGCCGGCAAAGGGCGCCATCAGCTCCCAGTTCCGGTCGATGTTGCGGTACCAGTTGAGACCTCCCGCGAAACCGGTGCGCTGGAACTCGCCGGCGTAGAAATCGAGGTCGCCTTGGCTGAGCCAGGGCGGTAGGCCCGGCGGTGCCTCGACGGCTTGCAGGAAACCTCCATCATGTGGAACCATGCCGATTCCACCCGCGCTCGTGCCCGAGGCATCCCCCGATGCGGCGTAAAGCATGGCCCGCACCGTGGTCCGGGGGTCCCGCTCCAGCTCGGCTTCTGCAATGCCGGGTTGCTGGAAATAGAGCTGGTAGAATTGCGAGTCCGTCGTTCGCGGCATCACGCTGGTTGGGCGCACCTTGGCCCGCGGCCGGAACGGCACGCTGAGGCCGATGACGGCTTGGAATCGGTCCGGGCGCATCAGCGCCGCGTGCCAGGCGACGACGGCGCCCCAGTCGTGGCCGGCGATGATGGCGGTCGGCGCTTCGAGGGCGTCGAGAAGGCCCACCATGTCGCCGACCAGATGGAAGAGCGTATACTGTTCGACCGCCTCCGGCCGATCGCTCCTGCCATAGCCCCGCATGTCGGGGGCGACGGCGTGAAAGCCCGCCGCCGCGAGCGCACTCAATTGATGGCGCCACGAATACCAGGATTCGGGAAAGCCGTGGCACAAGAGCACCAAAGGGCCATCGCCCTGCTCCGCGACGTTGAGGCGGATGCCGTTGGTCTCGACCATTCGCTGCGTCGGCTCGCTCACGGCTGCTTCTCACGCTCGTGTGTCAGTCTCTGTTTAACGGCTGGCGGCGGACGCCGCAACGAGTGGGTTGAGCGAACCGAATGCCTGTCTCGAAAGTCACGCATCTTTTGTCGCCGGTCTCAGGAATGATCGCGGCAATGAATATCCGAGATTTGGTCGGCGCCCGCTTTGCGGTTCCCGAACTTCTGCCCCAGCTTCAAACGCGATGAGCGCGCTTGCCTATTGTCATCCGGCTGTCATATGTCGGCCCTACGAAGCCTTAGTTCTGGATTTATAGATACGTGGATAAAAAATCAGCTCTCCTCGCTTTGGCGGCACTCGGCCAGGATACAAGGCTCGAGGTCTTTCGCCTGCTTGTCCAGGCGGGCGCCGGGGGGACCCCCGCCGGCGAGGTCGCTTATCGCCTCGACATCGTGCAGAACACGATGTCGGCGCACCTCAAGGTTCTTGACCATGCCGGCCTCGTCCGCGCCGAGCGCGATGGTCGCACAATCCGCTATGTTGCCGACATGACCGGATTCCGCGATCTGCTCGCCTATCTCATGGAAGACTGCTGCAATGGCGCGCCGGAACTCTGTCGGCCCGTGATCCAGGCGGTCACCTGCAAGTGTTAGAAGGAGGCATCCGCCATGAGCGAGCCATACAACGTTCTTTTCCTCTGCACGGGCAATTCGGCAAGGTCGATCATCGCCGAGGCGATACTCAACCTTCCGAAAGCCGGCTGAGCAAGGAAAGTATCATGAACGATCACGCTTTGAGCGCGGGCGGCGGCATTGGTTTCGTCGAGAAATACCTGACCGTGTGGGTGGCGCTGTGCATCCTCGCCGGCATCGCGCTCGGCCGTCTCATGCTAGGCGTCTTCCACGCCGTCGGCGAGGCCGAGATTGCCAAGGTCAACCTGCCGGTCGCGGCACTGATCTGGCTGATGATCGTGCCGATGC
Source organism: Mesorhizobium sp. B2-6-4 (assembly GCF_006441495.1). Lineage (NCBI taxonomy): Bacteria > Pseudomonadati > Pseudomonadota > Alphaproteobacteria > Hyphomicrobiales > Phyllobacteriaceae > Mesorhizobium > Mesorhizobium sp. B2-6-4. The sequence continues at coordinate 327,174 of NZ_VFUE01000002.1, forward strand.
TGGTCAAGATCGACTTCGCCGCGCTCGGCCATGTGAAGGAGCATTGGCGCGGAATCGGTGTGACACTGTTCGTCAATTGGGCGGTGAAGCCGTTCTCGATGGCGGCGCTCGGCTGGCTGTTCATAGGGTATCTCTTTCGGCCTTATCTGCCGGCCGACCAGATCGACAGCTATATCGCCGGCCTTATCATCTTGGCGGCCGCGCCCTGCACGGCGATGGTCTTCGTGTGGTCGAACCTGACGAAAGGCGAACCGCATTTCACGCTGAGCCAGGTCGCACTTAACGACACCATCATGATCTTCGCCTTCGCGCCGATCGTCGGCTTGCTGCTCGGCCTCTCGGCCATCACCGTACCCTGGAATACCCTCGTCCTCTCCGTCGCGCTCTACATCGTCGTGCCGGTCATCGGCGCCCAATTCCTGCGTCGGCGGCTGCTCGCCGCGGGCCGCGAAGCCGCCTTGAAGCGATTTCTCGAGCGGCTTCAGCCGCTCTCGCTCATAGCCCTGCTTGCCACGCTCGTGCTGCTGTTCGGATTTCAGGGCGTGCAGATCCTGGCGCAGCCGCTGATCATCGCGCTGCTGGCCGTGCCGATCCTGATCCAGGTCTATTTCAATTCAGGGCTCGCTTACCTACTCAACCGTGTCTCGGGCGAACAGCATTGCGTCGCCGGCCCCTCGGCCCTGATCGGCGCTTCGAATTTCTTCGAACTGGCGGTCGCCGCCGCCATCAGCCTGTTCGGCTTTCAGTCGGGGGCGGCGCTCGCCACCGTCGTCGGCGTGCTGATCGAAGTGCCGGTCATGCTCACCGTGGTCTGGATCGTGAACCGCTCCAAAGACTGGTACGAGGGCGGCCGGGCAGTGTCCCGTGTTGCCGAAAACATTAATGCTCGACCCTGATCGAAAAATTGCGAAATAGCCGTTGATCCTCAGCCGGCCGGGCAGCCTGCTGGTGGACTGCTTTGCAGGAAAAGCTCGGGATGGCCGCGCGACGCACTCCCGTTAATTGCGCGGGTATCCGTCCGCTTGACAGTCTGCCTACTAGAAGGTAGACAGGGTGCATGAGCAACTTTTCAACGACATCTGACGAGATTTTGGCCTCCGCACAAAAGCTGATCATCGCCGGCGGTTATAATGGATTCAGCTACGCAGACATCGCGGCCGTGGTCGGCATACGCAAGGCCAGCATCCACCACCACTTCCCCAGCAAGGTCGATCTGGTGCGTACGCTTGTGTCGCGTTACCGCGAGAACGCCGAAGCCGGCATGGCCGATCTCGAGCGCAGCGTGCCTGAACCGCTCGAACTCGTTCAGGCCTACGCGGGTTATTGGGCCAGATGCATCGAGGATGCAAGCATCCCGTTCTGCGTATGTGCGCTGCTGGCAAGCGAACTTCCAGCGCTTCCGAACGAGGTCGTCTCGGAGGTACGGGCGTATTTTCAGTTTCTCTCGGCGTGGCTGACGTCGGTCATCGAACGCGGCGAACAGCAAGGCTCCCTGAAAATCTCTGGTCCGGCGCGGGTGGAGGCAGAGGCGCTCATGGCCACCGTTCATGGCGCGATGCTATCGGCTCGGGCATACGGAAAGCCTGGCGTCTTCGCTACAATTCTCGACCCGACCCTGCGGAGGCTGAAGCCCGAATGATATCAGTGCCGGGCGGCTAAGCGACAGGTCGCCCCGACAAGAGATCCACAAATGCGCCGCAGTAAACTACCAACTAGTAGGTAAGGAATTCCCCATGTTTCACAAACTCCTCTCGGCTCTCTTGGTCGTCGGTATCCCGGCGACCTTCGCCATCACGGCGCCCGCTCAGGCTCAAAGCCGGGAGGCCGAGCAGATCCACATCAGGGGCAGCGTGGTGACCTTCAGCGCTTCGACGCTGAAGGTCACCACGCGGGAAGGCGAGACTGTTGACGTTGTCCTGGCTGATGGCTGGAAGATATCCGCCGTCGCTGCTGCGAAGGTGGCCGATATCAAGCCAGGCGACTTCGTCGGAATTGCCTCGCTGCCGAAGGACAAGGGCGGTGACGGCGCGCTGGAAGTCCTGATCTTCCCGCCCGCGCTGAAAGGCGCAGGTGAGGGAAACTACGGGTGGGATCTGAGGCCTGACAGCAGCATGACCAACGCAACAGTCGCCGATGCCGTCAAGGACGTCGACGGGCGCACCGTGACCGTGTCCTACCAAGGCAAGGAAAAGAAGATCGCGATCCCGGATGGCACCCCCGTCGTGACCCTCGCTCCGGCAACTCAGGATGATCTGGTCCCGGGTGCCGTCGTCTTCATAGCAGGCGAGAAGGCCGCAAGCGAAACGATCGGTCATCAGGTCGTCGTTGGCAAAAATGGCGTGGTCCCACCCATGTGAGCCAGGTCGCCGCTCGTTCGCAGGCTGTCGGCCATCACGGCGGTGGCGAAAGATACGCTGAGCGGTTCGGCGCGGACGAACGCGACAGTGAAGGCCTACCGCTCGTCCGAAACGCCGGCAGCATTTCCCATGCACCGGAAGCGGCGCATTCGCCGACGGCTGTGGCCTGAACCTCGGCGCCGGCTCTCGGGCGAAATTGGCGGATAAATGAAGGCTACGAGGGTGAAACAGCCCTCTTTGACAAGCGCCTCGGCCACCTGTGGTGGCCGAGATCATCAGACACACATTGAACCATACCCGAAGGATATCCAATGAGACGCGATCGCGGTGAAGTTGTTTCAAATGACCAGGACAAGTGGCTCAAGCTGTATTACCTCGCCCGTGCGGCCTTTTCCGTCGTCTGGGTCGTGGCCGCTTTGACGGTCGGCCGGCAGTCGGCGTCCATCGCGGCTGTCTTGCTTGTTGCCTATCCTGCCTGGGATGCAGCCGCCAATTATGTCGATGCTTCCCGCAACGGCGGGCTTGCCGTCAATCGTACGCAAGCGTTCAACGTTGCAATCAGTTCGGTGGTCGCCCTTGCAGTCATCATGGCGCTGGCGATGAACATGAATTGGGTTCTCGGCGTTTTCGGCGTGTGGGCAATCTTCTCCGGTCTGCTGCAGCTTGGAACCGCAATCCGGCGCTGGAAAACCGCCGGAGGCCAATGGGCCATGATCTTGAGCGGAGGCCAATCGGCTGTCGCCGGCGCATTCTTCATCGCGCAAGCGCAGATGTCCGCAGCGCCCTCGATCGCCAACATCGCAGGCTACGCTGGCTTCGGCGCCTTCTATTTCCTCGTGTCAGCCCTTTGGCTCACCGTCTCGCATTCGCGGCGCCGGAAAGTGGCATCCGTACAGGCATGATCCACATTGTCGGCCTACGGCGTATCCGATCGTGGCCGGCGATCGACGGTTGTCCTGATCAGCAGATGAACCGCAGCGCATCGGGGCCGGTCAGGTCAGTACAACTCGGCTCGAAGTCGGCGGGATCGAGCAGTCGGCGTATGAGAGGAACAGACGGGATCGTATCGGCCACGGCCGCGTTCATCCGCAGGAGGGCACAACCTGCCGTTTTATCTGACGGCGCAAGAGGCCGAATCCATGCTTATCCAACCGATCGACTATTTTCTGGTCGCCTGGTTCGTGCTCGCCCTGGCCTCGACGCTCTATGTCGGCGTTGACCAGTACCGCAACAATCCTGAGCCGGTGGTGATGAAATGGGGCTTCATCCTGGTGACGCTCTATATGGGCCCGCTCGGGCTGCTGCTTTACGTGCTCGCCGACAAGGAGCCGCGCCCGGGCGAGCATGAAGCCTTCACCAGTCCGCTCTGGAAGCAGGGCGTCGGCTCGACCATCCACTGTGTCGCCGGCGATGCGACGGGCATCATCCTTGCCGCGGTCGTCACCGCCACGCTCGGCCTGCCGATGTGGCTCGATCTCATCGTCGAATATCTCGCCGGCTTCGCGTTCGGCCTTTTCATCTTCCAGTCGCTGTTCATGAAATCGATGATGGGCGGCAGCTATTGGGAAAACGTGCGCAAGAGCTTCCTGCCCGAGTTCATTTCGATGAACTTCATGATGGCCGGCATGGCGCCGGTCATGAGCTTCCTGATGATGGGCCGCGACATGCGCGCCATGGAGCCGACCGAGCTGCTGTTCTGGGGCGTGATGTCGCTCGGCGTCATCGCCGGTTTCGCGCTTGCCTACCCCGCCAATGTCTGGCTGGTTGCGCGCGAGTTGAAGCACGGCCTGATGACCGAGCGCCCGCCGGAGGCCGGGAAAGACAACCAGGAGCCCGCTGCCAGAAGGCAGCATGCGCAGACGCAAATGCGGCAGGCCGGTGGCCATGGTCATCGCGAGCATGGCCACGACACGGGTTCCCACAAAAGCAAGGGCGGCCATCAGACGCGGTCGGACGCGACCACGCCGCAGATCGCCGCGCTCGGCGTGGTGTCGCTGATTGCGCTTGGTGTTGGCATGGCCGCTCCGGCGAACTGGCTGAACCTCAGGCTTTCGGCCCGCGACGTCGGCGGGGTGATCATGCCGCAGGGCATGATCATGGACCGCGACACCCCGGCCGACGCCATGCGCGACATGGCGGCGGCCGATCCGCGCCTCGTCACCGCTTCATACGACCTCGCCACCAAGGGCGACCAGGATCTGCCGTTCCGAATGGAGAACGGCGTGAAGGTGTTCGAGCTGAGGCCCTCGGTGATCCGCTGGCAGATCCTGCCGGACGTCGCGGTCGATGCCTATGCCTATAACGGCCAGATTCCCGGCCCGCGCATCCACATCCGGCAGGGTGACCGCATCAGGGTCAACGTGACAAACGATCTGCCTGAGGAAACGACCGTGCACTGGCATGGCCTGATCCTGCCCAACCAGATGGACGGGCCGGCCGAGATCACGCAGGCCCCGATCGAGCCGGGGCAGACCTATTCTTACGAATTCACGGCCACCCAGCACGGCACCTATTTCTACCATCCGCACGCCAAGCCCGACCGCACCCAGGCACTCGGCCTCTATGGCGCCCTGATCATCGATCCCGCCAACCCCGCCGATGAGGTCGCCGCCGACCATGACTACGTCATCGAGTTGCAGGAATGGCTGGTGCGAGAGGGGCTGACCTATCCCTCGATGCCGATGGACGGCGGCATGCCGAACTTCTTCACCATCAACGGCAAGGCCTATCCCTCCACCGAGACGATCCGCATGAAGGTCGGCGAGACCCTGAAGGTTCGCTTCATCGGCACCAACAACGGCTTCATCCATCCGATGCACATTCATGGCGGACCATTCGAGGTCGTCGCGCGCGACGGCGAGACCATTCCCCCTTCGGCCCGCTTCCTCGCCGACACCATCAATGTCGGTCCGGGCCAGCGCTATGATGTCGTCTGGACGGCGCGGCGACCCGGCAAATGGCTCATCCACTGCCACATTCCGCACCACACGACGAACAACAATGTCGAGCAAAAGGGCGGCGGCGGGCTGATGGTCGTCATCGACGTCAGCTGACGCGGGCGCCGGAATTGGCGCTGTTGCGGCATCAGCGCCGCACTCGGCCCGGCGACGGCTGCCCAGAGGTTGGCCTCGACGCCGAGCGGCGCAGGCAGCCTCGGAACACGGGCGGGCCCTGCACGTTGATCCCGAACCGCTCGTGGAGTGCACCATGCCAGATTGGATCGGGACTTGGCGAAACCAATACGGCTCGACCGTCATCATCGAGGACGATGCGGAAGGCGTCATCCGCGGCACGTTCAGGACGGCGTTGGAAGACAGCAGTTTCTTTGGTCAGGAACTTCCGATCCATGGCGCTGCTTGCGGCGACGTAATCGGCTTCACGGCTGCGGGACAGGGCAAGGCCGGGCCTGCGGCCGTGAGCTACACCGGTATTCTGCGGGAAAGTAAGCTCGAGATGCTTTGGCATACCGTTGCAGGGCAGACCCTTACCGCATCGGCGGAAGGGGCGCCTGCCAGGATGGTCAGAGTTGGGGCATGGCGCGCCTTCGGGACCAGCCTGGATGTGTTCGAGCGCGTGGAATGACCCAGCCTCTCGGGCCGGCGTGGCTCCATCGGCGGCTACGGAAGGCCGCCAGGCCCGCATATGCGCGACTGAAGGCGGCCTGCCGATCCTGAGCGATTTCGGCGGCGCTGTGGTCGAGCCGACCGGAGGACGGATGGGATGGCGGAAGAAGGCAACGACGCGCGGGTAGTCCTGCAATGCATGACAACCGAGCATTTCGTGCTGCAGACCGCCCGCGCGGCCACCATTCAGGAGGCGAATCAGCGCGCCAATCTGTTCCTCACATCGGTCTCAAGCGCGGCGATCGCTCTGTCATTCGTGGCGCAGGTCACGAAAATGGGTACGCCGTTCGTGCTGTTCAGCCTGATCTTGCTGCCCTGCGTTTTCTTCATCGGCCTGGTCACCTTCGTCCGCGCCGTGCAGGTCGCCATCGAGGACATGGTGCACGCCCGTGGAATGGCGCGGATCCGGCACTACTACGTCGAAGTCGCGCCCGCCATGCAAAGCTACCTCGTTCATTCCACGCATGACGATCGCTCGGCGGTGCTCGTGGACAAGGGGCTCAGCCCATCGCCGTTGCAGTATTTCATGACCACGGCCGGAATGGTGAGCGTGATCAGCAGCGCCATCGCAGGTGTCTTTACGGGCATAGCCGCCACAGCGGCAGCCGGCGCCGGAATGGCTCTCGGTGTGGCAGCCGGGATGCTTGCCTTCGCTGCAAGCGTGTTCGTGCTGCGCAGCTACCACCTGCGGGCTTGGACGGCGGCCGAGCAAAGACTGACGGTTCTTTTCCCAGGCACGCGCGGGGAATGAAGCTCTGCGGAGCCAGGGATCGCTTGGCCGAGGTCCCATATACCATGCATGCCTTGTGACATCTTCTATTGCCGCGGCCCAAAGCCTCTATATGGCCGTAGCGGAACAATGGAGGCCGTTTCCTGCATGCCGCTTTTGAACAGCGGAAGGGCATTGAGCACCGAGCGAACCTCTTCCTCCGTTTCGGCCTCCATGAGAAGACAAGCGCCGCCCATGTCGCCGCGGTTCCAGATTTGTCGCACGGTGCTCGCCATGAAAAGTCGGCGAACGCCTTCGGCTTCGGCTTCCAGTCTCTCGGGCGTGTAGTCCGCGTCGTTGAAGCTTTCCGTCCGCCGACGTGTCAAGACCATGAACTGCATGTTCTTTCTCCTGTTGATGAAGGTAAGGCTTTCCGGTTTGTCCCGGTGGGTGCTTGATGCCTGTCATGGTTATTTAGCGACCATCGGCTGGAACAGGGCGGAAAGGATCGGTTTTCCAGTCTCGGCCGGCAACGTCGGCGCGAGAAAGACCGATGTCTTGCAATTGCGAGTCCGTGAGTTCCATCAGCATGCGGCGGCTCCGGCGCCTTTCCATACCGGCTTCGACCCAGACCAAGATCGCCGCGACGCGCGCCATCAGAATCTGTAGAGCCTCGACTCCACGCCGCTGCGGTGCACTCCTTGTTTCGGCCCGCTCCACGGCGGCGCCGTTGACGACTGCGTCCATCGCATTTCTCCTTTTTTTCGCGACCGGTCGAACCCCGAGGCGAAGGCGGCGAATGAGCTCGCTGCTTTGGGGGTTCGGCGGCCGGAGCCGGTGTCTAACGGTTGCCGAAAAGGTCCCGGCGATGCTCGACCGCCGGATCCCGCGCGATGGCCGCGTTCGAGCCCGCATTGAGCAGTTCGTAGACTGCACTATGCGCGATCGAGGACGTGTGGGTGCTGTCGAGCTGTTCCCGGGCAATCGCATTGATGTCGGAGCCGCCGACCTTCGGGTTCTCGGCGAGTGCGGCGTCAGTGATGGCCAGGAACGCGGCGGCGGCAAGAGCGATCTTTTTCATGGAAATCTCCTAAGGTTGAGTTCTGGACTTGGTTCAAGAACAGGTCCTTGCCCGTTCGCCAAGAAGATGCATCTTGGACCCACTCATGATAATCTTCGAATATTGGAAAGGATCATCCGCCAAGAGCGGATAATAGGATCATGAGCGGGCGCGCGGCCTCAGCGCTGGCCCTCCCGGATCGAGGGTTTTGCCATGTCGGTGCTGGCAATCGCTCCGGCCCTTGCCGGCATGTGGCCGGCCAGAGATCAGAAGGCACATCAGCCCGCCGACTTTCCGGCGGCGGACGGTGTAACCGTCGTTCAGTACTTCAATTCCATCCACCTGCGGTGTTCGGCAAAGCGCTCGGCCAACAGATCGATGAAAGTCCTCACCTTGGCCGAGACATGGTGACGATGCGGATAGAACGCGTTGATCGCGAACTCGACTCCTGAATATTCCTCCAGCACCCGGACAAGGCGCCCGGCGCTCAGGTCGTCGGCCACGAGGAAGGGCGGCGGTATGAACAGACCGCGGCCGTCGAGAGCAAGGCGTCTGAGCGTTTCCTGGCTGTTGGTCAATAAGTTGCCATCGACGCGGACGGAAACGGGCTCGCCGTCGGGGTCCTCGAAACGCCACTCGTTACCGAAAGGATATGACGCATGGCGCATGCAATTGTGGCGTGCGAGGTCATCGGGCCGACGCGGTGTTCCATGGCGTTCGAAATAGCCGGGCGAACCGCAGACGATGTTGCGCCATGAGGTCAGCCGCCGGACGATCAGGCTTGAATCGGGAAGCGGCAGCGAACGCACGTCAAGGTCGAAGCCCTCCTCCACCATGTCGACCATTCTTTCGCCGACGGTGAGATCGACCGAAACAGCCGGATAAAGGTTGACGAATTCGGAAACGATCGGCGCCAGAAAACGGATGACGCTCATGCTGGAATGAAGGCGAAGCGTGCCTTGCGGCGTCGCCTGAAGTGCTCCCGCGACGCGGTCCGCCTCCTCCAGATCGGCGAGGATCTGCGAGGAACGCTGGTAGTAAGCCTGGCCGATCTCGGTCAGGCTCACCTTGCGGGTGGTGCGGTTGAGAAGCCGGACGCCGAGCCTGTCCTCCAGCGCCTGGACGTGGTTGCTGACCATCGTCGTCGACATGTTGAGGCGTCGGGCTGCCGCGGAAAAGCCCCCGCATTCCACAACGCGGCCAAACACCGTCAAGCTCGTGAGCCTGTCCATTTCGATTATCCGCTCTTAATGGATGATCCTTCCGTTCTTTCCTCGATTATCACATCAAGATTGCCGTTGCATCGTCCTTGCACCAATCGGCCACTCGGCCCGACCGTGAGAGGAGATTACGATGACCGTAAGCGTCAACCCCGCCACCTTGGAATACCCGGTTGAGGTAAAACCCGCGCGGCGGTCCCGCAAGACGATGATCAAGCGCACCGTTGTCGGGTTGGGCCTGGTGGCCGGCCTGACCGCGGCTGCGCTCTACGGCTATGACTATTGGACGGTCGGGCAGTATCTGCAATCGACCGACGATGCCTATGTCAAGGCCGACTATACGACTGTCGCGCCGAAGATCTCGGGCCACATCGCCGAGGTGCTGGTCGAGGACAACACTCCCGTCAAGGCGGGCCAGGTTCTGGCCCGCATCGACGATCGCGATTTCAGGACCGCGCTAGACCAAGCGCAAGCCAATGTCGAAGCAGCCGAAGCGACGCTGCATAACCTCGACGCCCAGATCGGCCTGCAGCATTCGGTGGTCGAACAGCAAAAGGCCAACGTCGCCGCAACCGAGGCGAAGCTCAAATTCGCGCAGCAGGAGGGTGACCGCTATAAAACCCTGCTGAAAAGCGGCTACGGCACCAGCCAACGCGCCCAGCAGGCCGCGGCGTCCCTTGGCGAAAACGAAGCCCAACTGCAGAGGGATCGCGCCGCACTGGTTGCTGCCCGCAAAGCAATCGACGTGCTCACGACTGAGCGCGGCAAGGCGGAGGCCGAGCGCGACAGCAGCCAGGCCGCCCTGCGTCAGGCGGAACTCAATCTCTCCTACACCACGATCACAGCGCCCGTCGACGGCACTGTCGGGGCCCGTTCGCTTCGCGTCGGCCAGTATGTGCAGGCCGGCACGCTGCTCATGGCGGTGGTGCCGCTGAATGCGGTCTATGTCGTGGCCAATTTCAAGGAAACACAGCTCACTCATGTGCAGAGCGGACAGCCGGTCGAGATCGCCGTCGACGGCTTTCCCGGCGTGGCACTCAAGGGCCGTGTCGACAGTGTGTCGCCGGCCAGCGGTCTCGAGTTCGCGCTGCTGCCCCCGGATAACGCCACCGGCAATTTCACCAAGATCGTGCAGCGCATCCCGGTGAAGATCGCGATCAACGACGGCAGGCTCGCCGGCAAGCTGCGCGCCGGCATGTCGGCGGAACCGACGATCGACACGAAGGCAACCATCCTGGCCGAACGGGGTGAACCGGACAGCGGCCGCCGAATCATCGCCGGCTGGTAACTCGTAGCGGCTGCGCGAGGTTCTCCGAGACCTCGCATGGTGGCCGCCACGCCAGTGTCTCACGCGCGCTTCGTCAAACAAGGAATTCAGCCGTGCCCGCGATCTTCACCGCCAACCCCACGCCTGCGCCGATGGCAGCCAAAGCATCGAGCCTGGCGCCGACCGATGCCTCTTCCGCCCCGCTCAAGACCTGGATCGCCGTCATTGGCTCGACGCTCGGCGCCTTCATGGCGGTCCTCAACATCCAGATCGTCAACGCATCGCTAGCCGACATTCAGGGCGCCATCGGCGCGGGCATCGATGACGGCGGCTGGATATCGACCGCCTACCTGGTGGCCGAGATCGTCGTCATTCCGCTCACCGGCTGGCTGTCGCGGGTCTTTTCCATCCGCGTCTATCTTCTGGCCAATGCAATCCTGTTTCTCGCCTTCTCGGTTGCCTGCGCCTTCGCGCAAAACCTTCAGCAGATGATTGTTCTGCGTGCTTTGCAGGGCTTTTGCGGCGGCGTGCTGATTCCGGTCGCCTTCACCATCACCATAACCCTCCTGCCGAAGGCGAAGCAGCCGATCGGATTCGCCCTGTTCGCGCTGTCGGCGACCTTCGCACCAGCCATCGGGCCGACAATCGGTGGCTATCTCACCGAGAACTGGGGTTGGCAGTTCATCTTCTATGTCAACTTGGTCCCCGGCGCGCTGATGGTCGGCATGCTGTGGATGTCGCTCGAAAGGGCGCCGATGCAGCTCTCGCTGCTGCGCCAGGGCGACTGGGCCGGGATCATCACCATGGCGATCGGGCTCGGCTCCTTGCAGACTGTGCTCGAGGAGGGCAACAAGGACGATTGGTTCGGCTCGCCTTTCATCGTGCGGCTGTCCATGATCGCCCTCGTCGGCCTCTCGCTTTTCCTGTGGATCGAGTTGAGAAGCGAAAGGCCCTTGCTTAACCTCAGACTGTTCGCCCGCTGGAATTTCGGGTTCTCCATCCTGGCCAGCTTCCTGCTCGGAATTGCGCTCTACGGGGCGGTGTTCATCCTGCCCGTCTATCTCGCGCGCATCCAGGGTTACAACGCTCAGCAGATCGGCATGGTGCTGGCCTGGACAGGCCTGCCGCAACTGGTGCTGATCCCGCTGGTGCCCCAGTTGATGAAGCGTTTCGACATGCGCATTATCGTTGCCTTCGGCTTTGCGCTGTTCGCGGCGAGCAATTTCATGAACATCGAAATGACGGCGGCCTACGCGTCGGAGCAGTTCTTTTGGCCGAATGTCGTCCGAGCCGTCGGTCAGGCGCTGGTCATGGTACCCCTGGCTGCGGTCGCTACGGCCGGCATCCAGCAGGAGAATGCCGGCTCTGCCTCCGCATTGTTCAACATGATCCGGAATCTCGGCGGCGCCGTCGGCATCGCCATGCTGCAGACTTTTCTGACCAAGCGCGAGCAGTTCCACTCCAACGTGCTGGTGCGGTCGGTGTCGCTGTTCGAAGAGAGCACTCGCGCGCGCATCGAGCATCTGACCCGGTACTTCCTGGCGCATGGCGCCGGCGATCGCGCAGCCGCGATGCACAAGGCCGTCATCGCCATCGGACAGATGGTGCGCAAGCAGGCTTTCATCATGGCTTTCAGCGACGCGTTCTATCTGCTCGGAGCAGCCCTTGTCGTCGCGTTCTTCGCCACGCTGCTGTTGCGCAACCCGGGCCATATCGAGGCGGGTGGCGCGCACTGAAAGATCGGAAAGAAGAACTACAATGATTTCAATCCCGAACTACGCCAGCGCGGCCCCGGAATGTGAGTCTGTCACGTGCACCGCCAGGAAACTCAGCAAATTTCGAATGCTTGGCAGAGACTGTGCCGTTCCAAGTAGGGCACTTTAGCCCATAGTGCGATTTTGGCACCGGCTGCCGCCGTCTTGCCAAAACCGGCTGAATTCCGAAAATCAAGCCAGTGGCGTCGCGCTGGAAACGCCTGGAAGTCTATTGATTTCAATAGGATAAAATGGCGCGCCCGAAGAGATTCGAACTCCTGACCCCCAGATTCGTAGTCTGGTGCTCTATCCAGCTGAGCTACGGGCGCGCATCAGGTCATGCTTTCCATGACCCCGCGATCCGATCCTCGAGGACCGGCCGCGAATGTGTGCAGTTCCCTAGCGACTGAATTCGCGAAAAGCAAGCCGATCCGGCAAAAGTTTTGTCGTCGATGCGTCATCCGCTGGATCCGGCCGGAAATCGGGTTGTTCGAAGCGGCATTCAGGGCGAAGGGGGCCGGACCGGTTTGCGGGCGAAACAGCGCCCAAGCCTGTCAGGCCGGGCGGCGCAGCCCGTTGCGGGCCTGGTCGAGCCGCACCGGCTGGTCGGGAATGGTGACGGCGAAGGTGGTGCGCCCGCCGATCGATTCGACCAGCTCCACCGTGCCGCCATGCGCGCGGATCAGTTCATGCGCGATCGCCAGACCAAGCCCGGTGCCGCCGCTGCGCGCAGAGCCGCGGAACGCCGCGAACAGGTTCTCGCGCGCCTTCGGCGGCAGGCCGGGACCGGTGTCGGTCACGACGATGCGGCTGACGCTGCCCATGCGCTCGGCCGAAACCGCCAGCCGGCGCACCACGGCGCTCTCCGTGTCCGCCGCCATCGCCTGCACGGCGTTGCGGCACAGATTGGTGAGCACGCGGAACAACTGGTCGGAATCGGCGTCCACCTCGAACGCCTTTTCGACCGCGTTGATGAACTCGATGCCTTCCTCGATGTCGAGCAGGCCGTGCACGTCCTCGACCAGCTGGCGCAGCCGCACGCGCCGGCGCGAAGGCGGCGGCTCCTGCGTACGGCCGTAATGAAGCACGCCTTCCGAGTAGGAGACCGCACGGTCGAGCGCACGCAGGAGCTTCGGCGCGAAGGCCTGCACGGTCGGATCCTTGACCTGGCGCAGGCGGTCCGAAATTAGCTGCGCCGAGGCCAGGATGTTGCGCATGTCGTGGTTGATCTTCGACACGGCGAGGCCGAGGTCGGCCAGGTGCTTCTGCTCGGTCAGCATCTTCTGCAGCCGCTCCTGCATCTGCGACAGCTCGCGCTCGGCCACCCCGATCTCATCGGCGCGAGCGGCGGGATGAATGATCCGGCTGGGGTCGTCGGGGGCCTGCGAGAAGGACAGCATGGAGCGCGTCATGTTGCGGATCGGTCCGATCATGATCAGGTCGATCGCGGCATAGACCAGCATGGCCGTGAACAGCGAGATCAGCAGCGAGACGAAGGCGACGTTGCGCGAATAGATAAGCATCGCCTTGCGCAGGCTGTAGTCCGGCATGATCAGCTCGAACTCCTTGTCGCTGTCGCCGACCGGCCCGAAGACGCGCAGCATCCGGTCGCCGCCGAAAAACAGCGTGTCGAGCGCGCCGGTCATGCCCTTGACCATGCCGACGCTGGCGAGGTCGATGTGCTCGTCGACCTGCGGCGGCATATCGGCCACCACAAGCAGCCGCGACACGCCGCCGTCGCGCACCGCGATCGCCTTGGCGCCGATCGCCATAAGCACGTCGTTCTGCGCCGTGCGCGACAGCGAGGTCGGTTCGCCCTGCACCAGCACGATCGATACGGCAGCGGCGGTACTCAGCCGCTCCTTGAGCCAGGCCAGCCGGTAGCTGGCGATCCAGGGCAGGAAGATGAGCACCTCGGCCAAAAGCACGAAAACGATGGTCAACAGCAGCAGTTTTGTCGACAGGCCGCGCGACAAGGGTACGCTGCGGACGGCGGCTGGCGCTGGTCCTGTCCCTTCCTCGGCGTGCGTGGTTTCGCTCATGCGGTCCTGTCTTCACAATCGCTTGATCAGCCCAGATTAGGCGATTGCGGCTTTTTTGCCAATTTCCCCCTTGGTCGGAGAGATATAATTGCCGCCGAAAGTGCGCATCCCGGGCCCGGCGACACCGGCCCGGCACCGGCCCGGCACCGGATTGACTTCCAAAACCCTTCTTTCTATAAGCCCGCTCACGCTTGGGCCATTCGTCCCGGCGCGGTTTCGATCGCGCCAAAGCCGGCCCGGCAAAGCTCCTGTTACAGAGTGACAGAATCAAGAAGGGCCGCACCCCGCGGTATTAAAACAAATGAAGCGTACCTACCAACCGTCCAAACTCGTCCGCAAACGCCGGCACGGTTTCCGTGCCCGCATGGCCACCAAGGGTGGTCGCGGCGTCGTCGCAGCTCGCCGCAACCGCGGCCGCAAGCGGCTCAGCGCCTGAGCGAGACAAGATCGTTGCCCGCAACCGGCAAGCCAGTGGGACAAAATCCCAAGCGGCTTCTGAAACGCGCGGAATTCCTGGCCGTCCGCCGTGGTGAAAAACGTCGCGGGCGGTTTTTCCTCGTCGAGGTCCTCGACCGCGGCGACGGCGGCGCGCCGCGCGTCGGCTACACCGTCACCAAGAAGGTCGGCAACGCGGTCGTGCGCAACCGCGTCAGGCGGCGGCTGAAAGAGGCCGTGCGCACCCATGCGGCCGATGACATGATGCCCGGCAATGATTATGTCATCGTCGGGCGCGATGATGCGCTCCGCGCCCCGTTCGGCCAGTTGAAGGTCGAACTCTCCCGCCGACTTCGCGGAACACGATAGGCCAAGGGCTCTCGATGGAAAACAACCGAAACTTCTTCATCACCATCGCGCTGTCGGTGCTGATCCTGACCCTGTGGCAGGTCTTCTACATGAACCCGCGCGTCGAACAGCAGCGCGAGGCGGCGCGCGTCGAGCAGCAGCGCGTGGAAGAGCAGAAGAAGGCGGCGGAGACAGCCAATCCGGGCGCGGCAACGCCGGCACCGGCCGGCACCGCTCCCGGTGCCATCCCCAACGCGCCCGGCGGAGACACCGTCACCGCGGCCAGCCGCGACCAGGCGCTGGCGGCTTCGAAGCGCGTCAAGATCGACACGCCGAGCCTCGAAGGCTCGATCAACCTGACCGGCGCCCGTCTCGACGACCTCAAGCTCAAGCACTACACCGAAACCGTCGACAAGGATTCGCCCAAGATCGAACTGCTCAACCCTTCGGAGTTGCCCAGCGGCTACTTCGCCGAGATCGGCTTCGTCGGCAACGACAAGACGGGCACGGTACCGGGCGCGGATACGGTGTGGAACGTCGAAGGCAATCCGACGCTGACCCCGTCGACGCCGGTGACGCTGACTTACACCAGTGACAAGGGGCTGACCTTCAAGCGCACCTTCTCTGTGGACAGCGACTACATGTTCACCGTTTCCGACGAGGTGCGCAATTCGGGTTCGGCCCCGGTTACGCTATCGAATTACGGCCGCGTAACGCGCTACGACAAGCCGGCAGTCGCCAGCACCTACGTGCTGCATGAAGGCCTGATCGGCTTCACCGGTGCGGAAGGCCTGCAGGAACACAAATACGCGTCCATCGAGAAGGACAAGGAAGTCAAGCCGGGCAAGTCGACGGACGGCTGGCTTGGCATTACCGACAAATACTGGGCGGTGACGGTGGTCCCGAGCGAGAAGCAGCCGTTCCAGCCGCGCTTCGGCTATTTCGTGGACGGCCGCCACCGCTACCAGTCCGACTTCCTCACCGACCCGATCAATGTCGAGGCCGGCCAGTCGGCAACCGTCGAGACCGAGGTCTTCGCCGGCGCCAAGGAAGTCGCCAAGATCAATGCCTATGCCGAAGACCGCCACATCAAGCGGTTCGACCTGCTGATCGACTGGGGTTGGTTCCACTTCATCACCAAGCCGATGTTCTGGCTGATCGACACGCTCTACAAATTCCTCGGCAATTTCGGCCTGGCGATCCTCGCCACCACCGTCATCGTCAAGGCCATCTTCTTCCCGCTCGCCAACAAGTCCTACGCGTCGATGGCGAACATGAAGAAGGTGCAGCCCAAGATGCTCGAGATCCGCGAGAAATACGCGGACGACAAGATGAAGCAGCAGCAGGCGATGATGGAGCTGTACAAGACCGAGAAGATCAATCCGCTCGCCGGCTGCTGGCCGGTGGCATTGCAGATCCCGGTCTTCTTCTCGCTCTACAAGGTGCTCTACATCACCATCGAGATGCGCCATGCGCCGTTCTTCGGCTGGATCCAGGATCTGGCCGCGCCCGATCCGACCTCGATCTTCAACCTGTTCGGCCTTGTTCCGATCACGCTTCCGCACATGCTGATGATCGGCGTCTGGCCGCTGATCATGGGCGTCACCATGTTCCTGCAGATGCGCATGAACCCGACGCCGCCGGATCCGACGCAGGCCGCCATCTTCACCTGGATGCCCGTCATCTTCACCTTCATGATGGCTGGTTTCCCGGCAGGCCTGGTCATCTACTGGGCCTGGAACAACACGCTGTCGATCCTCCAGCAAGGCGTGATCATGAAGCGCCAGGGCGCCAAGATCGAACTGTGGGACAATCTGCTAGCGCTGTTCCGCAAGAAACCGTCGCCAGCGGAATAGAGGCGCCGGCTCACGATTTCAAAAAACCCCGGCTCGTCCGGGTTTTTTCTTGTGCGCCGGCATCGGTCCACGTCTGCCCGCGATGGGCGAAACTGCAAACGCGCGGCACCGTCCGATCCGGCAAATGCGCTTGTCCACCATCGAAGACTCGCTCCCGGGGCGATTGGTGCTATACGGCGGATTACGCTACTTTGACGAGGTGTGCGCCGACGCGGGACGCGTCCGCCAGCCAATTCCCGGACGAACCGCCATGACCGGACCCAATCCCGACATCAAGCACCCGATCCCGATGCACACGCGCGTCGGCTTCCTCAAGGCGCTGGTGAGCGCGCCCAACATCGAGATCGGCGACTTCACCTATTATGACGATCCGGAAGGGCCGGATAAATTCGCCGAGAAATGCGTGCTGCACCACTATTCCTTCATCGGCGACAGGCTGATCATCGGTAAGTTCTGCGCCATCGCCGAAGGTGCCCGCTTCATCATGAACGGCGCCAACCACGCCATGTCCGGTTTTTCAACCTATCCGTTCAACATTTTCGGCCATGGCTGGGAAAAGGGTTTCGACCCCGTCACATGGTCGAAGGAGGTGCGCGGCGACACGGTGGTCGGCAACGATGTCTGGATCGGCATGGAGGCAGTGATCCTGCCGGGGGTGCAAATCGGACATGGCGCCATCGTTGCGGCGAAGTCCGTGGTCACGCACGACGTGCGGCCCTATGCCATCGTCGCCGGCAACGCGGCCAAGGTCGTCAAGATGCGTTTCGACGACAGGACGATCCGGCGGCTGCTGGCGGTGGCTTGGTGGGATTGGCCGGTGGACAAGATCAGCCGCAACCTCGATGCCATCAGGGGCGCCGATATTTCTCTTCTGGAGACAGCAGCTTGAACGCTCAATACAGCACCACGATCGGCACGGACCTGTTTACCCGCGGGTGGATCTTCATCCGCGGTGTGCCCGCCATGAAGTTCCTGCCGCCGGAAGGGCCGCCGGAAATCGCCTTTGCCGGCCGCTCCAACGTCGGCAAGTCGTCGCTGATCAACGCTCTGGTCAACCAGAAGGGCCTGGCGCGCACCTCCAACACGCCAGGGCGCACGCAGGAACTCAATTATTTCGTGCCGGACGGATTTTCGGGGGAGGGCGCCGACCTGCCGCCAATGGCATTGGTCGACATGCCGGGCTACGGCTATGCCACCGCGCCCAAGGAAAAGGTCGACGATTGGACGAAGCTGGTCTTCGACTATCTCAAGGGCCGTGTCACGCTGAAGCGGGTTTATGTGCTGATCGACGCCCGCCACGGCATCAAGGCCAAGGACGACGAGGTGCTGTCGCTGCTCGACAAGGCGGCGGTTTCGTACCAGGTCGTGCTGACCAAGACCGACAAGATCAAGGCCGCCGGCGTGCCGCGGCTGATTGAGGAGACGCTTGCCAAGATCAAGAAGCGACCGGCGGCGTTTCCTTTCGTGCTGGCGACGTCATCGGAAAAGGCCGAGGGCCTGGAGGAGCTGCGCGCCGCGATCGTGCTCGCGGCCAATGGCGGCTAGCGGCACAAAAAGCCGGGTTAAGCCTTCGCCTCCAGGGCGATCATCTTGTGGCTTTCCTCCGCGGCAAGCATTTCGGTGCCATAGGCCTTCAGGAACATGTCGACGCCCGACCTGACGATATGGTCGATTTCGTCCTGGTTCGGAGCCTTGGCGCGATAGGCGAAGATGCACTGCCGGAAAAGACCGGCCAGGCAGAGTTCTGTGAACTGATAGGCGGCAAGGTCGACATCGTCGATCTTGAGCAGGCCACGGTCGATGGCGGCCTTGAGGAAGGTCACGACCTTGTCGTGGCCGCGTTTGGGGCCGCGTTCGTAAAACCGCGCGCCCATGTCGGGTATCCTGTCGGAGGCGCCGATCACCGTGCGCTGGGCCTGGATGACCTTGGCCGAGGTGATCTTCATGGACAGGACCTTGCCGAATTTCACCAGCGTCTCGCGCAGGTCGTCGGCACGGTCGAGCACGTCATACATGTTCTTGAAGATCGTGCCGCGCTCTTCCTCGATCAGCGCCTCGAACAGCTCTTCCTTGTTGGCGAAGTAGACATAGATGGTGCCTTTCGAAACGCCGGCTTCCCGCGTGATGTCGTTCATCGAGGCCGCCTCGAAGCCCTTGTCGATAAAGACCCGGCGGGCGCCATCGATGATCTGGCTGCGCTTGACCGGATCCTGTCCGGCTGCCGGGCGGCCGCGGCGCAAGCCGTCCAGCAGGTCGCCGCAATTGTCGTTTTCGACGTCGGGCGTTGTGTCGGCCATTAAAGTCACACCTCGAAAATAATTCGAACCAAGCGGTTCGATTGCCTCTTGATATGGTCCTCTTTAGGCGCTATGTCAACGGCCGGATCGAACCGAACGGTTCAGTATTATAACTTAGAGAGATGTCATGTCCTCGAACGCGCCGTCCACCGCCGAAGTCCGTCCTTTCCCCAACGCCAAGGTCGCCCCGGCGACGGAAGCACCGGAAGTTCCCGTCCACCCAGTCGCCGCGCCGCCTCTGGCGGAAACTCCGGCGAAGAAGAAGCGTTCCGTGCGCTCTTTCCTGCTGCCGATCATCGGCGTCGCACTGCTCGGCGCCGGCGCCTGGTACGGCTACGATTACTGGACCACCGGCCGTTTCATGATTTCGACCGACGACGCCTATGTCCAGGCCGACATGGCTTTCATTTCGCCCAAGATCTCCGGCTATGTCGATCAGGTCAAGGTCAGCGAGAACCAGCAGGTCAAGGCCGGCGATCCCCTGCTGACGGTCGATGACGGTGATTACAAAATAGCGGTCGCCCAGGCCGAGGCGCAGATCGCCACGCTGGCCAGGACGCTCGATCGCATCGATGCGCAGACCAAGGCGGCGCAGGCCTCCTTGCAGCAGGCGCAGGCCGCCAAGACCGCCGACCAGGCCGCGGCGGCCAATGCCGCGCGCGCCCAGCAGCGCGCCGCGCAACTGCTCAAGACCCATGTCGGTACGCAGGCGCAACTCGACGACGCCCAGACGGCGCTCGACCAGGCCAACGCCGCTCTCGTCGGCGCCGACGCGCAGATCGCCGCAGCACAGGCCAATATCGGCGTGCTGGAGGCGCAGCGTGCTGAATCGGCAAGCACGCTGGCATCCTTGCAGCTCAGCCGCGACAAGGCCGCGCGCGACCTGTCCTTCACTGTGCTCAAGGCGCCCTATGACGGCGTCGTCGGCAACCGTTCCGTCGAGCAGGGCGACCTCGTGAGCCCCGGCCAGAAGCTCGCCGTCATCGTTCCGATGAACAAGCTCTACATCGTCGCCAACTTCAAGGAGACCCAGCTTGCCCGGCTGGTGCCCGGCGAAAAGGTCAGGATTTCGGTCGATGCCATCGACGGCGAGCCCATCGAGGGCACTGTTTCCTCGCTGGCGCCGGCCTCGGGTGCCGTGTTCTCGCTGCTGCCGCCGGAAAATGCCACCGGCAATTTCACCAAAGTGGTGCAGCGCGTCCCGGTCCGCATCGACGTGCCGGCCGATGCGCTGAAGAGCGGCAGACTGCGCGCCGGCTTAAGCGTCGTTGTCGCCGTCGACAGCCGCACCGCGCCGGCCGCGATCAACTGAGCGCGCTCCGGGGAGCAACGCCATGGCCACCGCAACCCTGACCGCAGGAGCGCCGCCGGCGAGGCCGGCTGTGCCTGACACCATCTCGACGCGGCGCGTCATAGCCTTCCTGGCGATGGTGTTCGGCATGTTCATGGCCATCCTGGACATCCAGATCGTCTCGGCCTCGCTGGCCGAGATCCAGGCTGGCCTGAGCGCCAGTTCCGACGAGATCCCTTGGGTGCAGACGGCCTATCTGATCGCCGAGGTGGTCATGATCCCCCTGTCCGGCTTTCTCAGCCGGATGCTGTCGACGCGTGTTCTGTTCACAATTTCGGCGGCGGGTTTTACCGCTGCAAGCGCGCTCGCCGCGACCGCCACCAACATCGACCAGATGATCGTTTACCGCGCCATCCAGGGTTTTATCGGCGGCGGCATGATCCCCAGCGTCTTTGCGGCCGCCTTCACCATCTTCCCGCCGTCGCGCCGTGCCGTCGTTTCGCCGATGATCGGCCTGGTGGCCACCCTGGCGCCCACCATCGGTCCGACCGTCGGCGGCTATATCAGCCACGCAATGTCCTGGCACTGGCTGTTCCTCGTCAATGTCGTGCCCGGCATTCTGGTGACGACGGCGGCCTGGTCGCTGATCGACTTCGACAAGCCCAACCTGAAGCTGTTCTCGAAGTTCGACTGGTGGGGCCTTGCCGGCATGGCGGCGTTCCTCGGCTGCATGGAATATGTGCTCGAGGAAGGCCCGAACAATGATTGGCTGCAAGATCAGGCGGTGTTCATCTGCGCCGTCGTCATGACCTTCGGCGCGGTGCTGTTCTTCTGGCGGGTGTTCACCGCCGAGGAGCCGATCGTCGATCTCAAGGCGTTCAGCAATATCAACTTCGCCTTCGGCTCGCTGTTCTCCTTCGTCATCGGAATCGGCCTCTACGGTCTCACCTATCTCTACCCCGTGTTCCTCGGACGCATCCGCGGCTACGATTCCATGATGATCGGCGAGGCACTGTTCGTCAGCGGCCTGGCGATGTTCTTCACCGCGCCGGTCTCGGGCATCCTGTCGAACAAGATGGACCCGCGCCTGATGATGATGATCGGCTTCTTCGGCTTCGCCACCGGAACCTGGTGGATGACGCATCTGACCGCCGACTGGGATTTTTACGAGCTGCTCATCCCGCAGATCCTGCGCGGCTGTTCGATGATGCTGTGCATGGTGCCGATCAACAACATCGCGCTCGGCACGCTGCCGCCCGAGCGGCTGAAGAATGCGTCGGGCCTGTTCAACCTGACCCGCAATCTCGGCGGTGCCGTCGGCCTCGCCCTGATCAACACGGTGCTGATCGACCGCAACGCCTTCCACTATGCAAGGCTCTCCGAGCACGTACAGTGGGGAAGTGCGGCCGCGCAGCAGAAGCTGCAGAACATGACGCTCAATTTCGAGCAGACCGCCGGCCTGGACGCGGCCAGCGCGGCGATCTCGAAATTGTCGGGCATGGTCCAGCAGCAGGCGGCGCTGCTGTCCTTCATGGACGTGTTCTACATGCTGACGGTGCTGTTCGCGACGCTTGGCCTGTTCACCATGATGATCCGCAAACCGGCGGCCGCCGGCGGTGGCGGCGGCGGGCACTGACACCGGGAGAAACGGTTTGCGTTCGGTAATGCGCTGAAAGCAAGGAAACACGGGCAGCCGTTTCGGGAAGCTCCCCCAGTCCACGCCCGAAATGACTGACCGCTAAAAAACTCCGGGTCGCAAACCCGGAGTTTTTTCATATCGCGGCCGCATGGTCTCAGGCTGTGGCGGGCTTGAAGCTCAGCGCCACGCCGTTGATGCAGTGACGCAGCCCGGTCGGCGGCGGGCCGTCGTCGAAGACATGGCCCAGATGGCCGCCGCAGCGGCGGCAGTGGACTTCGGTGCGAGTCATGCCGAGCGACCGGTCCTGCGTCTTGCCGACGGCGTTGGCGATCTCCTGCCAGAAACTCGGCCAGCCGGTGCCGGAATCGAACTTCGTCTCGGAGGAGTAAACCGGCAGGTCGCAGCCGGCGCAGGCGAAGACGCCCTTGCGGTGCTCGTTGAGCAATGGGCTGGTGCCGGGATATTCGGTGCCTTCCTTGCGCAGCACGTCGAAGGCCGCGGGAGACAGGATCGCGCGCCATTCGGCATCGGTCTTGGTGACTTCGAAGGTCTCCGCCGCACGTGCATCCTGCGATCCGCCCATGCGCAGCAGAGATGCCGTGCCGGCGACCACGCCGATGGCGGCGGCGCCGCTCAAGAGAAAGTCGCGACGGTTCATGGCCAATCCTCCTGCTATCTGTTTGCCACATTCAACGCTCGGCTGAAAATCAAAAGCCGTTGAGGGCCGAACGTTACCCGCACCAGCCTCCTGGTTGGAGCCACAGTGCGCAGCGGACGCCTGCCGGCGCAACGCGGAGCCGCGCACCGGCAGGAGAGCCTTGCTGCCTGTTCGCCGGCAGCGAGCCGTTCGTTACATCTTCGGCAAAAGAACCTTGTCGATGACGTGGATGACGCCATTGGACTGCCTGACGTCGGCAATCGTCACATGGGCGACGTTACCGTTCTCGTCCGTGACGGTGACCTTGCCCTTGTCGGCCTTGAGCGTCAGCTCGCAGCCGCCGGCGGTCTTGACCACATGCGCGCCGCCATCGGCCTTGGCCATCTTGGCGACGTCGGCGGCCATCGCTTTCGCCGCGATCACATGGCACGTCAGGACCTTGGTCAGCTTGTCCTTGTTCTCGGGCTTGAGCAGCGTTTCGACCGTGCCGGCCGGAAGCGCTGCAAAGGCCTCGTTGGTGGGAGCGAAAACAGTAAAGGGTCCGGCGCCCTGCAGCGTGTCGACCAGGCCCGCTGCCTTGACGGCAGCGACCAGCGTCGTGTGGTCCTTCGAATTGACGGCGTTCTCGATGATGTTCTTCTTGGCGTACATGGGTGCGCCCCCGACCATCGGATTGGCGGCATAGGCGATGGTGCCGAGCGCTGAGAGGCCGATCGTACCGGCGAGCAAAAGGGTGGCGAGTTTACGCATGATGTAAGTCTCCTCGGGTTGTTTTCCCCATCATTGGGAACGCGAGGAGATACGGGCCATGCAAAACTTAGTTTCGCTTTCTATGAAAGAATTATTTTCTTCCGAATGAGGTCCAGTGATTTCGGCGGATAGGCTGATCCAACCACGAGAATTTGGTCCGTGGTTATCCATACAAAAATAGACTTAAATATTTGTAAGGCGACGGTCCGGGCGGGGAGCCATCAGATGCCCTTCAGGTCGCCTGCCGCGACCACCGGTCCCGTCGGCTGGCCGGTCGGCGAACCGCCTGAAGGCTCGAGGCTGACCGCCAGCACGGCGCCCTGCGCAAGTTTCTGCTGCACGGCCGGCGAAACCGCCACATGCGCAGCCTTCCCGGCCGGGATGACGCCCATCGAAACCGGCGCGTTCTTGCCCACGATCACCCACAGTTCGAAGTCCTTGCCGGAGGCCCGCTCACCGGAAACGTGCGACAGGCCGACTTCATGATGCGCCGCGTCATAGACGACGAGGTATCTGACGTCGCTGCCTTCGGCGGCCAGCGAGGCGACAAGCTGTGGTTGTTGGAGCGGCGGGTTGATGAAAGGCAAGGCGATGTAGATCGCCAGCGCCGCGATGGCGGCGGCGGCAAGGCCGCGCCAGAAGGCAAGGCTCGACCATAGGCCGGCGCGAGGCCGCGAGGCGAACAGCCGGCGATCGATCGCCTCCTTGACCCTGATCGGAGGTTCTGTCCCGGGATAGGCGACGGCCAAGGGCGAAAAATGGGCCTCCCAGGCATCGACAAGCCGAGCGAATGCGGCGTCGCCATCGATGCGGCGGGACGCGATCTGGCGTTCTTCCGCTGTCAGGACGCCAAGAACGTATTCGGCGGCGAACAGGTCGTCGCCTCCACGTTCCGGTCCGTCGTCGTCTACCAGCGTCATCTTTCCAGACACTCTCTGAGCTTCAGCAGGCTGCGCCGCAGCCAGGTTCGCATCGTGTTCAGCGGCACGCCATGGCGCTCCGCCAGTTCGGCATAGCTCTCGCCGTTCAGATAGGCGCCCCGGACAGCCGCTGCCCGGCCCTTCTCCAATTCCTCGAGACAATGGTAGATGCGCTCGGACTCGCCACCTGCCACGGTCATGGCCTCCGGTCCCGGCGCCGGATCGGCCACATCGAGCGCGGCATCGATATAGGCGGCAGGTTCCCGCCGCGCCCTGATACGATCGATCGCATGGTTGCGCGCGATGGCCACCAGCCAGGAAATCGGGCTTAGATCCGAGACGGCGAAACGGTCCGCCTTCGTCCATATCTTGACGAAGACCTCCTGAAGCGCCTCTTCGGCATCTCCCCGGTCCTTCAATACACGAAGGCAGACACCGAAAAGTTTCGCGCTGGTCTGCCGGTACAGCAGATCGAACGAAGCCCGGTCCTTCATCGAAGTCCGGACAATCAGATTGCTGATCTCCTGTGGCGTCATGTCGGCAAATTAGGGGATTGCGATGTATTTGCAACGGCGCAAATTTCCGTGCACCCAAAGCTTTCCGCACCGCGCCGCACTCGTTCATCGCTCGATTGCCAACGGATTGGCCGCTGGTTACCTTGCCTGGATCGGGGGAGCGCGCATGTCGGTCGAACGAGTGCTGTGGGAAGAAGACGCCACCGGCCTTGCCACGTTGGTGCGCAAGGGCGAGGTTTCGCCGGTCGAACTGGTCGACGCTGCGATCGCGCGCGCCGAGGCCAGCCGGCCTGAAATCAATGCCACGGCCGAGACACTCTACGATGCGGCGCGCAGCCGGGCGAAGGGCATCGATCGTTCCCTACCGCTGGCCGGCGTGCCCTTCGCCATCAAGGATCTCGGCATCGCCATCAAGGGCGTGCCGTCACATGGCGGCAGCCGCATCCCCGCCTGGGTGCCCGAGGTCAGTTCGGTGCTGACCGAACGCTATCTCGCCGCCGGACTGACACCCATCGTCACCTCGACATCGCCCGAACACGGGCTGCGGCTGATGACCGAATCAAAAGCCTTCGGCATCACCCGCAATCCCTGGAACACCGGCCACACCAGCGGCGGCTCGTCCGGCGGCGCTGCGGCACTGGTCGCCGCCGGCGTCGTGCCGGTGGCGCATGCCTCAGATGGCGGCGGCTCGATCCGCGTGCCTTCTGCCTGCACCGGGCTGGTCGGCCTCAAGACCTCGCGCGGCCGCGTCCCGCTGTCGCCATTGGTGAGCGAAAGCTGGTACGGCATGGTGGTCGACCATGCCGTCACCCGCTCGGTGCGCGATTGCGCCCTGCTGCTTGACCTCACCCATGGCCCCGACCCGCTCGCGCCCTATGCCGCGCCGCCGCCGAAGGGTGCGTTCGCCGCGGCTGCCGCGCGCGATCCCGGCAAGCTCAAGCTCGCAATGTACCGGAACTCTCCGCTTGGCCTGCCGATTTCGGCCGAGACGCTGAAAGCGCTCGATACCGCGGTGGCGCTCGCTCGCGAGGGCGGCCACAGCGTCGAGGAAATCGATTTGCCCTCCATCGGTCGCGACTTCTTCGCCGATTTCTGCAGAACGGTTGCCTCGGCCGTCGCAGGCATGTTGCGGGCCGAGGCGGTGCGCGTCGGCCGCACCGTCACCGGCGACATCGAGCGCGCGACGCGGGTGCTCGGCCGATTGGGCGAAATGGTCTCGGCCGGCGAGACCTATGCAGGCTTGCAGCGGCTGCATGCCGCCTCGCGGCAACTGATTGCGGAGACGGCGCGTTACGACGCCGTGCTGATGCCTGTTATCGCCCACCCGCCGCTCGCTTGCGGCGCGATGGACCCGAAGGGCGCCGACGAGCTCATCGAGAATATGCTCGACAAGCTTCGCCTCACGGCGCTGCTCAGGATCGAACCGCTGTTCGGCCAGCTGATGGACAAGAGCCTGTGGTTCACCCACTGGCCGGCGATCCAGAATATCAGCGGCCAGCCCTCCATCGCGTTGCCCATCCACGTCACCGAAGCCGGCCTGCCGCTTGGCATCCAGGCCGCGGGCCGGCCCGGTGACGAGGAGACGCTTTTGTCCCTGGCCGCGCAGATGGAGAAGATCTCCGGTTGGCTGGGCCGCAGGGCACCGCTTATGGTGCCATAAGTGATGACGAGGTCGTGAGCCGCCCGAATATGACAGCAAAGCCGTTTGCGGCCCGCGCCAATTCCCGCTAAGACGCCGCCGTCTTTACCTGATGCATGTCGCCAAAAATGCGCAGCGGTTTTGGGGCAACGACAGGCATGAAATCAAAAGCCAGGGAACCACGCCGATGACGGACATCGCCGCCACCGCCGAAATGCAGGCCGCCCTGCTGTCGCGGGCGCTGCCCTACATGCAGCGCTACGAGAACAAGACGGTGGTGGTGAAATATGGCGGCCACGCCATGGGCGACAGCGAACTCGGCAAAGCCTTCGCGCGCGACATCGCGCTGTTGAAACAGTCCGGCGTCAACCCGATCGTCGTCCATGGCGGCGGGCCGCAGATCGGCGCCATGCTCAACAAGATGGGCATTGAATCCAAATTCGAGGGCGGCCTGCGCGTCACCGACCAGAAGACGGTCGAGATCGTCGAGATGGTGCTGGCGGGCTCTATCAACAAGGAGATCGTCGCGCTCATCAACGCCGAGGGCGAATGGGCGATCGGCCTGTGCGGCAAGGACGGCAACATGGTGTTCGCCGAAAAGGCGCGCAAGACCATGATCGACCCGGACTCCAACATCGAGCGCGTGCTCGATCTCGGCTTCGTCGGCGAGCCGGTCGAGGTCGACCGCACGCTGCTCGACCTTCTGGCGCGCTCCGAGATGATCCCGGTGCTGGCGCCGGTGGCGCCCGGCCGCGACGGACACACCTACAACATCAATGCCGATACCTTTGCCGGCGCCATCGCCGGCGCCTGCAAGGCCTCGCGTCTTCTGTTCCTCACCGATGTGCCGGGCGTGCTCGACAAGGACAAGAAGCTGATCGACGAGCTGACGGTCGCCGAGGCCAAGGCGCTGATCAAGGACGGCACGGTGTCGGGCGGCATGATCCCGAAGGTCGAGACCTGCATCGAGGCGATCGAGCGCGGCGTCGAAGGCGTCGTCATCCTCAACGGCAAGACGCCGCATTCGGTGCTGCTTGAACTGTTCACCGAGCACGGCGCCGGCACGCTGATCGTGCCCTGATATTTGTGGGCTGCCGCGCCGGACGCTAGTCCGGTAGAGCGGCGATCGCCACGATCTCGATGACGAGATCGGGATGCGCAAGTGCGGCAACCCCGATTACCTCCGATGGCGGCGGATTGTTGTAGCTGCAGTGCTTCGGGCAGTGCGCGGCGAAGAATTCGTCCATGACGTCCAGCCGGAAATTGGGGGAACTCAGAACGCCGCCGTCCGGAAATGGTCCTTTGACATATTGGGTGATCTTGACGAGATGCTCGAGCGAGCTGCCAAGCTCCTCCAGGTCCGATTTGATGGTCGTCAAAATGGAGCGCCATTGCGTCGCCGCGTCCCCGACGGCGCCACCTTTGCCCGTCGACGGGTCGTAATCTTCGGCCGTGCCCGTATTGCCGGCGAGAAAGACATAGCCCCTGGCGCCGCTGACGACGGTGCCTTTTCCCCAAGGCATCAGCCGGCCCTCTTTCATCTTTTTATGGGTGACAAGCTCCATCGCTTCCTCCTGCCGGACACCCTCTGCTTCCAGGAAGTAGCGCGCAGCCTGGTAACGGCCAGCGTGAAAAAGTCAGGCGCGGTGCGAATGCATGGCCGCGAGCACGGCAGGTTTCCATGCCGTCCGTTCGAACACCATCGATTGCTCTTCCGCGTCTGTGGCGCGCTCCGGAAATCGGCCATCTTTCATCCGGCCATCGCGCGTCATCCCCAGACTCGCGGACCAGAGCCGCCGTCCATCTGCGTATACCAGCGCATGGAGAACGAGCTTCATGGCGGGACCTCTTCATGGGTGATCCGCCCATGCTGGCCGGCGCCATCACCGCCGCAGATGTCCGAGCGGCACGTGGCCGGGTCCCTTGATGTTCTGCAGCACGAGCTGCGTGTGGACGTCGCGCACACCGTCGAGCCGCATCAGCCGGTGCATGACGAAGGCGTTGAGTTCGTCGACCGACGGCACCATGACATGCAGCAGGAAGTCGTGGTCGCCGGTCATCGTCCAGCAGGATGATACCTCGTCCATGCGCTGGACCGCGGCGATGAAACTCTCGGGCGAACCGTCGCTGTGGCTGACCAGCCGCACCTGGATGAACACCTCGACCGTCAGGCCGACGGCACGGCGGCTGAGCACGGCGGCAAAGCCCTTGATGATGCCGGCCTCCTGCAGCGCCTCGAAGCGCCGCGCGCAAGGTGTCGTCGACAGGCCGATCTCCTGCGCCAGTTCGGAGACCGGCTTGCGTCCGTCGCGCTGGAGGATATCGAGCATCTTGATCTCGAAATCGTCGAATTGAGGCATTTTCACTCCGCTATGGCATATTCCGAGTGGATGTTATCCAAAAATCCTCATTCCGGCCATCACCAAAACCGATTTGCCTCCGCAAGTCCGGTTAACTTCGGGCACATCCGGAATTCAAGATTGGCGAGGAGAAAACCATGACGACAATGAGCGTTGCCGAATATGCCCGCGACTGCGCGGCTCAAGGGTTGCGCGGCGACTACTCGGTCTGCCGTGCCGATTTCACCGTGGCGCAAAGCTATGACTACAGCGCCGAGGAACAGGCGGTCTGGCGCACGCTGTGCGACCGCCAGACGAAACTGACGCGCAAGCTCGCCCTCCATTCCTATCTCGACGGCGTCGACAAGCTCGGCCTGCTCGACCGCATCCCGGACTTCGACGAAGTCAGTGCCAAGTTGCGCAAGCTGACTGGCTGGGAGATCGTCGCCGTGCCAGGGCTCATCCCGGCCGCGCCCTTCTTCGACCATCTCGCCAGCCGCCGTTTCCCCGTCACCAACTGGCTGCGGACGCAGCAGGAGCTCGACTACATCGTCGAACCCGATATGTTCCATGATTTCTTCGGACATGTGCCTGTGCTGTCGCAGCCGGTCTTCGCCGACTTCATGCAGATGTATGGCCAGAAGGCCGGCGACATCATCGCGCTGGGCGGCGACGAAATGATCAGCCGGCTCTACTGGTACACGGCCGAATACGGCCTCATGCAGGAGAGTGGTCAGCCGCTGAAGGCCTTCGGCGCCGGTCTGATGTCATCCTTCACGGAGTTGCAGTTCGCGGTCGAAAGCAAGGATGCGCACCATGCGTCTTTCGACCTGGAAACGGTGATGCGCACGGGCTACGAAATCGACAAGTTCCAGCGCGTCTATTTCGTGCTGCCGTCCTTCGACGCGCTGCGCGACACATTCCAGACCGCCGATTTCGCGGCGATCGTCGCTCGCCGCATGGGCGAGCCCGCACTCGACCCAGCGACTGTCTAGAGCAGTTCCAGGAAAAGTGTGCACGGTTTCCCCGGGAAAAGCGCGCAGCGCTTTCCCTTGGGAATTGCGCAAAAACAAAGAGATAGAGCAGTTTAGCGTTCCATGGAACGGTGAATTGCTCTAGCCGGATTTGGATGGGCAGGGGCGAGCGAAACCTCGCCCTTTCTACAGTGCGGCATAGATGTTGCGATTGAACTTCGTCTCCATCACCACATGCGATGCGGTTTTGACGATGCCGCTGATTTCGTTCAGCGCATTCACTTCCCGGTTCAGCTTCTCGAGCGTCTCGGCCGCGACATGGATGATCAGGTCCCACTCTCCGGTTATGGCATAGACCGCCTGGATCGAAGGCATCGCCTTGATCTTCCTGGAGACGTCCGGGTAGCTCTTGTTGTTCAGGGCGGCGAAGGTGAAACAGTGGACGGAGTTCTGAGCCGCCTCCTTGGTCAGCCGCACCGCGTAGCCTTCGATGACGCCGCCCGCCTCGAGCTTTTGTATGCGCTCCTGCAAGGCAGTCCGGGATACGCCGAGCTGACGCGCCAGTGATGCGACCGGCTCACGCGCGTTCTTCTGCATCAGCGCAAGCAGCTGGCGATCTTTTTCGGTCAATTCCACAATCAATCCTCTCCTTCGATCCGCCCTGCAACCGTCAAATCCCTCGGCGCGATCCTATCGGCTGAACCACCTCCGCGACAATCCTGAGGAACCGCCGGTGCAGGCTGCGCAAGGCGCAAATATCCGGCATTTTGCCGCCTCACGGCACGTAATGACTGCATGGCTGCCATTATCCGGCATTTCGCCGGGTGGAACCCTGCTTTTCGCGACCTGAGTGTCAACTGTCACAAACGCCAGTCCATGAGGGGGAACAGCTTCGGCTGCGATGGACGCAAATCGACACCGAGCCGCGTTGAACTTGCATCCGCAAGCCGAACGCCACGGCACGCCGCGGAGAGGTCGCGGACGAGGCCGATCGCAACAACCACTGGTGCCCGACGCAGGCACCGTCATTTCAGCTGCATCCATAAGGGAGGATAACCTTGAAAAAACTGCTCGATTTCGCCATTCTTGCCGCCGCGACATTCGCGATCACGACGGCGGCCATGGCCGGAGAAACTTTGGATCGCGTCACGTCGAAGAAGGCGATGGTCGTCGCCACCAACGCCGCCTGGCCGCCGCAAAGCTTTCTCAATGACAGCAACGAGCTCGCCGGCTTCGACATCGACGTCTCGCGCGAGATCGGCAAACGGCTGGGGGTCGAGGTCTCGTTCGAGACGCCCGACTGGGCGACCCTGACCGGCGGCCGCTGGCAAGGGCGCTACGACCTCGGCGTCGGCTCGGTCACGCCGACCAAGGCCCGTTCCAAGGTGATCGATTTTGTCGGCATCTATTACTACAGCCCCTATGTCTACGTCGTGCACAAGGACAGCACCGCGAAGTCGGTCGCCGATCTCAACGGCAAGGTGATCGGCGTCGAGACGGCCACCACCTCGGAGGATTTCATCCGCCGCAAGCTTGAGATCGACGCGCCCGGCCTGCCTCCCGTCGAATACAAGCTGGAGCCCGGCGAGATCCGCACCTTCGCCGATTCCATGCTTCCCTTCGATGACCTGCGGCTTGGCGACGGCGTTCGCCTGAATGCCGTGATCGCGCCGGAGCAGACGGCGCAGAACGCCATCAAGAACGGCTATCCCGTGAAGATCCTCGAAGGGGAATATGCCTTCCGGGAACCGCTCGTGGTCATCGCCGAGAAGAACGATCCCGAGTGGACCGCAAAGGTTTCGGGCATCATCGCCGAGCTGAAGAAGGACGGCACGCTCGCCGCGCTGACCACGAAATGGTACGGCAAGGACTACAGCGCCAAATGACGTTGGATTGCCCGCCGGCCGCCGCTCGGCGACCGGCGGGCATCACGTGTCAGATGCCGGAGCGGTGCAGCGTTTGAAACAATCGCCACCCCTCTCTAAACCTTTGTTCTTGCGCAATTCCCCAGGGAAAAGCGCTACGCGCTTTTCCTGACGAGCGGGATGCAGTTGAAAGTCGCCGATGGCCTATCCGGACACCTACTACGCCCGCACCATGATCGACCGGAAGATCAGGCCCCCGCTCCGCGGCGAGGCGCACTGTGACGTGGCCGTCGTCGGCGGAGGACTGGCCGGCCTGACCACGGCGTTGCAGCTGTCGCGCTCCGGGCTGCGCGTCGCTGTGCTGGAGGCCCACGTCGTCGGTTTCGGCGCCTCCGGCCGCAATGGCGGCTTCGTGACGCCTGGCTTCGCCACCGGCGGCGACACCATTGCCGCGCGTGTCGGCAAGGAGGCCGCCCGGCAACTGCACCGGCTGTCGATCGAGGGCGTCGAATTCGTGCGTCACACCATCGAGGCGCTCGACATATCGGCCGCCATGCCGCGCGACGGGCTGGTCAGCGTCCTGCGCTACGACGATGGCGACGCGCTCAAGGCCTATGCCGACCAGACGGCGCGCGACCACGGATACCAGCTTCAATATCTGCGCAGAGAAGACGTCCGTTCGGTGCTGAAATCGGCTCGCTATTACCAGGGCCTGCGCGACCCGAAAGCCTTTCACATCCATCCGCTTAATTATCTGCGTTCCGTGGCCGATGAGATCGAGCGGCTTGGCGGCAGCATCCATGAGAGCTCCGAAGTCGTGCAATGCGATCTGTCGGGGCCGCAAAAGATGCTGCGCACGCGAGAGGGCACGCTTCGGGCACCGCGCGTCGTGCTGGCTACCGGCGGCTACACCGGCCCGGTATTCAGTCAGCTCCACCGCGCCTTCCTGCCCATCGCGACCTATGTGATGGTTTCCGAGCCGGCGCCGCGCCTGATCGCGCAAGCCGTTGCGACCACGGACGCGGTCGGCGACAACCGACGGGCCGGCGACTATTATCGGCTGGTCGATGGCGGCAATCGCCTTTTGTGGGGCGGGCGCATCACCACGCGCGCCGCTTCTGCCTACGCGCTGGCGCGCGAATTGCGCCGCGAGATGATCGGTACCTATCCGCAGCTTGCGGACCTCAAGACCGAACTGGCCTGGTCCGGATTGATGTCCTATGCCCGTCACCTGATGCCCCAGATCGGCGAATTGCAGCCGGGCGTCTGGTATTGCACGGCTTTCGGCGGCCATGGTCTCAACACCACGGCCATCGCCGGAAAAATCGTTGCGGAAGGCATTCTGGGCGTTTCGGACCGGTACCGGCAGTTCGCGCCATTCGGATTGAGCTGGGCCGGCGGCGCCGCCGGCCTGGCGGCCGCGCAGCTCACCTACTGGAAATTGCAGGCGCAGGACTGGTGGCGAGAACGTCATGCCGCCACGAAAGACAAGGTGACGGCATGATCGGCAGGCTGATGCTCTTCTATCCGGGGATCACCCGCCGCGCAGTGGGGGCGCTCGTGCTGGCGCTGTTGGCCGCCGGCCTTTACGCGATGGGCATCAAGTCAAGCTGGATCGGCTCGGTGATTCCAGTTGCATCCGGCTGGCTGCAGGCCAACCCTGCCCTGTCGCGCGCGCTTTCCGCAGTGCTGATCGCGCTCATTGTGCTGGTGAATTGCAAGCTGCTGCTGCTTTTGCCCCGGCGGCAGCAGATCGTCGGCGTCTGGATCGAACTGTTCGTGCTCCTGATGCTGTTCTTCTATTCCTTCGACCTGTCGCTTGCCTTCATCGCCAGGAAGATCGGCTTCCTGATCACCCAGGGCGTCACCACCACGCTCTACATTTCGGCGATCTCGATCCTGATCGCGACAGCCATCGCACTTGTCGGCGCCATCGCCAAACTGACCGGAAACGGCATTGTGTACGGGCTGGCCACTTTCTACACCTCGTTGTTCCGCGGCCTTCCTTTGCTGATGCAGATCTACATCATCTATCTCGGCCTGCCGCAGGTCGGTTACGTGATCGGCGCGGTGCCGGCCGGCATTCTGGCGTTGTCGCTGTGTTATGGCGCCTACATGACCGAGATCTTCCGCGCCGGCATCGAAAGCATTCCGCGCGGACAGAGCGAAGGCGCCACTGCGCTTGGACTGAGCCCCGGCCAGACCATGGCGCTGGTCATCCTGCCGCAGGCCATGCGCGTCATCATCCCGCCGACCGGCAACCAGTTCATCGCCATGCTGAAGGACTCGTCCCTGGTGTCGGTCGTCGGCGTCTGGGAGATCATGTATCTCGCCCGCACCATGGGCCAGACGGAGTTCCGCCATATCGAGATGCTGATCACCGCCTCGATGATCTACTGGATCCTGTCGATCACGCTGGAGTTCGGCCAGGCCTATCTCGAACGGCGTTTTGGCCGGTCGGAGCGGCGGGCGTAGGACAATTCCAGGAAAGCTGCGTCGCCGCCGTGCCGGTGCGCATCTCCACGGCTTTTAAGCCGCTCCGGCGGCCGCGCCATTATGTGACGCGGCTTTGTCGGGATGAGATGATTTAGTGGGGACTGCGGAACCCTCAGGCGGCTACCACCTTGCCGAGATGCTCGCCGAGCCGGCAGGCCAACGCCGTGATCGTCGTCGTCGGGTTGCATTGGCCCGCGGTGCAGAACACCGAGGAGCCGCCGACATAGAGATTGTCCATGCCGTGCACCTTGCAGTTGGCATCCACGACGCTTGTGGCGACATCGGTGCCCATGCGCGTGCCTCCCATGTGGTGGTGGCCGGCCGTCTCCTCGTCCGTCGGGTAGTCGCCGCCATTCGAAATCCAGTCGGCTATACGCACCCGGCCCAGGTTCTTCTGGGCTAGCGTCGTCCCGAAAAGCCTCAGCCCTTCGAGCAGCGTGCGGCGTTCCAGGTCCGATTTCTTCCAGTGCAGCTCGATGCGCGGCACGCCGGCGTGGTCGACCACGGTCTTCGACAGCTCGACCTGGTTCGAGGCCAGCGGCGCCTGCTCCCAGGCGACATAGAGCTGGGCCGCGCAGCGCAGGTTCTGGTTGAGTTTGCCCGATAGCCACTCCGCCATGTTGGGCGCCGTACAGGCGAGATTCGCGATCAGGTCCTTGACGCCGGGATAGGGCGTCTCGATCAGCCTGATGCCGAAATTCATGATCCGCAGCCGCTCCATCGCGGCCGGCATCGGCGAGAAGAAGGCCTCGTTCATCGCATCGACCTCGAATGCGCCATAGTCGGACAGGATGGCGTTGCCGCCCTGGAAGGTCGGGTGTTCCATCCAGTAGCGGCCAAGTGCCGTCGCGTTCGGCACGACGCCGCCATTGGAGCGCTGGTTCGACCATAAAAGCAGCCGCGAATTCTCCAGCCCCCCGGTACTGACGATAAAATAATCGGCGCTAAAGAAGCCGGCATCCTGCCCCTGCGACCACAGCCTGGCGCCGGTCACGCGTCTGCCGTCGCCGGCAAGCTCGGCGGCGCAGGTGTTGAGCACGACAGCGATGTTCCTGCTCTTGTCGAGCTCGTCGGCGTATTTTTCAGCGAAGCGCACCGCACCGCTCTTGATCAGCTGCACCCAGCGGATGTCGTCCGAGATCGGCGCGTCCGGCCGGAAATCCGGCAGTTCCAGGATTTCGCGCACTTCGCGCAGATAGGGTTCGATGTCGCTGCGCCGGATCGGCCAGCCCGTGTCCGGCACCCACGCCTTCGGCTCGAAATCCTGTTTGTCGAGCACGCGGCACCAGCCGGCCCAGTGGTTCGAGCTGCCGCCCATGAACCGCAGCCGGGTGATATCGAGATCGAAATAGAGATCGCCGACCGTGGTGCCGCGGTAGAAATCCTGCGAGGTGTCGCTGAACTCCCTGCCGCCGGCCTCCAGCACCACGACCGGTATGCCGGCGGCGCCGAGCTTTCTGGCGATCGTGGTGCCGGCCGGGCCGGAGCCGAGAACGCAGACCCTGGGCGTGAAATTCGCGGCGCGAAACGCCTCATAACTGTCGAAGATCATGCCAGGTCGCTCCGCTTCAGGATCCAGCCATTGACCTCGACGATCTCATCGGGGGCGGCTTCGGAAGAACCCGCATCGGGCAATTTGCGGAACAGCGACAGGGCAGGCACCGCGATCAGCGTCTGCATGATCATTCGGCGGGATATCTTCTTGATAAGGAAACTCATGACAGGTCTCTCGACGGGGTCTCTATCCAGGCATGTTCCCTGAACATCCAGGCATGTTCCCTGAACGGCACATGCTTCATCATCGAAGCCAGAAGCGTGCCAAAACTGGTTGCAAGCCGGAACAATGCGCAGCCGAGTGCAAACAGGGTTAGAGACTTCTTAACAAGCCGATATGCTGGATCAGCCCGTTCAGGCCGCCTCGGAGATGTCGGTGTCGAGGATCACCAGGTTGCGTCCCCGATGTTTGGCCTGGTAGAGGCGCCGGTCGGCGGCCCGCATCAGCTCCGACACGCTGGCGCTTTCGTCGCAGAGGGTTCCGCCGATGCTGACGGTCAGCGGAATGGTCCGCTCGTCCACGGGCCGGAAGCGGATCAGCTCGACCTCGCGGCGGATGTGCTCGGCGACGCGCTTGGCTTCCCGTTCCGTGGCTCCGACCAGCAATGCGCCGAACTCCTCGCCGCCGATGCGGCCGAGGACGTCGCCGTCCCGCACCCCGCGCTTGATCGCGCTGGCGATCAGGAGCAGCGCGTCGTCGCCGGTCAGATGGCCGAAGCTGTCATTGATCATCTTGAAATGGTCGGCATCGATGATCAGCAAGGCGCCGCGATCGGGCTTGTGCCGGGATCCGTTGAGCACGGCAAAGAAGCTTTCCCGGTTGAGCATGCCCGTCATGTCGTCGCGGCTGGCCTTTTCCGCCAGCCGGCGATGTGCTGCGGCAAGCTGGGCATGGGTGCGGGCAAGGTCGCGATGCGCCGACTTCAGCCTGTCGCTGTGCCAGAACGTGCTTGCGCAGGCCGCCCATGCAAGAACCAGCGGACACAATGTCGAGGTCAGCCAGATCATGCGGTTGACCGGGAATCCCATGGCGGGGACGATGATCAGGGTCAGAAGGAGCGAAACCGCGACGGAGACGAAAGCAATGGTGGCGGACTTCAGAATTATACTGCTCATCGCTGGCTCCCACTGGACCGCCTCTGTGCCAGCAAGCCCTGAAGGCCACCTTTCCAGGATGCCTAAAATTTGAACGGTGAGACTGTTCTGCCACTTTCGGCGCGTAGAAGTTGTGGATAAAGCCCCTTCAAGATCGTCCGTTTCGTGCCATAAGGGGCGCATGGCTACACACCCCGACCCCGCTCGCTTCGCCCATGTCACCGACTGGGTGTTCGACCTGGACAACACGCTCTATCCGCATCATTCGAATCTGTTCTCGCAGATCGACGTCAAGATGACCGCCTATGTCGGGGAACTGCTGTCGCTGCCGCGCGAGGACGCGCGCAAGCTGCAGAAAGAACTTTATCGGGAATATGGCACGACGCTGAACGGGTTGATGACGCGCCATGGCATAGACCCCGACGATTTCCTCGAGAAGGTCCACGACATCGACTATTCCTGGCTGGTGCCGGATCCCGTCCTCGGCACCGCCATTCGCCAGCTTCCCGGCCGCAAGTTCATCTTCACCAACGGCGACCGCAGGCATGCCGAGCGCACTGCGCGCCAGCTTGGCATCCTTGATCATTTCGACGACATCTTCGATATCGTCGCTGCCGGGCTCAACCCCAAGCCTGCGCGCCAGACCTACGAGAAATTCGCCGAACTTCACGCCGTCACCGGCCACAATGCGGTGATGTTCGAGGATCTCGCGCGCAACCTGTCCGTGCCGAAGTCACTGGGCATGACGACGGTCCTGGTGGTGCCGCGCAATTTCGAGCCGACATTCTCCGAAATCTGGGAGCGCGATCCGGCGCAGGAAGATGATGTCGACTTCGTCACCGACGATTTGGCCGGGTTTCTGACGGAGATAGTTGTGGGGATAAGACAGTAGTGAGTAGTGAGTAGTGAGTAATGGAAATTGATCGGCGAGTAGAGGCTGCAAGCGGCTTATTCTCTCACTCACTACTCACTACTCACTACTCACTACTCACTACTCACTACTCATTATTCCCCTAACTTATAGAACCGGCTGACGATGCCCCAGGCCTCGTCGGCGGTGTCGACGAAATCGATGATGTCCTGGTCGCCGGGACTGATCGTGCCTTGCTCGGCGAGGAAGTCGAGATCGATCGCCCGTTTCCAGAAGGATTTGCCGAACAGGATCACCGGCACGCGCTCCATGCGCCCGGTCTGGATCAGCGTCAGCGTCTCGAAGAATTCGTCCATCGTGCCGAAGCCGCCGGGAAACACCGCGACGGCCTTCGCGCGCATGACGAAATGCATCTTGCGGATGGCGAAATAGTGGAAGTTGAAACAGAGTTCCGGCGTCACATAGGCATTGGGCGCCTGCTCGTGCGGCAGAACGATGTTAAGGCCGATAGAGGGCGCGCCGACATCGTCGGCGCCGCGATTGCCCGCTTCCATCACGCCGGGCCCGCCGCCGGTCACCACGACATATTCGCGGTAGTATGAACTGGCCGATTGCTGCGAGCAGAGGCGGGCGAATTTGCGCGCTTCCTCGTAATATTTGCTGTTTTCCTCAAGGTTCTTCTTCTGCGTCTCGTTTTTGGCCGCCCAGGCCTCGCCGCCGGGTTCCGGCAGCCGCGCGCCCCCGAACAGGACCACGGTCGAGCGGATACCGCGCTCGGCCAGGATCATCTCCGGCTTCAGGAGTTCGAGCTGCAGCCTGACCGCGCGCAATTCGCGCCGCGTCATGAAGTCGGGATCGTTCCACGCCAGGCGGTAGGTCTCGGCGCGCGTCTGCGGCGTGTCCGGCACGCTCCTGGCCCGCTCCAGATCCTCGTCCGAATGCGGCAGCGGCGTCCAGCCCGCCTTTTCCATGGGTGTCATGATGTCAGGTCCGTCCATTTCATTCACTTGCGCCGTCCCATGGCGCAGTCGCGATTGACCCCTACTCTGCCTTCACATAGGGTCCGCGCGATTTTCAAAACAGGTTAAGGCTCAGCCCCTTAACAGCCTGGTAATGGAGCGAATTCATGTCGAAGCCGGATCTGGCGAGCCTCGAAAAGACCATCGACAAGGCCTTCGAGGAACGTGACGCGATTTCGACGGCGACCAGAGGCGAGACACGCGACGCCATCCAGTCGGCGCTCGATCTGCTCGACCGCGGCACCGCCCGCGTTGCCGAGCGCCAGGCCGATGGCCAGTGGCATGTCAACCAATGGCTGAAGAAAGCCGTCCTTTTGTCCTTCCGGCTGAACCCGATGGAGATCATCAAGGGCGGTCCCGGCCAGGCCGTGTGGTGGGACAAGGTGCCGTCGAAGTTCGACGGCTGGAGCGCCGTCGATTTCGAGAAGGCCGGTTTCCGCGCCGTGCCATCGTCGATCGTGCGCCGCTCGGCCTATGTCGCGCCGGGCGCCGTGCTGATGCCGTCCTTCGTCAATGTCGGCGCCTATGTCGATTCGGGCACCATGGTCGATACCTGGGCTTCGGTGGGCTCCTGCGCCCAGATCGGCAAGAATGTGCACCTGTCGGGCGGCGTCGGCATCGGCGGCGTGCTGGAGCCGATGCAGGCCGGTCCCACCATCATCGAGGACAATTGCTTCATCGGCGCGCGCTCGGAAGTGGTCGAAGGCTGCATCGTGCGCGAGGGCTCTGTGCTCGGCATGGGCGTCTTCATTGGCCAGTCGACCAAGATCGTCGACCGCGCCACCGGCGAGATCTTCTACGGCGAAGTGCCGCCGAATTCCGTCGTCGTAGCCGGTTCGCTGCCGGGCAAGCCGTTTCCGAACAATGAGCCGGGCCCAAGCCTCTATTGCGCGGTCATCGTCAAGCGGGTCGATGCCAGGACCCGGTCCAAGACCTCGATCAACGAATTGCTGCGCGATTGATCTTTTTGGAAAGCGGGCGCACCTTCCGCCGGCGCGACGATCGGTCGCGCCGGTTCAACATGGAGGGTGGCATGGACTGGAGATGTCTGCTGACGAGCTTCGACGGCCGCATCGATCACGCCAAGTTCTGGGCCGGCATCGATATATTCATCGTCATCGGTATTGTTGCCTTCATTCTCGATGCGATTCTCGGCACGCGCTTCACGACCGCAGGCGGCGGCAGGATCGGCATCATCGGCATGCTCGTCGCGCTGGCGTCGATCTATTTCGCGATTGCTCTCTATGGAAAACGCTGGCACGACCGCGACAAGTCGGGCTGGTGGACGCTGATCGGTCTCAGCGTTCTCGAAGGCGCCCAGGGTGTCAATCAATATGGACGGGACCCGCTTGCCTGACAGATCCAACCTTACTTGGCTTTTCTTCAAGACATCGGGCCGCGTCAGCCGCGCGGCCTATTTTCTTGGTGGGCTGCTCGTGGCCATCATCCAGGCCTTCCCGCTCTATCGTTTCACGCTGGTGCCGGAAGGCTCGCCCGAGAGCAACATGTGGTCGTTCGTCTTCTTCATCGCCTTCGTCGCCTCGCTGTGGTCGAACATCGCACTGGCGGTGAAGCGGCTGCACGACCTCGACAAGCCCGGCATCGCGGCGTTGATCCTGTTCGTGCCGGTCGTCTCGATCGTCGCCTTCGTCGTGCTTTGCCTGTTTCCGGGCAAGCCCGGACCCAACCGCTATGGCAAGCGCACCAATGCACCGGCCGAACCCTGAGCGCCCATCATCGCGATGCGCTACTGACGGTATGCATGAAAATGAAGGCCTGATCCGCGTCGCCTGAATTCATTCAGACGCGACGCGCTTCAGGCGCGGCGACCTGATCCGCGCCGAAACCGGGCGATCCGCGGCCGGCCGCTTCCGCTTCACGCACCAGGGCGATGATTCGTCGGACCGTCGGCGCCGGCGTGCCCGCTTCTTGCGCCAGGCGAAGAACGGCGCCTTGCAAATCGCCGATCTCCGTCGGCCGGCCGCGCTGCAGATCGTCCCACATGGAGGAACGCGCCTCCGGGTCGATGGCCAGCATCCGCCGCGCCAGCAGCCTGAATAGCCAATCGGGGAGGCGGAGCACTATCGGCAACAGCGCCGGCCGCAAGCCGGCGATCCGCGCCGGCTCGATGCCCGACGCCTTCATGGCCTGGAGCGCCTCGTCGATCTGTCTTGCCAGGATCAGCCGCCAGCGCCGGTCGGCAAGCTCGCTCGCCAGCGGCAGGCCCGAAAGCGCCACCAGCGCATTGTTCAAATTCATCAAAAGCTTGCCCCACAGCACGGCTTTCATGTCGGCATGGACTTCAACCCGGAACCCTTCGACGCCGAGAAGGCTGATCAGACCGGCATCGCGGTCCTCGATCATGACCTTGCCGTCGCTGGCGCGGTGGACACGAAGCGGCAATTCGCCGTCGGCCGATTGCACGACATTGAACGGCACCATGCCCGCCAGCACTGTTCGCCCGTCGACACCGGCGCGCAGCCTGTCGGCATTGTCGATGCCGTTCTGCAGGCTCACCACCACGGCGTCCGGCGGGGCATGTGCGGCGATGAGCGCAGCCATCTCCCGCGTCGCGCCGCTCTTGACGGTGACCAGGATCACGTCCGCCTGCGGCAAGGCGGCGGCTGGATCTGTGGTGACGGCAAGCGCTTGCCGCTCGAGGCCCCGGTCGCGGCCCTCAAGGTCGCTGACCCGCAATCCGCCTTGCCGCAGAGCCGCCTCGATGCGCGGCCGGGCAAGCAGAATCACCTGGCGCCCGGCGAGCGCCAGGCAGCCGCCGGCATAGCAGCCGATGCTGCCGGCGCCGGCAATGACGATTCTCTTGTCCCCGTTTGCCATCCAGTCGCTCCGCACCGGGCCCACGACTATACGACATGAAAACCATAATGTCGGCGGTATCGCCGGTCATAGGACTGGCCCCTACGTCTGGCCGTGACAGGCCTTCAGCTTTCGACTATCGCTTTTGCCATGACGCTGCCGACCGATCCCGCCGCAAACCTCGCCGCCCTCATCCGTTGCGCCTCCGTGACGCCGGCCGAAGGCGGTGCGCTGACCGCGTTGCAGACGATGTTGGAACCGCTCGGCTTCCTCGTCGATCGCCCGATTTTTTCGGAAGACGGCACGCCCGATATCGAAAACCTTTATGCCAGGCGCTCAGGCAATGGCCCGCATCTGATGTTCGCCGGACACACCGACGTGGTGCCGGTCGGCGACGAAGCCGCCTGGACGCATCCGCCCTTCGGCGCCGAGATCGCCAATGGCGAGATGTATGGCCGGGGTGCGGTCGACATGAAGGGCGGCATCGCCTGTTTCATCGCCGCGATAGCGCGCCATGTCGAGACGAATGGCGGCCCGAAGGGCTCGGTCTCGCTGCTGATCACCGGCGACGAGGAAGGCCCGGCCATCAACGGTACCACGAAGCTGCTCGAATGGGCGGCTTCCAGGGGCGAGAAATGGGATGCATCGATCGTCGGCGAGCCGACCAACCCGGCTGCGCTCGGCGACATGATAAAAATCGGCCGGCGCGGCTCGCTGTCGGGCGACGTCATCGTCAATGGCCGCCAGGGCCATGTCGCTTATCCCTTGCTTGCCGACAATCCGGTACGCGGGCTGATGAGCCTGGTCGATGCTTTGCTGCATCCCGTCTTCGATGAGGGCACGAAGGATTTCCAGCCGACCAATCTGGAGGTGACATCCATCGACGTAGGCAACCCGGCCACCAACGTCATTCCAGCCAAGGCAACCGCCACCTTCAACATCCGCTTCAATGACAGCTGGACCGCCGAGACCATACAGGCCGAAATCCACAACCGTCTCGACCAGGCGGCGGGCCGCAGGAAATATCGGCCCGGCAAGGAGATGCCGGTCGACTACGAACTCGTCTGGCGCGACCGGCCGAGCCATGTCTTCCTGACCCGCGACGACAGGCTGATCGAGACGTTGAGCGGCTCGGTCAAGGCGGTGGTAGGCAGAGAACCGGCGCTATCCACCTCCGGCGGCACCTCGGATGCGCGCTTCATCAAGGACTATTGCCCGGTGGTCGAATTCGGCCTGGTCGGCAAGACCATGCACATGGTCGACGAGCGCGTTGCCCTTGCCGATCTCGAGACGCTGACGCAAATCTATCAGCGCTTCATCGAAGACTGGTTCGGACAGGACTGAGCAGCATGCTTTCGGCGGACGAGACCCAAGTTTCGCTGACCGGCGCCTGGCGACTGATGCTCGGCAGGGCCGATGGCCTGCGTCTGCTCGACCTGTCTGCCGATGGTTTCTGGAATTCCTTTTTCGCCATCGTCGTCGCGGCGCCGGCATTGATCGTCGGCTGGGTCGGCATCGCCAACGAGATCGGCGATCCCGATGCCTTCGCGGGCCGCTTCAGCATGCTGTTGCGGCTGGCGACAGTCGATATCGGTTCCTGGGTGCTGCCTCTGGTCGCACTCGCTCTGGTCGCGCCGCGCGCCGGCATCGGCGGCCGCTTCGTCCACTATGTCGTGGCCTCGAACTGGGCTTCGGCCATCACCGCCTGGCTGATGCTGCCGTCCGCGCTGATCAGGCTTTTCCTGACCTCGGCAAGCCAGATCTCCAGCCTTGTGTCGCTGCTGTTGTTCGCGCTGTCGATGGTGCTGACCTGGCGCATGACCAACGCGACCATCGGCAGGGGGGCCGCAATCGGGACCGCTGTCTTCGTTGGCATGTTCATCGCTTCGCTGATCGTGCTGTTCGGGCTGCAGGCGCTGCTTGGCATCACGGTTCCGGACACCGGAGCTCAGAGCCTTTCGAGACTCTATCCGGGATAATCGACGCCGACCAGAAAAAGCCCGTCGGGCGGCGCCACCTGGCCGCAGGCGGCGCGGTCGTGCGCCTCGAGCGCCGCCTTGAGATCGCCGGCCGTCCATGCGCCTTCGCCGACGCGCTTGAGCGAGCCGACCATCGAGCGCACCTGGTTGTGCAGGAAGGAACGCGCCGAGGCTCTGACTTCGATCATGTCGCCCGAACGGCTGACGTCAAGACGGTCGAGCGTGCGCACCGGGCTCTCGGCCTGGCATTGCGTGGAACGGAAGGTGGTGAAATCGTGCCGTCCAAGCAGCACTTTGGCGGCTTCGTGCATGGCAGTGGCGTCGAGCTGCTTCGGCACCCACCATACCTTGCCCTTTTCCAGCGCCGAGGGCGCGCGCCGGTTGAGGATGCGGTAGAGGTAGTGACGGCCGATGGCCGAGAAGCGGGCATCGAAGCCGTCGACGACGGTCGTTGCTTTCAAGATCGCGATGCGGTTGCCGGCGGCCTGCAGATGCGCGTTGACGGCGTCGCGCACCTTGTCGTCCGGCCAGGCCTTGGCCAGGTCGACATGCGCCACCTGGGCCGTCGCATGCACGCCCGCATCGGTACGGCCGGCAGCGCGCAAGCGGACCTGTTGGCCGCAGAATTTTTCGATCGCCTGCTCGATCGCCTGCTGCACCGAAGGCTGGTCCGCCTGGTGCTGCCAGCCGGCAAACAGGCTGCCGTCATATTCGATGTCGAGGCGAAAACGCGGCATGCCGGGCGGCTATACGCCTAGGCGGCGAGTGCGGTGAAGGCTGAGGCGTAGACCAGCCGGCCGGTTTCGGGAGCGTCGCCCCAGGCCAGCGCCTGCAGCGCCTCGCCCTGGTATTCGCTCTCGAATCCTTCGGCGCGCGCGTGGCTGTAGCCGAAACGGCCGTAGTAGGTGGGGTCGCCCAGCACCACGGCCAGCATCTCGCCGGCGTCGCGCAGGCGAATGTGAGCCTCGCGGATCAGCGCGCCGCCAATGCCGGTGCCGTGAAAGGAGGGCTCCACCGCCAGCGGCGCCAGTGCCACCGCCGGGAAATCCTTGCCGCCGGTGCGGGCGAAAAGCCGCGAAAACAGGATGTGGCCAACCACTTGCCCGTCTTCTTCCGCCACCAGTTCGACAACGGCGTCGCCGCCGGAAACCAGCGCGTCAACCAGCCCGGCCTCCGCCTGCTGGCCGAAAGCGTGTTCCTCGACGAGG
Source organism: Mesorhizobium sp. B2-6-4 (assembly GCF_006441495.1). Classification (NCBI taxonomy): domain Bacteria; kingdom Pseudomonadati; phylum Pseudomonadota; class Alphaproteobacteria; order Hyphomicrobiales; family Phyllobacteriaceae; genus Mesorhizobium; species Mesorhizobium sp. B2-6-4. The sequence goes on from NZ_VFUE01000002.1 coordinate 371,771, forward strand.
CGGATGGCCTCGCGATCCCGCGGCGTCGCCGCGCGTATCGACATCATGCTCATGACAATTTCATTCCTTTTTCGATCTTGGTCCCGCGCAGGAATTCTTGCGCGGCGGCGGGCCTTCCGCCCGCCCGTTGAACTTCGACCAGCCGGATCGCGCCCGCTCCGCAGGCGATCGTCAGGCGGTCGTCGAGAATTCCTCCCGGTTCGCCCACACCTTGCGCAAGCGTCGAGCGAAGCAGTTTCAGCCGTTCCACCCGGCCACCAATTTCAACCTCGCACCAGGCGCCGGGGAAGGGCGACAGGCCGCGAATGTTATTGTGGACTTCGGCCGCGGGTCGCGTCCAATCCACGTGCGTCTCGGATTTACCGATCTTTTTGGCATAGGTCACCCCCTCAATCGCTTGGGCGGTGAAGGCCAGGCCATTCCTTTCCAGCCGCGCCAGCGCTTCCACGATCAGTGCGGCGCTGACGCTCATTAATCGATCATGCAGATCGCCGGCGGTCATATCGGGTTCGATGACGCATTTTTCAACCAGCCCCACCGGGCCGGTGTCGAGGCCTTCTTCCATGCGCATGACCATCATGCCGGTTTCGCTGTCTCCCGCCATGATCGCCCGCTGGATGGGCGCCGCACCGCGCCACCGCGGCAACAGCGAGGCATGGCCGTTGATGCAGCCCAGTTGCGGCGCCTCAAGAACCGCCCTGGGCAAAAGCAGGCCATAAGCCACGACCACGCCGATATCGGCTTGCAGCGCGCGAAAAGCTGCCTGTTCGGCCCCGCCCTTGAGCGACGTCGGCGTGCGCGTCTCGATGCCCAGCCGTTCCGCCTCGCGCTGTACCGGCGACAGTGTCAGCTCAAGGCCGCGCCGGCCGGCGGCTCGCGGCGGCTGGGTGTAGACGGCCGCGACCTCATGTCCGGCATCGGCAATCGCGCGCAATGTCGGCACCGAAAACTCCGGCGTCCCCATGAAAATGACGCGAAGGGGCATTGTCCCCTATCCCACCAGCTTGCCCGGAGCCTTGTCCTTGGCCAGCTTCTTGAACTTCTTCACCACCATGTCGCGCTTCAGCTTCGAAATGTGGTCGATGAACAGCACGCCGTTGAGATGGTCGATCTCATGCTGCAGGCAGGTTGCCATCAGCCCCTCGGCCTCCATCTCCTGCAGCTTGCCGTCGCGGTCGAGATACTTGACCCGCACGGAAGCCGGGCGTTCGACCTCGGCATAATAGTCGGGAATCGACAGGCAACCTTCCTCGTAGACGGAGCGCTGGTCGGCGCTTTCCAGGATTTCGGGATTGATGAAGACATGCGGCGCCGGCGTCTCGTCCTCCTTGGCGAGGTCGATCACCAGCATGCGCAGCGGCTCGCCGATCTGGATCGCGGCCAGCCCGATGCCGGGCGCGTCATACATGGTCGCCAGCATGTCGTCGGCCAGTTTGCGCAAGGGCGCGTCGACGCGCTCCACCGGCTTGGAAACCTGGCGCAGGATGGGGTCGGGAAGGATGATGAGCGGCTTGATCGGCATGGCGTCTCACCTAAGACCTTGAATAAAGGGCGTCAACCGGTACGCCGGGGGATCGTTCACGTTTTGATCTGTGCTGGCCGGCCGAATCGTCTATGCTGTGTGCATGAACGACCTGACATCCATCCTTTCGGAACCTGTCGCCCGGCTTGGCGCGACCACGATCACGCTCGGCCATGCGCTGGCGTTCGGGGCCTTTGTGTTTCTTGGCCTGTTCGTGGCGCTTGTCGTCGCGCTGTGGCGCTCGGCCAAGGCGCGCGCCGTGGCCGCTGCCGAAGCCGCCGACCATGCCCGCGACGCCGAGGCGCGGATGGCCGGCATATTGCAAAGCCAAGCCGAGATGCAGGGCCGCATGGGCGCCATCGCGGAAGTCTTCGGCGCGCGGCAGGCGGAACTGACGCAATCGATCGGCCAGCGCCTCGATGCCATGACCGGCCGCCTCGGCCAGACCATGACCGAGCAAACCAAATCCACTCATGAGAGCCTGGCCAAATTGCAGGAGCGGCTGGCCGTCATCGACACCGCGCAAGGCAACATCCAGTCGCTCGCCGGCCAGGTCGTGCAATTGCAGGCGATCCTCTCCAACAAGCAGACGCGCGGCGCCTTCGGCCAGTCGCGCATGGAAGCGATCGTCGCCGACGGTCTGCCGCACGGCGCCTACGAGTTCCAGGCGACCTTGTCCAACGGCAGCCGTCCCGATTGCCTGGTGAAGATGCCCAACGGCGCGCCGGCGCTTGCCGTCGACGCCAAGTTTCCGCTGGAAGCCTGGAACGCCATCCGCGCCGCCGAAGGCGCCGAACAGCAGAAGGTCGCGTCGCAGGCCTTCCGCCGCGACATCGAGGTGCATGTCCGCGATATCGCGGATAAATATCTGATCCAGGGCGAGACGCAGGATACCGCCTTCATGTTCGTGCCGTCGGAATCGGTGTTTGCCGAGATCCACGAAAATTTCGAGGCGGTGGTGCAGAAGGCGCACCGCGCCCGCGTCGTCATCGTCTCGCCGTCGCTCCTGATGCTGTCGATCCAGGTCATCCAGGCGATCCTGAAGGATGCCCGTATGCGCGAGCAGGCACACCTGATCCAGGGCGAGGTGATCCGGCTGATGGAGGATGTTTCGCGCGTCGACGAGCGGGTGCGCAAATTGCAGGGCCATTTTGCCCAGTCGGCCAAGGATATAGACGACATCCTCGTCTCGACGTCGAAGGTGACCAAACGCGGCCAGAAGATCGAAGCTCTGGAGTTTGGGGCGCAGCCCGGAGGCGATGCCGACCCTGACATGGCGTCACCAGCCCCTGCGAAGCCGGAACCCGGCCCGCGCGTTGTCGATTCCCCACGCGTTGCCGATTCAAAGACCGGCCAGCTCAGGCTGAGGGTCGTCGAAGGCGACGAATGAGGCGCCGCACCGGACGGCGCTACTGCTCCTCCACTGTGGTCATGCCGTGAAATTCAGGTAGCCAGTGAAGCGCCGAGCGGTGCCATTTTTGCAGTGTCGGAATCAAATCCTGGCGTTGCCGCGCGGTTCCCACTCGAATGCCGTAGACCTTTGGGCCATCTCCGACCGACGTGGCGTAAAGGTGCGAACCGCAGTCGGCGCAAAAGGCCTGGACGCGCTTGGCGCCGCTTGCCACGGTCTTGATGTAGACCTTCGGTGTACCCTTTGTGATCCGGTAGTGATCTTCAGGCGCCGGAGCGGTGACGCGAAAGGCCGTACCGGTCAAATGTTGGCAATCGGTACAATGGCAGATCGAGGTCTTTTCCGGTTCGACCTCCGCCTCATAGGTGATGGCACCACAATGACAGCCGCCGTCGATCTTCATAATCAGTCCTCCAAAACTCGATCGGCTGATTTTAGCGGCGCAGCGTCGCAAGGCAACGACGCGACGCTGGTCCAAGACATAATCCCGAGGAGTGGAATGTGGTTTCGAGACCTGCTCAAAACTCTACTCGGATGCCGATTCGATCAGCTTGCGCCGCTGTTCCCAGGTGCCTGTCGTCTGCGGCTTGACGAACAGCCGGGTGATCTCGGGCATTTCCTTCCTTAGCCGCGCTTCGAGGCGCTCGACGCAGGCTTCGATTTCCGGCGCGGACAGATGGTCCTCGAATTCGATGCTCAGGCCGGCAACGATTTCTTCCGGCCCCAGGTGGACCGTCAGGACGCCGTTCGCCCGCTGCACCGCCGGATCCTGCTGCGCGATCGCCAGCACTTCTTTCTGCACCGCAGGCGAAGCAGGCTCGCCGATGAGCAGCCCCTTGCTCTCGCGCGCCAGGAAGGCCGCGGTCGCACCCAGGATCAGCGCAATGCCGATCGAGGCGGCGCCGTCCAGTTCCGGCATCTCGAAAATCTCCGCCGCCAAATATGCCGGCAAAGGCGACGATCAGGCCGAGAAGCGCGGCACTGTCCTCGAACAGCACTGTGTAGACGCTTGGATCCTTGCTCGATTGCACGGCCTGCAGCCAGCCCTGCTGGCCCTTCTGCCGGCGGAATTCCCTCAGCGCCACCAGCCATGAGCTGCCCTCGAACAGAAACGACAGGCCGAGCACGATGTAATTGACCCTGACATTGGCGGCCGGTTCGGGCGCAATGATGTGCGTCACGCCTTCGTAGAACGATACGCCGGCGCCGAGCGCGAAGACGAGAAGCGCCACGATGAAGCTCCAGAAGTAGAGCTCGCGGCCATGGCCGAGCGGATGCGCGCGGGTGGCCGGGCGTGCGGCGCGATGCATGCCATAAAGCAGCAGGCTGCCATTGCCGGTATCGACCAGCGAATGCACGCCTTCCGAAAACATCGCCGAACTGCCGGTGAAGAAGGCTGCGACGAATTTGGTCAGCGCGATCGCGAGATTGCCGGCGAGCGCCGCGTAGATGACCGTTCGAGAGCCGCCATGCCCCGCCATTGCTTCCCTGTCGTCCTGTCCGACACGCGAAGTCTAGAGCAATTGCAGGAAAAGTGGGAGCCGATTTCCTTGAGATCATGCTGCGGGCCCGCCGAAATTCCGCGGCCATCGCGACGCACCAACACCCCGTCCGTTCAAGTCGCTGCGCGCCGGTTCGGATTCATAAGGCCGCCGAAACAGGTTGCCGGTTTTCGCGGCCGTGACCGCGAACGGCCCTTGCCTAGAGGCATTTCTCTTGTTTCACTTCACTTCCCGCAACTGGAGGAACGAATCATGGCAAAAGGTGCGATGAAGGCAGGCAAGGAGGCCCGCAAGCCAAAGAAGGACGCCAAGAAGCCGGCCGCTGCTCCCACGCTCAAGGCGCCGCCGGTCAAGGCAACGAGGCTCAAGGAAAAATAGTCGCGTGCCTCGGATGGAGTTCGCCGGCGGCGTTCGGACACCGCCGGCAGTTTGTTGATCGGGCGTTAAGACACCCTATATCTGGTGCGGGGACGACCCCACATCTCCTGAAATCCGGTCGGGACGACCCGCCCACTGTCTGATAGGGCATCGGCTGCCGCGATGCTCGGTCGATCGCGCATTGCATCGTCTTGAAACGGACATTGGTGCGATGCTTGGATGGAGCGTTCCCCATGTCATGGATTTTTCTGTTTTTCGCCGGCCTGTTCGAGATCGGCTGGGCAATCGGCCTCAAATACACCGACGGATTCACCCGGCTCGTCCCGACCGTGCTCACGGTCGCCTCGATGATCGTCAGTCTCTCGCTGCTTGGACTGGCGCTGAAAGCGCTGCCCGTCGGCACCGCCTATGCGGTGTGGACCGGCATCGGCACGGTCGGCACGGCGCTACTCGGTATCTGGCTGCTCGGCGAGCCGGCGACCGTGATCAGGCTCGCCTGCATCGCACTCATCGTCTGTGGCATTATGGGGCTGAAATTCGCGGCGTAAAGCAATCCAGGAAAGGTGCGAAGCGGTTTTCCGTCCGGAATTGCGTCGAAGCAAACAGAGCAATTCCGCGAAAGTCGTATCACGAACGGCGTCGGCAATCGCATGAATTGGCGCGCGGACAAACGCATGCAGGGCCGCTTCGCAGCGACCCTGATCCTCGAAGCAGATTGCTCCGGCGGTCTGAGGCTAGCGGCCGGTAAAGCCTGGCGGTGTCCTGCCGGTGCGCGCCTTGCGCGCCGCATAGCGCGCGTCGCGCTTCGCCTTGCGCTCGGCCTCGTCGGCCAGCAGACGCGCGATGCGCTCGGCCTCTTCGGCTTCCCGAATCCTGGCTTCCGCCTGCGCCGCCTCTTCGGCCGCGACCCGTGCGGCTTCGGCTGCGGCCTCGCGCTCGGCCTTCTCGATTGCCTCGCGTGCCAGCCTTTCCTGCTTCAGCCTCGCCTTCTCGGCCTCGCGTATCTCACGCGCCGCAAGGATAGCCTTGCGTTCGGCCTGTCGCGCCAGCACCGCGGGATCGTCCGCCGCCGGCTTCGACTTGAAGCGCTCCAGAAGCGCCTTCTTTGCCTCGTTCGCGGCGTTGCGCCGCTCGAAAATGTCTTTTTCCCTGTAGATAGCCAAGTCCACTTCCCTGAAGTCAATTCGCGACGCTTACATACGCGCGAAAACCGGGAGTTCAAGCGCCAAAACGGTATGCCAGCCATGAAATTCCGTGCTGTTGCAGCCGGGAGACGCCTTCGCGGCCGAAACGGACACGCACTGTTCGCAGTCAGACCCTCTGGTGGTGATACGGGCTGATCGCTACCTCTAGCGCGAAAATCAAACGCCAGGATGACACCAGATGGAACTCGGTCTCTACACTTTCGCCGACGTCAGCCCGCAGCCGGGCCCCGGCGCAATCGGCCCGCACGAGCGGCTGCGCAACCTGATCGAGGAGATCGAACTGGCCGATCAGGTCGGCCTTGACGTTTTCGGCCTTGGCGAGCATCACCGGCCGGACTATGCCGCGTCCGCGCCTGTCGTGGCTCTGGCCGCGGCGGCCGAGCAAACCAAACGCATAAAACTGACCAGCGCCGTCACTGTCCTGTCTTCGGACGATCCGGTCCGCGTCTTCCAGCAATTCGCCACGCTCGACCTTCTTTCCGGCGGCCGGGCCGAGATCATGGCCGGGCGCGGCTCGTTCATCGAATCCTTTCCGCTGTTCGGCTACAATCTTGAGGATTATGACGAGCTGTTCGCCGAAAAGCTCGACCTGCTGCTCGCCATCCGCGATCAGGTGAAGATCACCTGGTCCGGCAATCTGCGCGCGCCGATCAACGATCGCGGCGTCTACCCACGCCCCTTGCAGGAAAAACTGCCGATCTGGATCGCCATCGGCGGCACGCCGCAGTCCGCCGCCCGCGCGGGCGCGCTCGGCCTGCCGCTGGCGCTCGCCATCATCGGCGGCGAGCCGGCGCGGTTCGCGCCGCTGTTTGACCTCTATCGCGAGGCCGCCAGGCGCGCGGGCGCCGATCCGAAGGGTCTTGCCACCAGCATCAACGTCCACGGCTTCATCGCCGACACGACCGAGAAGGCGGCCGACGATTTCTATGGCCCACAGGCCGAGGTGATGAACCGCATCGGCCGCGAGCGCGGCTGGGGTCCGACCTCGCGGGCGCATTTCGACCAGTCACGCGGCCCGGGCGGCGCCTTGTTCGTCGGCAATCCCGAGCAGGTGGCCGAGAAGATCGTCGCCCAGCACAAGATCTTCGGCAATGACCGCTTTTTGCTGCAGATGGCGATCGGCATCATGCCGCATGCCAAGGTCATGAAGGCGATTGAACTCTACGGCACCAGGGTGGCGCCGATCGTGCGCAAGGAAACGGCTGACGCCGTCCCGGCCCCGGCGCCTGCCGCGTAGTATTGCACTTCCGCGAAAAATTGCGCGGGAACAGTAACCGCGACGGCGGGCCTCGTGGGCTCGCCGTCAACGCCGGCTAACGGAACTTTGGACCGGCAGGGGCGTTTTCTCAGCGGTTGCGCCAATTGCGGTGCGCCGCCGAGGGACCGTGATGAAAGCTGACCCCACCGCTTCGGTCGCGGGCGTTTCCGAAGCAGAAGAGGCGCGCATCGCCGCCCGCGCCGACACCCATATGATACGCTCGCTGCTCGTCGGCATCTTCATTTTCATGGCCATCTATGCGCTCTATTTCGCCCGTGCCTTCTTCATGCCGGTCATACTGGCTTTTCTGCTGGCATTGACGCTGACGCCGATCGTCAGGCTTCTGCGCAAGCGCGGCATCCCCGAGGTGATTTCGGCGACGCTTCTGGTGCTTCTGTCCCTCTGCCTCTTCGCCAGTGCCGGCTACCTGCTGAGCGGCCCGGTGATCGATCTCATCAACAACACCTCGTCGATCGGCCAGCGGCTGACCGAGCGGCTGGCGCATTTGCGGCCTCCGCTCGAGAGGATCATGGAGGTTACACATCAGATCGAAGGCCTCACCGAGACGTCGCAGGAGCCGGGCATACAGAAAGTCGCGGTAGCCCAGTCTGGCTTCCTGTCGTCGGCGGCCTCGAACATTCTTTCGGCGGGAACAAGCCTGACCATCATCTTCGTGCTGTCGCTGTTCCTGCTCGCTTCAGGCACGATGTTCTATGAAAAGATCATCCAGTCCTTCGCCAGCCTTACCGAGAAGAAGCGGGCGCTGCGGGTCGTTTACGACGTGGAACGGGAAATCTCGCACTATCTGCTCACCGTCACCATCATCAATATCGGCCTCGGCACGATCATTGGCCTTGGTCTGTGGGCACTCGGCATGCCCAACCCGCTCGTCTGGGGCGCCACGGCCGCTCTGCTTAATTTCCTGCCCTATGTCGGCGCCATGATCACGCTCATCGTGGTCACGATCATCGCGCTGATCAGCTTCGACACGATCTCCTATGCGTTGTTGGCGCCTGCCTTCCTGCTTTTGTGCGACATCGTCGAAGGCCAATTCGTAACGCCGATGGTTGTCGGCCGGCGGCTCGAGATCAACGCCGTGGCGATCTTCATCGCCATTGCCTTCTGGTCATGGCTATGGGGCTTTGTCGGCGCGCTGATGGCGGTGCCGCTGCTGGTCCTCATCAAGGTGTTCTGCGATCACTTCGACGGTCTGAGCCATGTCGGCAACTTCCTGGCGGCACAACATCTCTCGGCGGTGGAAGATGAGGCCACCGAGGAAGGTAAGGCTCCGGCATAAAGCCGCGCGTCTGGTTTGCGGCGCCTGGCTCGAATGCCTATATCCGGCCGGTCCAATGGCCGGTGCCCTTCCCATGAGCGATGCTTCCTTCGACCTCGACGACTGTTTCGCTCGCATCGGCCATGCCGGCTTGCGCGATGCGCCGCTGGGCGCGTCGCCAACATTTGCTGTCGACAGATCCGGGCTTGCATTTCCTGTCCATCATCGCGGCAGCCCCGCCGAGCAGAAGCGCATGGCCGCGGCCAGCGGATTTGGCGATGCGCTCGGGGGCGGCTTGGCATCCTCATTCCCGACCGCACGGCCTTCGAGGCAGGGTGCTTGAGATAAACCTCGTGGAGACCTGACATGGCAGCCCTTTCCGTCCTCGACCTATCGCCGATCGTCGAAGGCAGCGATGCCTCGCAGTCGCTGGCCAATTCGCTCGATCTTGCCTGCCATGCCGAGCGGCTGGGCTACAAGCGCTATTGGCTGGCCGAGCATCATAACATGCCGGGCATCGCAAGTGCCGCCACCTCGGTCGTCATTGCCCATGTCGCGGGCGGCACCAAGACTATTCGCGTTGGCGCCGGCGGCATCATGCTGCCCAATCACTCGCCGCTGGTCATCGCCGAGCAGTTCGGCACGCTGGCCGCCTTGTTCCCCGGCCGCATCGATCTCGGCCTCGGCAGAGCGCCCGGCACGGACATGAACACGGCGCGCGCCTTGCGCCGCAATCTCGAGGCAGGTGCCGACAATTTCCCGCAGGACGTCGTCGAGCTGATGGGCTATTTCCTGCCGGCGGAAGAGGGCCAGCGGCTGCGCGCCGTGCCGGGCGAAGGCCAGACCGTGCCGGTCTGGATCCTCGGCTCCAGCCTGTATGGCGCCCAGCTTGCCGCCATGCTCGGCCTGCCCTACGCCTTCGCTTCGCATTTCGCGCCGGCCGAGCTAGACCATGCGCTGGACATCTACCGCTCGCGCTTCCAGCCGTCGGAACAGCTCGACAAACCCTATGTCATGCTCGGCCTCAACGTCTTTGCGGCGCCCACCGACACTGAGGCGCGGCTGCTGTTCACCTCGCTGCAGCAGGCTTTCGTCAATCTGCGCACCGGCCGCCCCGGAAAATTGCCGCCACCGGTCGAGAATTATGACCGCGACCTCGATCCGATGGCCAAGTCCATGCTCGGCCAGGCGCTGTCCTGCGCCGTCGTCGGCTCGCCGGAAACGGTGCGGCAAGGCATCGACGCCTTCGTTCGCCGCACCGGCGCCGACGAATTGATGGTCACCGCGCAGATATTCGATCATGCGGCTCGGGTGAGGTCCTTCGAAATCCTGGCCGACGCCCACAAATCGCTGTCGCAAGCGGCGTGAGATTTCCAGCTCGGCGCTTGCCGATAGCGATTCAACCACTGAACCGCTCTACGCACCCACGCTCTGCGCCACCGCTCCCAGCGGTCGGCATGAATTGCGGATCATCAGCCGGCCCTTGAGCACCAGCTTGCGCGGCGGCGCGTCGCGATTTCCGGCAAGGCGGTCGAGCAGCAAATTGGCCGCCTGTTCGCCGATCGCCTGCACCGGCTGTGCCACCGTGGTCAGTTGCGGGACAAACACGTCCGACCACGGAAAATCGTCGAAACAGGCGATCGAAACATCTTCCGGGCAGGACAGGCCGATATCGCGGATCGCCTTCATGGTGCCGATCACCATCGGATTGTTGGCGGAGAAGATCGCGCTCGGCCTGTCGTGCAGCGACAACAGCTGCATGGCCGCGTTATAGCCGTCGATCTCGTGAAAATTGCCGGAACGTACCAGCTCCTCGGCGACCGGCAGGCCGGCTGCCTGAAGCGCTTCGCGATATCCGGCCATGCGATCATGCATCGGTGAGATATCCGACGTTCCGGTGATGTAGCCGATGCGCCGGTGCCCGAGATGTATCAGGTAGGTGATGGCGTCGAACACGGCGCGCTGGTTGTCGAGCACCACGGCATCCGTGTCGACACCGTCGCAGATGCGGTCAAGCAGGACGACCGGCACGTTGGCGTCGTCGACGATGCGCTTGAGGATCGTCCCATCGCCGACGCGCGCCACGATCAACCCGTCGACCATACGGTCGAGCAGCAGCCTGATCTGGTCGTCCTGGGTGTTGAGGTCCTCGTCCGTGCAGCACAGCATGACCGCATAGCCGGCGCGGTCGAAGGCCTGCTGGATGACTGACACGACATCGGTGAAGAACGGATTGGTGATGTGCGGGACAGTCAATCCGATGGTGCGCGTGGTGCCCATTTTCAGGCTGCGGGCGATCGCATTGCGCTTGTAGCCGATATCGCGGATCGCCTGCTCGATGCGCTGGCTGAGCTCCGGGCTGACGGTCGCCGTGCCGTTGATCAGCGCCGAAACCGTGGCGACCGACACGCGCGCCGCTTCGGCCACGTGAAGCATGGTCGGCGCCGTCGACTTTCGCTGCCTTGTCTTGCTTGGCCCTGCCATTTCGAAACGTTTCGCCGCCTCTCTATGCATCATATCTACGGAATATCGCGGTTTTTCGCAAGAATTGAAATGAGGTAATCTCGCGTGACCAGATAGAAGCTTGACAGGATCGAAACGTTTAGAATAGCGTTCATGAGGTCAGACGACGACGGAAGGGAGGCCGCCTTTGTCATGGAGCACGGAAATTCCATCGCTCGTGGGGATGTTGCGGCGGCGGACCGTTCGGATGTCGTCCTGAGCGCCGAACGCGTTTCCAAGAGCTTCGGCGGCATTGCCGCCTTGGTCGATGTCGGTTTCGAGCTGCGGCGCGGCGAAGTCCATGCCTTGATGGGTGAGAACGGCGCCGGCAAGTCGACGCTGATGAAAATCCTTTCCGGTGTCTACACGGGTTATGAAGGCACGGTTCGCGTCGACGGCGTAGCCGCGAATTTCGCCGGCGTGCGCGACGCCGAGGCCGCCGGCATTGCCATCATCCACCAGGAGCTCAATCTGGTTCCCGAACTCAGCGTCGCCGACAACATCTTTCTCGGACGCGAGAAGCTGATCGCCGGGCTGATCGTCGACCGCAAGGCGAGCAGCCGCGCCGCCAGCGCCCTTCTGCAGCGGCTGGGCATCGAGCTCGACCCGGAAGCCCGTGTCGGCGCCTTGCGCGTCGGCGAACAGCAACTGGTCGAGATCGCCAAGGCGCTGTCGATGTCGGCGCGCATCCTGATCATGGACGAGCCGACCTCGGCGCTTTCTCCAGCCGAATGCCAGAGGCTGTTCCGCATCATCCGCCAGCTTGCCGACAGCGGCGTCGCCATCGTCTACATCTCGCACCGCATCGACGAGGTCATGCACCTGGCGGGCAGGGTCACGGTGTTTCGCGACGGACGCCACGTGCTGACGCGGCCCATGGGCGAGCTCGACGAGAACGCCATCATTTCGGCAATGGTCGGGCGAGACCTGCTGGCCTCCTCGGAAGAGGAGCGCCGTTCCGGCGGCGAAGTCGTGCTTTCCGTCGAGAACCTGTCGCTGACGAAACCCGACGCCCATGGCTGGCGCACCGTGATCGACGGCGTCAACTTCGAACTCGCCGAAGGCGAGATCCTTGGCATTGGCGGGCTGCTGGGTTCAGGGCGCACCGAGATCCTGGAGGCGATCTTCGGCTCGAGCGATGGCCGCACCGGCGGCGAGATCCGGCTCGACGGCGCGCCGGTCGAGATCCGCTCGCCGCGCGATGCCAGGCGCCTCGGCATTGCGCTGGTGACCGAGGACCGCAAGACCCAAGGCCTGCATCTCCAGGCTTCCATTACAGACAACGTCGCATTGCCGCTGGTCGGATCGCTGGCGCGCTTCGGCATCCGTTCGCTGGCCGGCGAACAGGAGCTGGCGCGCCACGCGGTCCGGGCGCTCGGCATACGCTGCGAGGACATCGACCAGCCAGCCGGCACGCTGTCGGGCGGCAACCAGCAGAAGGTCGTCATCGGCAAATGGCTGGCGACACGGCCGCGCGTGCTTCTTCTCGACGAGCCGACGCGCGGCATCGACGTCGGCGCCAAGCGCGAGATCTACGATCTCATCTTCAAGCTTGCGCGCGACGGGCTGGCCATTGCCGTCATCAGCTCCGAATTGCCGGAACTGCTGCACCTCTCCGACCGCATTCTGGTGATGGCCGATGGCCGCCAGACCGGCATCCTTTCCCGCGATGCGGCGAGCGAGGAGGCCATCATGCGTCTCGCCGCGCCGCGCCGCACGATTTCGAGACCTGCCGCATGACCGCCTTGAAACTCCTGTCCCGCACCAAGCTCTATTGGGGCCTGATCGCCATCTTCCTGATCGGCGTGCTGGGCTCGCCGGTCAGCTCCAAGGGCAACAACATCTTCCTGTCCTACGGCAATCTGCTCGACGTGCTGCGCCAGGTGTCGACCACCGGCCTGATCGCCACCGGCATGACGGCGGTGATCATCACCGGCGGCATCGATCTTTCGGTCGGTTCGCTGATGGCAATCTGTTCGGTGGTCTGCGCCATGCTGCTGACGGTTCCGGGCGTGACGCCGGGAGTGGTGCTTGGCGTGCCCACCGTCGCCGTGGTGGCGCTCTGCCTCGGCTTCATCGTCACCCGCTTCATCTTCCTCAATCTCGAAAAGTCGCGCGCCGGCGCCGATGCCTCGCGCGACGCAAGGCTGGGCCGCGCCCGCGGCCTGGTCACGCCGGCAATCGTCGGCGTGGTCCTGTGCTGTCTTTCCCTGTGGTACCTGCTGCCGCAGGTCGAGCCCAAATTCGGCGTCCTCGGCGTGCTGCTGGTCGCGCCATGCGTGGGCCTGCTGTTCGGTGCGCTCAACGGCTTCATCATCGTTGCCGGGCGGCTGCAGCCCTTCATCGTCACCCTGGCGATGATGGTGACGGCGTTGGGCATCGCCCGGCTGACCGCCGGCCAGAACAATGCTGTGCTGCCGGTCTATACCGGCTCGAACGCCACCGAGGATTTCGAGCTGCTGCGCTCGATGGTGTTCGGCGTCATTCCGATGCCCGGCCTGTTCTTCCTCGGCGCCATCCTGATCTATGGCGCGGTGCTGCGCTTCACGCCGTTCGGCCGCTATGTCTACGCCATCGGCGGCAATGAGGAGGCGGCCAGGCTTTCCGGCATCGCCGCCGGCCGGGTCAAGATCGTCACCTACGCCGTTTCGGGCCTGCTCGCCGGCATTGCCGCGGTGCTCTATGTCGCGCAGTACCGGCAAGGCAAGCCCGATGCCGGCGCCGGCCTGGAGCTCGACGCCATCGCCGCCGTGGTCATCGGCGGCACCAGCCTGATGGGTGGGCGCGGCAGCCTCACGGGGACGTTCTGCGGCGTGCTGATCTTCGGGCTGCTGTCCAACATATTGCAGCTCCACAACATCAATTCGAACCTTCAGCTGGTGCTGAAGGGGATGATCATCATCGGCACAGTGCTCGTGCAGGAGCGCAATGCCGGTGATCTCCTAGCCTATCTGCGCCTGCCCGGAGCGGCGCACAAGGAAACGGCCGCGGCAAAACGGCCGTCGCAAGAGACCCGGTCTCTCAATCTCGGAGGAAACAAGAAATGAAACGACGTGACACGCTGAAGCTTGCCGCCCTTGGCGCGGCATTGCTGACCACCACCGCGCTGCTCTCCACCGGCCACGCCTTGGCCCAGGACAAGAAGTGGAAGATAGGCTTCTCGCAGGTGACGACCATCGAGCCTTGGCGCGCGCAGTTCAACAAGGACATACTGGCCGAGGCCGCAAAGCACCCCGAGGTCGAGCTGATCATCACCGACGGCGAGGACAAGACCGAGAAGCAGGTCGCCGATGTCGAGAACCTGATCCGCCAGGAGGTCGATGCGTTGCTCGTGTCGCCGAAGGAATCGGCCGGCCTGACCGGCGTCGTGCAACAGGCAATCGACGCCAAGATCCCGGTCTTCGTGCTCGACCGCAATGTCGACACCAAGGACTACACCCAGTTCGTCGGCGGCGACAACAAGCTGATCGGCCGCGCGGCCGGCGAATATGCCGTCGAGCTGCTCGGCGGCAAGGGCAAGGCATCGGGCAATGTCGTCGAGATCTGGGGCGGCATGGGCACCCAGCCGGCGCATGACCGCCATGACGGCTTCCATGAGTTCACCGACAAGGAGCCGGGCATCAAGTACCTGCTCGACCAGCAGTCGGGCGACTGGAAGCAGGACCAAGCCTATAATCTGATGGCCAACGCGCTGAAGAGCAATGAGAAGATCGATCTCGTCTACGGCCACAACGACCCGATGGCCTATGGCGCCTATCTTGCCGCCAAGGATGTCGGCCGCGAGAAGGACATCAAGTTCATCGGCATCGACGGCCTGCCCAACGAAGGCGTGCAGATGGTGAACAAGGGCGAGCTGACGGCGACCTTCACCTATGTCACCCCGGGCGCCGAGGGCCTTCGGCAGGCGATCAAGTTCCTCAATGGCGAGAAGGTGGAGAAGACCATCACCTTGCCGACGCAGAAGATCACCAAGGAAAACGCCGCCCAGGTGCTGAAGGACAACGGCCTCTGAGATTTCGCCGGAGATAAGCGCCGGCCCAAGGTCCAGGTTCTTCGTCCCAGGACAGCTTGGCGCCCTTCCTCTCCCCCGTCGATCGGGGGAGAGGTGTCGAGCGAAGCTCGACGGAGTGGGAGTCGACCCTTGGGGCGGTGCAGGAAGGTTCTTGCGCCCTGGTCCCCTTTCAATATCCGTCGGCGGCGGTGGCCAGGTGGTTCCCGTCCGGAGGGAGAGGAAAGGACCTCGTCGCCGGCCTACGCCAATTTCGCCAGCAGCTTCATGAAGGTGGCGATCTCCCTGGCCGTGAGCGGTGCCAAGGTTTCCTCGGTAATCTCGCGCGCCAGCGGGATCAGGCGTTCGATCGCCTCGCGCCCTTCGGCGGTCAAATTGACCAGCAGCCGCCGCTTGTCGCCCTCGTGCTTGGAGAGCTCGACAAGGCCGCGCGCCTTCAGCCGGTCGATCACGCCCTTCACCGTCGCCGCATCCATGGCGATCAGCGTGCCGAGCTGGTTCTGCGAAGTCTCGCCGACATCGCGCAGCTTGGCCAATGCCGCGAATTGCGGTGGCGTCAGGTCGCCGATATGGGCAGCGAAGATCGAGACGTGGCGCTGATGCGCCTTGCGCAGGATGAAGCCGACCTGCTCCTGCAGGTGGTAGTCCTGATCGTCCGCCTCCTCGACCTCGACCAGCTTCAGCAGATTGTCCTCGCCGCTCACCGCAGCCCGTCCCATGCCTTGATGTCGTCGGCGGCCAGGCCGCCCATGCGATTGTGCACGCGCGGACCGCAGGTCATGGCGAGGCAGAACAGGATCTCGTCGGGACGCGGTCCGTCGCTGACGCCGACTTCCATCGCATCGAAATGGCTGCGCACATAGGCGGCGTTGATGTGGCCGAGAGGCACATCCAGCCGCGAGCCGAAGGCGCCAACCTTCTTGGCCGACGGCACGATCGCCTTGGCGTCGCCGAGCCGCTCGCGCATGGCGTAGCCGCCCGGCACATGCCAAAGCGCGCCATGCTCGAGTTCGCCCGATATGCCGACGATGGCGCCTTTGCCATAGCCGTCGATCTGCTTCACGTCGCCACCCAATGCCGCGATCAGCTGGTCGGCGAGCAGCAGGCCAAGCGGCTTCAGATCGTCCATGGCGCTCTGCAATTCCTCGACATAGCGCCCGGCGAACGGGTTCTTTACCAGCGCCATGGCGGCGGCACGGCGGCGCGGCACCTTGGCCTCCGGCCCGCCCTCATGAAAGATCTCTTCGGTCAGCACCACGATCTTGCGGATCGGAAACTCAGGCATGGGCAACTTCCTTCCCTGGACTTTTGTCGGGCGCGGCAAGCGCCATTGAGCCCTCGATGCGGGTCTGGCCGGCGAGGAACAGCGCCGATGCGGCGATCACTCCCCTACGGCGGAAATCTTCGGCGACGGCAAGTCCGCTGTCCAGCGCCGTGGCAATCTCTTTGGCAGAAAGCGGCCCGACCTCCTGCGTCACCAGCCTGTCGCCAAGGTCGTTGTCCGGTGCCAGATCATGCGCGGGCACACGCCGAATAGCGGGATGGTGGGCCAAGTCGACGGCATTGGCGATCAGCGTCGCCGCGGCATCGGCCTCTGCGCCGGTCCTCGCCAGCACGGTGACGGCGTCCGCGATGCCCAGGGAAAACGAGCGCCCGCGCCAGCCGCTGGTGGCCACGCCTTGCACGCCGTCCTCGGCGCGGATGACGATGCGGTCGGCAAGGCCATGGCCGGTGCCGGCAATGGCAAGAGTGATCGACTGGCCGGTACCGAGATGAAGCGCGCTGTCGCCGCCATTGTTCACGTAGGCGCGATCGAGTTTTCGCCCGGCAATCAGAGCGGCAAGTATTTCGTCGGCTACCGAACCGGCGACGGCTGCCATCGGCGTGATGAAGTCGTCCGCCAATGGGGTAACTGCCGCTTCCATGCGCCGCGCCGTCGGGCCGGCGAAGGCGCGCGGGCGCAACGCGGCCGGCCGGCGCAACTCGGGCAATTCCTCCACCAGTTCCGGCAGAATGGTCTGGAACCGCGCCACGGCCTGCTCACAAGCCCGCCGACATTCGCCTGGCGTCCCAAAGGCCTCGACGATCAGGTCGATCGGCCCGTGGTTGAGGTGCAGCCGCCTGCCGTCCCCGAGCCAATGCGCTTGCGGGCCGTTCATCGTCATCCGGCCCCGTTCGCGGGCGCGCGCCGCAACTGCGCCAGCGGCGGCCATGGGTTGCCGGCCGGCGCACCGTCGCCCCGGCGCGCGTTCAGATACTCGCCGCCCTTGGCGACGACATCCTCTACGCTGCGGATCTCGGCTTCGTAGCCGCCGAGCCTGATATAGTCGTCGCGGCGCAGCGTGAATTCGATGGGCGCCACCAGCGCCGGCGTAGGCACATAGCCGAAGGCGCCTTCCGGCACGCGCGTCACATCCACCATCAGCGTGATGCCGCCGCCCGGCCAGACATAGACCGGCGCGCCGCCGACCGTCACATAAGTGGTCAGGCCCTGCACGGAACGCGTCAGGTTGACGGGGTTTTCGGTGACGCCGGCGCGCAGCGAACCGCCGGCGCCGCCGATGAACAGCACGGTGCACAGCGCCGGTTCGCAATTGTCCTCGATCAGCCTGACCGACTTTTGCAACCGTTCCGGGAACGGCTTTTTGACAGGCTTCAACTGGTCGTCGAGTTCGTAATAGGCGAACTGCTCGCCGGTGGTCGAAACCATCAGCAGCGACAGGCCGGGCCGCGCGCCCTTCTTGGCATTCCATTCGCCCAGGATCGACAGCGGGTCAGATATGCTGGTGCCGCCCCAGCCGAGGCCGGGCTCGGAGACCTTGAAATAGCGCCCAGGCGTCGAGCGGCGGCCGATGATCTTTATCCCCGTGTCCTGCCAGCCCAGCACCTTGCCGGCCTGATGCTCCGAGACGACGCCGGTTATGTGGTCGTCGACCACCACCACCTCGTCGACCAGCCCGCGCCATTGGGTGGCGAACATGCCGATGGTCGCCGAGCCGCAGCCGACCCGCATGCGGTGCTCCTGCTTGCCGTCGATGACGGGCGGTTTGCCGGCTTCGACTGTTATGGTGGCGCCGCCATCGATGGTCAGTTCCACCGGCTTGCGGTTGCACAGATCGAGCAGCGCATCGCAGGTGGCGCGGCCTTCGGCCTTGGAGCCGCCGGTCAGATGATGCACGCCGCCCAGCGACAGCATCTGCGAGCCATATTCGCCTGTCGTGACATGACCGATCGCCTCGCCTTGCGACCGCACGACAGCCGTTTCGGGTCCGATATGACGGTCGGTGTCGATCTTCACCTTGACGCCGCAATAGGAGAAGATGCCCTCCGTCACGACGGTGACGAGATCGACGCCCTCGACCTGCTGGCTGACGATGAAGGGCGCCGGCTTGTAGTCGGGATAGGTGGTTCCGGCGCCGATCGCCGTGACGAAGCGGCGGCCGGTGTTGACCAGTTCGCCGTCCCAGGCCTCGCCCTCTGCGATGAAGGGCACGACCGCGCCGCCGATCTCGGCGGTATGATCGAGAATGGTCAGCGGGTCCATGCGCACGATCCGGCCGCCGGCATTGCCGTAGCGGTCGCAAGCGCCGGTGCGGCCATCTGATATGTAGCACATGACAGGGCAGGCATCGCAGCGGATCTTCTCCGCCACCAGCTTCTCGCCGGGATCATGGGTTTCGAAGCGTTCGGCAAGCTCGCTCATCGGCATGCCTCCTTCTCGCGGATGGCGGCGCGGATGGCGGCGCGGATGCGAGTCGGCGTCGCCGGAACTTTGGTGATCGCAATACCGGTCGCATGGCGGATGGCGTTGAGGATCGCCGGCGCGGTCGGGATCAGCACATGTTCGCCCAGGCCCTTGGCGCCGAACGGCCCCTCCGGGTCTGGCACCTCGATCAATATCGTCTCGATCGGCGGCACGTCGCCGATGGTCGGAATGAGATAATCGTGCAGATTCTCGGTGCGGCCGGGAATATACTCTTCCATCAGCGCCATGCCGATGCCTTGCGCGATGCCGCCCTCGATCTGGCCCTCGGCCAGCAGAGGGTTGATCGCCTTGCCGACATCGTGCGCGGCTGTGATCTTGACCAGCTTGACCGTGCCGAGCTTGAGGTCGACCTCGAGCTCGGCGATCTGCGCGCCGTAACCATAGACCGCATAGGGCTTGCCCTGCCCTTTGCCGTCGAGCGGCAAGGTCGGCGGGTCGTAAGTCTCCTCGGCGCGGAAGACGAAGCCGTCTGCATCCGCTTCGAGGGCGCCAAGATGGACGCGGCGGATCGCTTCGCCCTCGCATATGATAATCGTCGGCCCGTCGAGTTGAAGCGACGCCTTTTGCGAGACATTGGCAAAACGCAGGATCTCATCGCGCAAGGCACGGCCGGCCTTCTCGGCCGCCTTGCCGGTGACGAAGGTCTGGCGCGAGGCCGAGGTCTTGCCGGCATCGGGAGTGATCGCGGTGTCGGCGCCCTTGAGCCGGAAATTCTCCAATGGCAGGCCGAGCGCGTCGGCGCAGATTTGCGTGATGACGGTGTTGGAGCCCTGGCCGATGTCGACGGCGCCCTGGTGCAGGATGATCTCGCCTGACGCCGCAATGCCGACCCGGATGGTCGACGGATTGGGCAGCGAGGTGTTACCGCAGCCATACCAGCAGGAGGCGATGCCGACGCCGCGCTTTTTATCCACGTTGGCACCGTTGAAGGCATCCGCGTCAGCCACTGCACGCGCCCAATGCGGACGCAGGGCATCGAGGCATTCGGCGATGCCGACTCCCGACTCCAGAAGCTGTCCGGTGACTGTTTCGGATCCGTTACGAAGGCAGTTTCTCAAGCGGAAGTCGAGCCGGTCGATGCCGAGCTTGCCGGCCAGCTCGTCGTACAAGGTCTCCTGCATGATGGTCGCTTGCGGCACGCCGAAGCCGCGGAAAGCGCCGGAAATCGGCCCATGCGTATGCACGGCGCGGCCTTCGGCGCGGTAGTTCGGGGTCGCATAGGGACCCGAGGCATGCACCGGCACGCGGTTGGCCACGGTCGGTCCCCAGCTCGCGTACGCCCCGGTGTTGAAATCGCCTGAGAAAATCATGCCCGTGACATGGCCCTCGGCGTCGGCGCCGATGGTCGCTTTCATCTGCGCCGGGTGGCGCTTGGTGGTCGACATCATCGATTCATTGCGCGTGTAGGCAAGCGCCGCCGGCCGCCCGGTCCTCATCGCCACCAGGCCGACCAGCGGTTGCAGGGACACGTCGAGTTTGGAACCAAAACCGCCGCCCGTCGCGGTCGGCACGATGCGCACCTTGTCGACGGGCAGGCCCAGCACCTTCGCCGTGTCGTCGCGGTCCATATAGGGCGCCTGCGTGCAGGCGACGACGACCAGCGTGTCGCCATCCATATAGGCATGGCCGGCTTCCGGCTCGATATAGGCATGCTCGACATAGGACGTCTCGATCGCACCGGTCACGGTGACAGCGGCATCGGCAAGCGCCGTCTCGGGATCGCCGCGTTCGACGAAGCCCTTGGTCAGAAGGTTGGCCGGGCGGTTCACATGGATCAGCGCCGCTCCTTCGGCCTGTGCCTCGCAAGGCTGCAACAGATGTGGCAATTCGGTCCAGCGGATCGGGAAATCCGACAGGTCGAGATCGAGCATCGCCTCGCGCTCGCCGGCAACAAGCGCCACCGCCTCGCCGCGAAACCGCGCCAAGCCTTCGGCGAGAGCCGGCTGGTCGGCGAACGGACCGATGACGCCGAAACAGTTCTTTCCCGGGATATCGGCCGCCGTGAAGACGCCGGCGATGCCGGGACGAGCTTTTGCCCAGCCGTCGAGGTCGCCGAAGGCGAAGCTGGCATGGTAGTGCGGCGAGCGGATTACCAGCACCGCCAGCGCATCGGCCGGGAACGAATCGCCGCCGAATTTCTCACCGCCGGTCACCTTCGGCACGCCGTCGAGCCGGATCGGGGAGGAGCCAATGGCGTGACCGGACCGAGGCAGACGGAAATCCAGGCTTGCAGCCTGGGCGGAGGCATCCATCACAGCAGCGACGATCTTCCGGTACCCGGTGCAACGGCAGAGGACACCACCAAGCGCGTCCTGCACTTCGATCTCGCTCGGCCTGGCTTTCTTGTCCAGCAGGGCCGTCGCCGCCACCAGCAGGCCCGGCGTGCAGATGCCGCACTGCGCCGCACCATGCGCCAGGAAGGAGGCCTGTAGTGCCGACAGCCGGCCATTGGCGAGCCCTTCGACCGTCGTTACCGACGCTCCGGCGGCCGACGCCGCAGGCATCAGGCAGGCGCAGACCGGATCGCCATCGACCAGCACCGTGCAGGCGCCGCAGTCGCCGGCGTCGCAGCCGACCTTGGTCCCGGTCAGCAGCAATTCATCGCGCAGCACCGCAGACAGCCGGCGCAGCGGCGGCACGTTGACCGAGACGGCGGCGCCGTTGACCGCGAAGGTGATCTCCGCGCGTGCCAGGCCAACTGCATCACTGCCGGATAGGGCCCCGCCGGGTCGAGCCTGGCTGATGTGAGGCTGAGCTTTGTTCATGCCGCCACCCTGTCACCGCTCATCGGCCCCGCCGCCGCAAGCACGGCGCGGACAACGATTTCGCGCGCCGCGTCCTGCCGGTATTCGGCGCTGCCGCGCACGTCGCCGATCGGCGACAGCTCTTCCATCGGCGCGGCGAGGACCGCTGTGGCCAGCCCATGATCCGCCGCCAGTCCGCGCAGGGCCGCCTCGACCCCGCCGAGCCGCTTTGCAACAGCCGAGCAGGAACCGACGGCGACCGCCGCTTGCTCGACGATGCCGTCCTGCACGACCAGGCGTGCCCCCACCATGGCGATCGAGATGACGAGATAGCGCCGCGCGCCGAGCTTGACGAAAGCCGACATACCCGCGCAGGCCGCTTTCGGCACGCGGATGGCGGTTACCATCTC
This sequence comes from Mesorhizobium sp. B2-6-4, assembly GCF_006441495.1. Classification (NCBI taxonomy): domain Bacteria; kingdom Pseudomonadati; phylum Pseudomonadota; class Alphaproteobacteria; order Hyphomicrobiales; family Phyllobacteriaceae; genus Mesorhizobium; species Mesorhizobium sp. B2-6-4. The sequence goes on from NZ_VFUE01000002.1 coordinate 393,754, forward strand.
GCCGGGCCGCAGGTCCGTGCGGCGATTGCCGAGGATGAATTCCCGGAGCGGCAGGTGGCGCACCGCTTGCGCCGAGCGCAGTTCTATCTCGGCGTCGAGCACCAGCAGCGCCGGCACGCCATCCGCGGCCGGCGAAGCGTTGCAGAGATTGCCGGCGATCGAGGCGACATTCTGGATCTGAACGGACCCGACCTCCCGCGCGGCCGCTTTCAGCGCATCGAAGGCCGGCGGCAAGGGATGGCGAACGATATCGGTCCAGCTGGTGCGCGCCCCGATCTGCCAGTGCGTTTCCGTTTCCGCAATGCCGCGCAGCGCGGCCAGCCCGTTGATGTCGAGCACATTGTCGCGGAAAGGCTTGTTGCCTTGCGCCGGGTAGAAGTCGGTGCCGCCGGCAAGGATGCGCCACGAAGCTTCGCCAAGCAGGGCGAGCGCCTCGTCGACCGTGGTGGGTTTCGCGTAACGGATCACGCTTTGCCTTCCCAGAAAAAGGGCCTTTCCGAGGGAACTTGCCGGCGTCCGGGCCCGGCTTAAATTCATTCGTATGCAAATGATATCAAGTCGGCGGAAATTGTCAAAGCCGGAGTTTGCGCAGCACCCGCACGGCTGCCGCCGCCACGCATTTGTTCTCCGCAAAATCTAGGTGCTGGGGCGCCCTTTGCGCGTTCGGGGTTGCGCCCGGCGCTCTAATGGTTGACGCGGCCCGCCATCTGGTCAAGTTTCTCCCTCCGGTCGCGCCAGCGGCTTTCTTTCGCCGGGATCCCCTTGGGAGCCCGCGCCCGATACCGACAGGAAGGAACCCCATGGCCGAAGAAGCGCTTGTCGTCATCGACCTGCAGAACGACTTTTGCCCTGGCGGCGCGTTGGCTGTGACCGGCGGCGACGAGATCGTGCCGCTGGTCAACGACCTGATCCGGCGAACCGATCATGTCGTGCTGACGCAGGACTGGCATCCAGCCGGCCATTCGAGCTTTGCCTCAAGCCATCCAGGCGCCCAGCCTTTTGAAACCATCGAGATGCCCTACGGCCAGCAGACATTGTGGCCTGACCATTGTATCCAGGGCAGCCTCGGCTCGGATTTTCACTCGGGTCTTGCCTGGACCAAGGCCGAGCTCGTCATCCGCAAGGGATTTCGGCCTGATATCGACAGCTATTCGGCCTTCTTCGAGAACGACCACACGACGCCGACCGGCCTTGCCGGCTATCTCAGGGAGCGCGGCATCGACAGTCTGACCCTGGTCGGCCTGGCGACCGATTTCTGCGTCGCCTTCTCGGCGCTCGACGCGGTCAAGCAGGGGTTCAGGACCACTGTCAGGCTCGATGCCTGCCGCGGGATCGACCTCAACGGTTCGGTCGAGACGATGCTGGCGAGGATGCGCCAAGCAGGCGTGACGCTCGAAGACCACGCGGCGGACTAATCGCATCGTGGGGGAAAAGAGGGGGTTCATACCGGTAGCGACGGCTTTGATGGCAAGCGCCGTGGTGGCTGTCGCGATGCTGTTGCCGGGAACGGCCTTCGCCGCGGAAGAGCACGGCCTGCCAGGCCGGACGATGTCGCTGTGGTGGGCACTGCCCTTTGCCGGGCTGTTGCTGTCGATCGCCACGGGACCGCTGCTTTTCAACCATGTCTGGGAGCATCATTACGGCAAGATTGCTGCATTTTGGGCGGCTCTCGTGGTGGTGCCGCTCGCATCGGCCTTCGGCACGACGGTGGCGACGGAAGCGGTGCTGCATGCGCTGCTCACCGAATACATGTCGTTCATCATTCTCCTGTTCGCGCTGTTCACCATTTCGGGCGGCATTCTCGTGGCCGGCAACATCCACGGCACGCCATTGGTCAATGCCGGGCTGCTGCTCATCGGCGCCCTGCTCGCTTCCGTCATCGGCACTACCGGCGCCTCGATGATCCTTATCCGGCCGCTCATCCGCGCCAATGACAACCGGCCGTTCAACGCCCATGTCATCATCTTCTTCATCTTCCTGGTGTCCAACATCGGCGGTTCGCTGACGCCGCTCGGCGACCCGCCGCTGTTCGTCGGCTTCCTGCGCGGCGTCGATTTCTTCTGGACCACCGCCAACCTCTGGCGCGAGACCCTGTTCGTCAGCGTCGTCGTGCTCGCCGTCTTCCTGGCGATCGACACCACGCTGCATCGCCGCGAAATGGGCGCGCCAAAGATCAAGGACCCGACGCCGGACACGAAAGTGCGCATCCGCGGCCTGCCCAACCTGCCGCTGCTGGCCGGCGTGATCGGCGCGATCCTGCTTTCGGCCACATGGAAGCCCGGCATCGGTCTTTCCATTCAGGGGGTGGACCTCGAGTTGCAGAACCTTGTGCGCGATGTCGTCATCCTGGCGCTTGCCTTCGTTTCGCTGGCCGTCTCGCGCAAGGAGTATCGGCAGGCGAACGGTTTCAACTGGGGGCCGATCGCGGAAGTGGCGAAACTGTTCGCCGGCATCTTCGTCTGCATCGTGCCCGTCGTCGCCATCCTGAGGGCCGGCCACGAAGGCGCGCTGGCGCCGCTGGTCGCGCTCGTCACGTCAGCGCAAGGCATGCCCAACGATCTCGCCTATTTCTGGCTGACCGGAGCGCTGTCGTCCTTCCTGGATAACGCTCCGACCTACCTGGTGTTCTTCGAGCTGGCCGGCGGCGCTCCCCGGCATCTGATGACGGAGCTCGCTTCGACCTTGGCGGCGATCTCGGCGGGTGCGGTGTTCATGGGCGCCAACACCTATATCGGCAACGCGCCGAACTTCATGGTCTACGCCATTGCCCGGCACCGCGGCGTGAACATGCCGGGTTTTTTCGGCTACATGGCATGGTCGGGCGCGGTGCTGATCCCGACGTTTTTGATCGCCGGGTTTTTGTTCTTTGGATAAGCCCACGATGGCGCCAAGCGGTTGACGCGGAACGGCTACTAGGGAGATAGTGCTCAGCCTACGCCGACATAGCGCCTGACCGCCGACGGGTCGGCGCGCAACGCCTCGACATCGACCGTCTCGCGGTTGCGGCCGTTCTCGATGAAGGCGACGCGGTCGGCTACCGACAGCACGGCGTCGACCCGCTGCTCCACCAGGATGGTGGAAACGCCCAGTTCGCGCAGCTTCGCCACCGTTTCGCGGATTTTTGCGATCATCGACGGCATCAGCCCTTCGGTCGGCTCGTCGAGCAGTAGCACCTGCGGTTCCAGGCAGAGCGCGCGTGCCATGGCCAGCATCTGCTGCTCGCCGCCCGACAAGGTGCCCGAGCGCTGCCTGAGCCGCTGGCGCAGCAGCGGGAACAGGTTGAGCACGTTTTCGCGCACGGCCTTCCCCTTGCCGCGCGCCATCAGCCCGATCTCGATGTTCTCCGCCACCGTCATTTCGGCGAACAGCCGCCTGCCTTGCGGCACATAGGCAATGCCGGCTTTGGGCACCTCGTGGGCGGCCAGGCCGGTCAATTCCTGGCCTGCGAGGCTGATCGAACCGGCACTCGCCCGGACCAGTCCCATGATGGCTTTCAGCGTCGTCGTCTTGCCGGCGCCGTTGCGGCCGAACAGGCACAGCACCTCGCCCTTGTTCAGCACCAGGTCGAGCCCATAGAGCACCTGGATCTCGCCATAGAAGCAGTCCAGTCCCGCGATCCGCAACGCTTGCGTCTTGCTCGTCTCGGTCATGGGGCGGTCCCCAGATAGGCTTCCTGCACCGCCGCATTTTCGCGGATCGCCTCCGGCGTGCCCTCTGCCAGGATCTTGCCGGCGTTGAAAACGGTGATGCGGTCGGCAAGCTGCATGACGACAGGCATGTTGTGCTCGATCAGGAGCACGGTGGCGTCGCTGGCGATCTCGCGCACCAGGGCGATGAAATTGTCGATCTCGCTGTCGGCGAGCCCCTGCGTCGGCTCGTCGAGGATCAGCAGGCGCGGCTTCAGCGCCAGGCCCATCGCCACCTCCAGCAGGCGCTGGTGGCCATAGGACAATTGACCGGCCGGCATATGGGCGCGGTCGGCCAGCCCAGTGCGTGCGAGCGCCGACATGACAGCGGCCTGTATCGCGCTCTTGGAGTGGCCATGCCGTAGCGTCAGTTGCACTGGCAGCGCGGCGTTGGCGTAAACGGACAGGTTGGCATAGATGCTGGTGATCTGGAACGTGTAGGCAATGCCTTGGCGGACCCTGACATAGGCCGGCAGGCCGGTGATGTCGGAGCCGTCGAAAACGATCGATCCGGACGAGGGCGGGATTCGGCCGCTGATCAGGCTGACGAAAGTGGTCTTCCCGGCACCGTTGGGGCCGATGACGGCGCGGATTTCGCCCGGCACCAAGGTGAAATCGACGCTGTCGACGGCGCGCAGGCCGCCGAAATTGCGCGACAGGCCTTTGGTGGTCAGAAGCGGCGTCATGGCAGCCATCCGAGCCAGCGCTGCCGGATGCCGCCCAGAATGCCTTTCGGGAAGAACAGCACCAGCAGGATCAACGCGACGCCGACGATCAACAGGTAGGCGGAGGTGAAGCCGCTGGTGACGTCGATGACATAGTACATGAACAGCGTGCCGATCAGCGGTCCGAGCGTGGTGGCGGCGCCGCCGAGCAGCACCCACAGCAGCGGCAGGATCGAGTACTGTACCGAGGCGAAGCTCGAGCCGACATAGCCGAACAGCAGCGCATAGGCAGCGCCCGACGCCGCGCAGATGGCGCCGGAGACGACCACGGCGGCGAGCTTGTTGGAGAAGGTGTCGTACCCCAGCATTTTCGTCCGTTCCTCGTTCTCGCGGATGGCGACCAGCACGCGGCCGCATCGGGAGCGGACGACGGCCAGCGTGACCAGAAGCACGAGCGAGAACAGCGCCAGCGCGCTCATGTAGCGCACCGTCGGATTGGTGAGATCGAGCGATGTCGCGCCGAAATTCAGGACGCGTGCCGGCTGCGGCACCACCATGCCCTGGTCGCCGCCGGTCCACGCGGCAAAATAGAGGATGAGGAGATAAAAGACCTGCGCGAACATCATGGTGACGATCATGAAGGCGACGCCCGTGGTACGCAGCGCCAAGAGCCCGATCACCAGTGCCAGCACCGCCCCGCACGCGATGCCGCTCAACAAAGCCGCCGGTACGCTCCAACCAAGCTGGATGACGGCGAGGCCGGCGCCGTAGAGGCCGGCGGCAAAGAACATGGCATGCCCGAGACTGAGCAGTCCGACATAGCCGAACAGCATGTTGTAGCCCATGGCGAAGACCGCCAGCACCATGATACGAGCGACGAGGCCGTGATGATAATCCGGCAGCACGAAGCTCAGGACAAAAAGCAGCGCAATGACGCCGAGATGCAAGCCATAGGCTTTTGCCGGCGAGGTCTCGCTCATCGCGTCGTCGTCCCGAACAGGCCCTGCGGCCGGAACACCAGCACCATGGCGACCAGCAGCGTGGCGATGATCTTGGCCAGCGTCGGCGAGAAGAACATCGAGATGATACCGTCGGACAGGCCGATCAGCACGGCGGCGATGACGGTTCCGCGCAGCGAACCGAGGCCGCCGATGATGACGACGATGAAGGAAAGCAGCAGCGGGTCCTGCCCCATCAGATAATGCGCCTGGCTGATCGGCACGATCAGCACCGCCGCAATGGCCGCGAGCATGGCGCCGAGCGCGAAGACGCCGCCATAGACACGATCGACAGGGATGCCGAAGGCCTGTGCCGTCTCGCTGTCATACTGCGTGGCACGCATGACGAGGCCGACCCTGGTGCGCGTCAGCACCAGCCATGTCACGACGAGCAGAAGGACGGATGCCGCGATGATCGACAGCTTGTAGCCCGAATAGCCGAACCACGGCAGAAGGATGCGATAGCTGAAGGGCGGCTCTACCGGGCGCGCTTCCGGACCATAGAAGGTCAGCGCCAGCTGCTGGATAATGTAGAGCATGCCGATGGTGGCGACGATGGTGGCTTCCGGATTGTAGTTCAGCCGGCGCAGCACCAGCCGCTCGGCCACCAGTGCAAGGGCGCCGACGACCAGCGGTGCGATGATAAGTGCCGCCAGGAACCCGAGCGCCGGATGGCCTCCGATCGCAGTCGTGATCGCCCAGGCGAGCACGGCGCCCAGCATGAAGAACTCGCCATGCGCGACGTTGACCACGCGCATCACGCCGAACACCAGCGACAGGCCGAGCGCGGTCAGCGCCAGCACGGCGGATGTGACGAGCCCTTCGAGGGCGGCAAGGAGGAGGTGGGGTCCGAAATGCATGGGTTAGGCACTCACCGATAGCGCAATCGCGCCCCTTGAGAGGGGTGAGAAGCGGTCCGCGCAGCGGACGGAAAGCCAATTGCTTGGCTTTCCGAACGACGAACGCCCGGAGCGACAGCGAAGGGCCGGGTCCGGCAGGACAGAGGGGGGTGGCTTGGCGCTCACGCTTGCTGTTGAGCCGGCCTATAACGCCTGCGTCGTATAATCCCCCTCGGCCTCGTAAAGCCCGTCCTCGATCTTGGTCTTGTGCACCACCTTGAGCTTGCCGCCGTCGACCTTGGAGATGTTCTGGATGCCGAAGCACTGGTGGATCTTGCCGTTGAAGGTTTTTGGCCCCTGCGGATGCTCCGGACCTTCGGCGAATTCGGTCAGCGCCTCGGTCGCCTCGACCAGCTTGGCGCGGTCTTCCGGGCCCTTGTAGCCGGCGTCTTCCATCGCTTTCTTGACGACGTAGAGCGTCTCCCAGCAGCCGAACATGTGCGCGGCGGTGGAGACATCCTTGGGGTCGCCGACGGCCGCGCCATTGTCGTCGATGCCGACGGCGGCGCGATAGGTCTTCTGCGCCTCGGAATCGTCCGCCTGGGCATAACGCGGCGAGCCTTCCCAGAAATGACTGCCGTCCAGGAATTCGAGCCCGGGGCTGTTGATGTCGACGGCTTCGAGCGAATCGATGAAGCCGAACAGCTGCGGCCGGTTGGAGCCGTAGAACTCGCCAAGCTCCTTGACGAAGGTGAGCACCGCCGGGCCGACCATGACGTGGTAGATCACCTCGGTCTCGGCAGGGATCTGCGGGAAGTATTTGGTGAAGGAGCTCTCCGTCGGCGGAATGGCGATTTGCGCGATGACCTCTGCGCCCTGCGCCTTCAACGCCGGCGGGAGGTAGTCGCGGTGGTCGTAGCCGAAAGCAAAATCGGGGAAGATCTGTGTCACCTTCTTGCCGGCATTGGCCGCGATCCACGGCGCCATCGACTGGATCTGGCTCTTTACGTCGGTGATGCCGGGCTGGAAGACATAGCGGTTGAGCTTGGTCGAGGCGACATGGTGGCCTTCGCTGACGACGAAATAGGGCATCTTGGCTTCGCCGGCGGCGGGTGCCGAGCCGATGACGACATGCGAGAACAAGGTGCCGAAGACGATGTCGGTCTTGTGCTGGGTGGCGAACTTGCCGACCACCTCGGCACCGCGGCCGGGATCGGTGCCGTCATCCTCGATGATGACCTCGACCGGCCGGCCATTGATGCCGCCGGCCGCGTTGATCGCCTTGACCGCCGCGGCCGTGGTCTTCTCGTACCAGCGGCCATAGGCGGCGCCGATGCCGGTTCGGTGCGACTGGAAGCCAATCTTGATCGGGGCGGAGCTTTGCGCCTGGGAGTAGCGGACGAAACCGGGCGCGACCGCCAGGCCGGCGCCGGCGGCCAGACCCTTCAGCGCGGTGCGGCGGGTGAGACCGGCCTTGGAGAGATCGAAAAACCCATTCTTGTCAGTCACGGCAGTTCCCCTGTTTTTGAGTTTTGACCAATGGCTGGAACGTAGCAGACCGCGTCCTGCGGACGGCCGAAATTGCATGTGTACAAACTAAATCACCAAAGTCCGGACACGGCAATGCCGTTTCCCCAGGGGGATCCCGGTTTATTTCCACCGCGTCTAGCCAACGGTCGGCGTGGCGAGCAGCCAGAGGCCGAAGACGGTGTAGGCGATCATCAGCAAGGTGAGCGGAAACTGGCTGAGCGCGGCGCGGGCGGGAACCGGATGCAGGCGTGCGGCGAAGCCGTGGGCGACGAGCACGGCAAGCAGATGACCGAGAATGATGGCACCGGCCTGGATGTTCCACAGCCACCATGCCGAGCCCGCGCCGGCGATGATGCCGGCTTCGATCTGCATGTCGGCGGTGCCGAAAAGGTTCCAGCCGAGCGCAAACGGATCGGACAGTGCCGCAAGCGCATACTGGCCGTCGACCAGCAGCGCCGTCAGGTAATGCGCGATGTGGTAGGCGAGCGCGATCGGCACGATCGACCAGACCAGCAGCCCCGTCGCCTCGCCAAGCCTGTGGCCGTCGCCGGCGAGCTTCTGGCCGACGACCACGGCAAGCAGGAAGACCGCCGCAAGCAGCATGAATGTCAGGACGAGGCCAAAACTGCCGCTGCCGATCACCGCCGTGCGGCCGGGGAATTCAAGCGGATTGATGCCGAACAGGCCCAGCCAGAAGAAGGTCTTCGACAGGCCGTCATAGGAAACCGAGGACAGGGCGAGCAGCAGGAAGGCCACGCCGCTTGCCGGCAAAGGCGCGGCGGTCAGCAGCTTGGCGCCCGGCCAGCATAGCGCAAGCCGGCCGCGCTCGTCGCGCACGAGCGGCGCGAAGCGTGCCACCATTGAGAAGAAGACGGTAAGGAACTCGCCGCTGCGGGCCCACGCCCCATAACCGAACGACAGCATCGCCAGCAAGGTGAACAACCAGTAGAGGCCGGCGGCCCGGGCCAGCCGTGTCGGATCGTCGGGCGCCGGATCGATGAGCTCGAACCAGGCAAAAGCGAAGAACAGGATAACAGCCAGCCAGTATCCGAGCCATGATGGAAGGCGCCTTGCCGCTTCATCGCCTCTGCCGACCAGGCGAGACAGGAGACGCACCGGCCCGTACCAGGGATTGAGCCAGGACCAGAGGTCGCCGAGGAAACCTTGCAGCAGCGTGAAGCCGGCCCACAGCAGTGTCCAGATCACCAGAGGCAGCGGGTTGGAGAGCGGATCGCGGCTGCCGAGAAAACCCGCGGCAATGAGACATGCAAAGCCGGCAAAGGATATCAGGCTGGCAGCGGTGCGGGCATCATCACCCAGTGTGAACAGTGGCAGGCGCCGCCGCCAGAAACGATCGAGCCGATGCGCCGGCAGCAGCGCCAGCACGAGGAAGCTTGCGGCCACGGCGAAAGCGCCGCCGATCAGGTAATAGCCGGTCGGCAGGAGCAGGACGTGGCCGCGGTCCGAGGCGTGGGCGAAGGCTGGGGTGGGTGAGAGGAGCAATAGAGCGATAGGCAAAAATGCTAATGACCGACGACGGCACTCTACGGCGCCCCCCTCTGTCCTGCCGGACATCTCCCCCTCAAGGGGGGAGATTGGCGGTTTCTCTGTCGGCGCTTCCCTTGCAACGCCGGAGGTTCGCGAAGACGAAGATGACAGCATGATCTCCCCCCTTGAGGGGGAGATGTCCGGCAGGACAGAGGGGGGCGCCAAGGAACTCAGCCTATCCGACTTTGCCGTCTCGTATGGCGATGCCGGAAGCACCGGTCGTGCCCTCACACCTTGACCAACTGCTCCACCCGGTCCTTTTCACCGAAGATGCGCAGATACCGCTCGATCTCCTTGAGGTCACCCGTCGCCTTGGCTGGATTATCCGAGAGCTTCACGGCCGGCCGGCCGTTGGCCTCGGTGACCTTGCAGACCAGCGATATGGCGTCGAGGCTGTCGGTCGCCGTAGGCGCACAGCCCTCGAAATCATTGGTCAGGTTCGTGCCCCAGCCGAAGGACATGCGCACCTTGCCCTTGAAGTGGCGGTAGGTCTCCTCGATGGTCTCGACCTCGAGCCCGTCGGAGAAGATCAGCAACTTCTGCCTGGGGTCCTTGCCCTTCTCGCGCCACCAGGACAGGATCTTCTCGCCGCCCTCGATCGGCGGCGCGCTGTCGGGGCGAAAGCCGGTCCAGTCGGCCACCCAATCCGGCGCGTCGCGCAGGAAGGAAGCCGTCCCGAAGGCGTCGGGCAGCACGATCAGCAAATTGCCGCCATAGTAGCGCTGCCAATCCTGCAGCACCTTGTAGGGCGCCTGTTTCAATTCCTTTTCCGAATTGGCCAGCGCTCCGAACACCATCGGCAGTTCATGCGCATTGGTGCCCAGCGCCTCGAGGTCGTTGTCCATGGCCAGAAGCACGTTGGAGGTGCCGGTGAAAGCCTCGCCGATGCCTTCCTTCAGCGCTTCCACGCACCAGCGCTGCCACAGGAAGGAATGGCGCCGGCGCGTTCCGAAGTCGGAAATACGGATGCCGGGCAGCGCCTTCAGCCGTTCGGTCTTGGCCCACATCTTGGCCTTGGCGCGGGCGTAGAGCACGTCGAGCGTGAAAGGCCCGAACGACCGCAAGGCGGCGCGCGAGCGCAATTCGTTGATGATGGCGAGCGCGGGAATCTCCCACAGCGTGGTGTACATCCACGGGCCGCTGAAGGAGAGCTCATACTGCCCGCCGCGCCTGGAAAGCTCGTACTCGGGCAACCGGAAATTTTCCAGCCAGGCCAGGAATTCCGGCTCGAAGATCTGCTTGCGGCCATAGAAATTGTTGCCCCCCAGCCAGATCATCTCCTTCTTGGAGAAGCGCAAGGTGCGGGCGTGGTCAAGCTGTTCGCGCAACTCGCCCTCGTCGATCTCCTCGGCCAGCCGCACCGAAGTGGTGCGGTTGATCAGCGAAAAGGTGGCGTCGACCTTGGGGTACATGCCCCAGATCATCTGGAGCATCAGAAGCTTGTAGAAATCCGTGTCCAGCAGGCTGCGCACGATCGGGTCGAGCTTCCAGGTATGGTTGTAGACGCGCCGCGCAATATCGGTCCTGGCCATGTCTCGTTACCGCCTTCGCTGCCTGCCGCCCATGATCGCGACAGGCCTCATAGCATCGAATTGGCAAAAGCGCTGCCCGGTTTCAGGCTGGCCCGACAAAAAGAAAGACCTGCGGCAGCCAACCCGTCCGAACGCAATTGATTTTTCCAAAGCGCTACCGGACACTCCGGAGAGACAGACAGGAGAAAACCGACATGGGTTATGACAGCGGCAAGCTCGACGCGTTGCGCCGCAAATATGGCGAGAGCCATGGCGGCGAGATGTTCGACCCGAAGTTCCGCAAGGTCGCCGACAAGATATTCTCCAAGTCGGGCACGCGGCTGGCGCCCTATTCCGGTATCCCCACCTTCCTCGCCGCGCCCTATCGCGAAATATCGGCCGACAACCCGGATTTCGGCGATTTGCAGGTGGCGATAACAGGCGTGCCGATGGATCTCGGCGTCACCAACCGGCCGGGCTCCCGCTTCGGGCCGCGGGCGCTGCGCGCCATCGAGCGCATCGGCCCCTACAATCACGTGCTGGAATGCGCTCCCACGCATGAGCTCAGGGTCGCCGACATCGGCGACGTGCCGTTCCAGAGCCGCTACCGACTCGAGACCTGCCATGAGGACATCGAGCGCCGCACCAACCAGATCGTCGATGCCGGCGTCATTCCATTGTCGGTCGGCGGCGACCATTCGATCAGCCATCCGATCCTGAAGGCCGTCGGCAAGAAGGCCCCGGTCGGCCTCATCCACATCGACGCCCATTGCGATACAAGCGGCTTGTTCGACATGACCAAGTTTCACCATGGTGGCCCGTTCCGCAACGCGGTGCTCGATGGCGTGCTCGACCCGACGCGCACCATCCAGATCGGCATCCGTGGCTCGGCCGAATATCTGTGGGAGTTCACCTACGAATCCGGCATGACCGTGATCCATGCCGAGGAGGTGACCGGCCTCGGTATCCCCGCCATCATCGAGAAGGCGCGCAGAATAGTCGGCGACGGACCGACCTATGTCTCCTTCGACATCGACAGCGTCGATCCGGCCTTCGCGCCGGGCACCGGCACGCCGGAAGTCGGCGGCCTGACGACTCGGGAAGTGCTCGAACTGCTGCGTGGCCTCAAAGGCCTCAACATCGTCGGCGGCGACGTGGTCGAGGTGGCGCCGCAATATGACGCGACCACCAACACCGCGCATGCCGGCGCCCAGGTGCTGTTCGAAATACTGAGCCTGATGGTGTTCAGCCCGGCGCTCAAAAACAGCTGACGCCGACAATGACGGAAAGGCCACCGGACAACCCGGCGGCCCTCTGCATCAGTGTTCGAACACCAGCGGCGGCGCGAGGCGATCCCGCCGTAGCCAGCGCGCCAGAAGCAGCGCCGCCACCACCGCCAGTCCGCTGGACAGCCCGATCCAGATGCCGACGCCATGGAAGCCGAACGGGAAGGCGAGCAGCACGCCCAGCGGCAGGCCGACGCCCCAGTAGCCGATGGCGGCATAGATCATCGGCACCTTGGTGTCGTGCAGGCCGCGCAGCATGCCGGCGGCAACCGCTTGCGCGCCGTCGAAGACCTGGAACAGGGCCGCGAAGACCAGGAACGATACGGCAAGCGTGATCACCCTGGCATTGGCTGGATTGGTCAGATCGATGAAGGCGCTGATCAAGAGATGCGGCCACAGGATCATTACCAGGCCCATCAGGGCCATGAACGAGACGCCGATGACGAAGGCGGTCCAGCCGGCGCGCGAGACGCCTTCCGGATTGCCGGCGCCATGCGCAAGCCCGACGCGCACCGTCACCGCCTGGTTGAGGCCGAGCGGCACCATGAAGGAGATCGACGCGATCTGGATGGCGATGGCGTGCGCGGCAAGCGAATCCGCGTCGATCAGGCCCATCAGCAGCGCCGCGGCGTTGAAGATCGTCACCTCGAAAGCCAGGATGCCGGCGATCGGCAGGCCGAGCCGCAGCAGGCCCTTGAAGCGCGGCCAGTCGGACCGCCACAAGCGGCCGAACAGATGATAGCGCCTGAATTTCTTCTCCCACATCACCACGGCGGCCATGCCGACGAACATCAGCGTTGAGGACAGCGAGGTGGCAAGGCCCGAGCCTGATATGCCCATGGCCGGGACGCCGAGATTGCCGAACATGAACACCCAGTTGAAGAGCGCGTTGCAGGCGACGGCGACGAAGACGATGATTAGCGCCCAGCCCGGCCGCTCCAGCGCCGAGATGAAGGAACGCAGCACGATATAGCCGTAGAAGGGCAGCACCGCCCATTCCAGCCAGCGCAGATAGATGCCGGCGCTGTGCGCCAGAGCGGGCTCCTGGCCCATGGCGAGCAGCACGTTCTCGCCGTGCCAGAGAAAGATCCAGATCGGAATGCAGATGAGGATCGCCAGCCACAGGCCCTGGCGCACGGTGCGGCGCAGGTCGCGCACCGAATGGCGGCGGCGGCCGAGCTCGGTCGCCATCATCGGCGAGGTCGCCAGCATCAGGCCGAGGCCGAAGATCAGCGGCATGAAATAGAGATTGGCGCCAAGCGCGCCGCTGGCCAGCGTGTCCGCCCCCAGCCTGCCCATCATCATGACGTCGGTGGCCGTCATGGCGGTCTGGCCGAGATTGGTCAGCACCATCGGCCAGGCGAGCGCCAGCGTCGCCCTGATTTCCTGACGCCAAAGATTTTCCGGCGCGCGAGCGCCGGCTTCGATCGCAGACATTGTTCCGCTCTTTCAAGGTCGCGGCGCGTCGGCAAAAAGCCGGAAGCCGCGTGTCAAACGGCAAAACCTTCAGTTTCGCGGCGTTTGCGCCGTCTCTTGAACGAAATGCGACATGAAGGCAAGGGAGGAGGCACTGGAAGAGATTGAGCCAGCGGCATGTCAGGGAGATGCCTGCGTCTCGTTCCCTTGCCGGCCAGGGGCTGCTACGGATCATCAAGAGACATGAGCAGCCGGCGAATTGCCGGGAGGGAAGGATGCAGTTCAGGCGCAGGAAAAATCCGGCCGCGATCCCGCGCACGGCGCCGGCCTTCGAACATATCGTCACCGAGGCGAGCGACAGTTTCCTGTGGCGGCTGGACGACTATCCCTGGGAGCGCAATGTCTGGAATTTCCATCCTGAGTACGAAATCCACCTGTTGCGAAAATCTTCCGGCGTCGTGCTGGTCGGCGACCACATCGGCGAGTTCGGGCCGGGTTATCTGACCATCGTCGGCGGCGGGCTGCCGCATGATTGGGTGACGGCGGTGCAGCCGGGCGAACTGATCGAAGGCCGCGACATCGTCCTCCAGTTCGATGCCGAGAGGCTGCGCGGCTCGGCTGGCCTGTTGCCCGAACTGCGCGAACTGGAGCCGTTTCTGGAGCGGTCGCTGCGCGGCATGGTTTTTCATGGCCGCACGGCACTGGAAGGCGCCGAGTTGATGGAACGGATGGGGGAGGTCAGCGGGCTAACCAGGTTCTGCCTGTTCCTGAATCTCGTCGATCTCCTCGCCAGGACCGACGAATACGAGCTGTTGTCCTCGCCGGATTTCTCCCCGGTTCTGGATGCCGCCTCGCTCGACATCATCCAGCGCACGCTGACCTATCTGTTCCAGCATTTCGCCGAGGATCTGAAGCTGCCTGATGTGGCGGCGCTCGCGGGAATGACCGAGAGCACATTCTCGCGCTTCTTCCAGAAGAACACCGGCAATTCCTTCAGTGACCACCTTGCCAAGCTGAGGCTCTGGCAGGCCTGCAAGCTGCTGGCCGATACCGATATTCCGATCACCGACATCTGTTTCCAGGTCGGCTACATGAACATCTCCAATTTCAACCGCGCCTTCATGCGCAAGCACAAGATGACGCCGTCATCCTATCGCAAGCTGTCGCGGCAGCGGCTGGCGATGCGCGCGTAAGCACGCCCTAAAAACCACCGCCCCCGAGTCCGATCGATACTCATGTGAGATTGGCCGCAACGGGATGCCGGTTTTTGCGCCGCACAATGCATAAAAGTACAGGTCTTCTGCAACGGGGCTTCTAGCGCGAGCCGTTGCAACTCCGCATTTTGGCGATGGGTGGCAAGTCGCTCGGGCGATGGTGAGGATCGCGCAAGCCGAGGACGTCCGCTTCCTGCGACGTGTTCCTGGAGGAGAAAATAATGAAACCAATTCGGCTCGCTGCCAGCCTTGGTGCAGCTTTCATGCTTTCCGCTGCCGTTTCCACCATCGCTTTGGCGCAGGCGCCGGTCTGCTCGGCGCCGGTCAAGGTGCTGGCGCAGCCACGTGACGGCCTGACGCTTCTGGAGGACTCCAAGGCCGAGTTCGAGAAGCTTGCCGGCGCCGGCTTCCAGATCGATTACCTCAACGAGAACGACCGCCGCGCAAAATCGCGCGCCGATGCGTCCACGGTCGGCAACTACAACGTCTACTATGTCGACGAAGCCAATGTCGCGCTGTTCGCGTCCTCGAAATGGATCGTGCCGCTGAGCGATTATTATCCGGCCGACTACGACTATGCCGATTTCGATCCGGGCCGCCAGAAGGTCGCCACCTATGATGGCAAGGTCTGGTTCGCGCCGCTGACCGGCGGCGGCGACCTGATGGTCTATCGCAAGGACGTGCTGGAGGCAGCCGGCATCCAGCCGCCGAAGACGCTCGACGAGCTGATCGCCGACGTGCCGAAGCTGACCAATCCGGACAAGGGCATGTATGGCATCGCGCTGCGCGGCGCGCGCGGTTCGGGCGCCAATGTCTGGCGCTGGATGCCGTTCTTCAAGGCCTATGGCGGCCAGTGGTTCGACGGCGACAAGCCGGTCTTCAATTCCGACGCCGCGGTCAAGGCGACCGAGACCTACCTGAAACTGTTCAAGGATTCGGCGCCCGGCACGCAGACCGGCAGCTGGGATGAATCGACCGGCGCCTTCCTGTCGGGCCAGGTCGCGATCCTGGTCGAATCGACGCCGCTGTCGGGCATGGCGGTCGACCCGAAGACCTCGCAGGTCGTCGGCAACATAGGTTTCCTGCCGCCCCCGTCGCCACTGCCGGGCGGCGGTTACGGCCATGGCCTCGCCATCGCAGCGAAGGCCAATGCCGACGACGCCTCGAAGAAATGCGCCGGCCTGTTCATCGCCTGGGCAACATCGAAGGAAAACGAGAAGCGCCGGCTCGACGCCCACCAGTTCGGCGAGCTGAACCGCACCAGCATTCTGGCCAGCAAGGAATTCGCCGATATTTACGGCGCCGATCTCGGCCAGGCACTGGCCGAAACCGGCAAGGTCACGGCGGTCAATTTCTGGCAGGACCCGCGTTGGCCCGATCTCGGCGACCGCTGGGGTATCATCCTCGAGGAATTGGTCACCGGTACCCGCACCGACATCAAGGGCGGCCTCAACGAACTCGAGGCCTATGCCAACGAGCTGGTGAAGAAATAAGCCATCCTCCCCCTGCGGCGCGCGGTCCACGGCATTCGGTGGAGCGCCGGAACCTGTGCGCCGCAGGTCTTGGTTTCATCATTGCGGTTTGAGCCAGCCTTCGCGCGAAAGGTCAGTCATGCTCAATCGTTCGAGACGCAGCAGAGGTTAGACAGATGCCGCGACGCTCATCCCTGCCGGTCACCTTCGTCGTGCCGACACTCGCCATCCTTCTGGTGCTGTCGATGGTGCCGACGCTCTACGCGGTCGTCATCGCCCTGCAGAACCGTGAACTCAGCTCGACAGCCTATTCCTATGTCTGGTTCTCGAACTTCGCCGACCTGTTCGCCGACCGCCGCTTTCTCAACGCCGTCTGGGTGTCGGTGAAATGGGAATTCGTCACGGTTATCGCGACGATGACGGTCGCCATCGGACTGGGCGTCCTGATGTTCGAGGTCGCCTCGCCGCGCCTTCGCAACGTCTATTGCCTGCTGTTCATCATCCCGGTCCTGCTGCCGCGCGTCTCGGCGGCCTTCGTCTGGAAGTTCGCCTACCATCCGCTCTACGGCATCGCCACTTACCCCTACCGGCTGCTGACCGGTGGGCTGATCTTCGATCCGCTGTCCAAGCCGTCGACGGCGCTGTTCGCCGTCGCTTCGGTCGACGTCTGGCAATGGGGCCTGTTCTTCGCCGTCATCGTGCTGAAGCTCCTGGAAACGCTGCCGCCGCAGCCGATCGAGGCGGCCCGGCTCGACCATGCCAAACGCTGGCAGATCCACGCCTATGTGACCTTGCCGATGCTGAAGGCGCCGCTGGTCAGCCTGACGTTCGTCAAGATGATCGAATCGCTGCGCTCCTTCGACCTGATCTATGTGATGACCCGCGGCGGCCCGGGCGTGGCGACCGAAACGCTCGACATGTACGCCTTCTCGCAAGGCTTCATCGAGTCCGGCAAGGTCTCCTACGCCTCGGCGATGGCGGTGCTGATGATGATCGCCACCGTCATCACCTTCACCATGCTCTGGAAGCGGGCGCAGGCATGAGACCATATCGCATGAGACCCGGCCGCCTGATCGGCAAGACCGTGCTGGCGTTTGCAGGCTTCATGGCCGTGTTTCCTTTGCTGTGGACAGCGCTCAATTCGCTGAAGAACAATGTCGACATCATCACCCGCGTCCCGCGCCTGGTGTTCACGCCGACGCTGGCTAACATCAGCTATATCGTCGGCCGCGACAGCGTCATGACCGGCCTC
Organism: Mesorhizobium sp. B2-6-4; assembly: GCF_006441495.1. Classification (NCBI taxonomy): domain Bacteria; kingdom Pseudomonadati; phylum Pseudomonadota; class Alphaproteobacteria; order Hyphomicrobiales; family Phyllobacteriaceae; genus Mesorhizobium; species Mesorhizobium sp. B2-6-4. Next base: position 411,171 of record NZ_VFUE01000002.1, read on the forward strand.
TACAATTCGGTCGTCGCCTGCGGCTGCGCGGTACTGATCGGCGTGGTGCTCGGCCTGCCGGCGGCTTACGCGGTGGCGCGCTACCCGAACCGCTGGGCCGGCGACATCCAGTTCTTCGTTTTGTCGCTTCGCTTCCTGCCGCCGGTGGCGGTCGCCATCCCGCTGATGGTGATCTGGCTTCAGCTGGGGCTTTACGACACGCTCGCCGCGCTGATCGTCACCTATTGCCTGCTCACCATCTCGGTGATCATGTGGCTCGCCATTCCCGCCTTCCAGGCCGTGCCGAAGGAGGTCGAGGAAGCCGCCTTCGTCGATGGCTACGGCGCCTATTCGGTGTTCTGGAGGGTCGCGCTGCCGGTCGCGGCGCGCTCGCTGATCGGCGCGGTGGCTTTCAGTTTCGTGCTGGTCTGGAACGAGTTCCTGATCGCGCTGATGCTGTCGAGCTCCAATGCCAAGACCTTGCCGATCGTCGCCTCGGAACTCTCCCAGCAAGGCATGAATGTGCCGTGGGGAATCCTGAACGCCTCGGTCGTGCTTTTGTCGCTGCCGCCGCTGTTGTTTCTCGGCGTGCTCAGCGGCTTCCTGAATTCCGTTTTCCGGCAAAAAAAGACTTGAAGCGAGGACGACACGATGCGGGCACTGGTGCTTGAGAAAAAGGGCGAGCTGGCCCTGCGCGAGATCGCGTTGCCGCTCGACGTAGGGCCGGACGACGTCAGGATCGCCATCCATACGGTCGGCGTCTGCGGCAGCGACGTGCACTACTACACCCATGGCGCCATCGGCAGCTATGTCGTGCGCGCGCCGATGGTGCTCGGCCACGAAGCGTCCGGAACGATCGTCGAGATCGGCGCCAATGTCCGGACGCTGAAGGTCGGCGATCGCGTCTGCATGGAACCGGGCGTACCGAACCTGTCGTCGCGGGCGACAAAACTCGGCATCTACAATGTCGACCCGGACGTCACCTTCTGGGCGACGCCGCCGGTGCACGGCATTCTGGCGCCGCAAGCCGTGCATCCGGCGGCGTTCACCTACAGGCTGCCCGACAACGTCTCCTTCGCCGAAGGCGCGATGGTCGAACCTTTCGCCATCGGCATGCAGGCGGCGGCGCGCGCGCGCATCGTTCCGGGTGACGTGGCGGCTGTGGTCGGCTGTGGCCCGATCGGCATCATGATCGCGCTGGCCGCCCTGGCCGGCGGCTGCTCGAAAGTGCTGATTTCCGACTTCTCCGCGCCCAAGCTCGAAATTGCCGGGCGCTATCCCGGCGTCGTTCCGGTCAACATCGGCGAGCAGCCGCTGGTCGATGCGGTGCGCGCGGCCACCGATGGCTGGGGTGCGGACATCGTCTTCGAGGCCAGCGGCAGCCCCAAGGCCTTCGCTGATTTGTTCGACGTCGTGCGCCCCGGCGGCGCGGTGGTGTTCGTCGGGCTGCCGGTGGAGCCGGTGTCGCTCAACGTGCCGGCGGCCATATCGAAGGAAGTGCGCATCGAAACCGTGTTCCGCTATGCCAACATTTTCGACCGCGCTTTGCAGCTCATCGCTTCCGGCAAGGTCGATCTCAAGCCGCTGATCACCGGCACCTATCCCTTCTCCGACAGCATCGAGGCTTTCGAGCGGGCGGCGGCAGCGCATCCGCAGGACGTCAAGCTGCAGATCCTGCTCAGCGGCGAAAAGGGCTGACCATGTCCGCGATCACCTGTTCTCATGTCGACAAGGCCTATGGCACCACGACGGTCATCCGCGACCTCAATCTCTCGATCGAGGAGCACGAGTTCGTCGTGTTCCTTGGCCCGTCCGGCTGTGGCAAGTCGACCTTGCTGCGCATGTTGGCGGGGCTGGAGGACATCAGCGGCGGCGAGGTCTCGATCGGCGGCAAGGTGGTCAACGATCTCGATCCGGGCGACCGCGGCATCGCCATGGTGTTCCAGAACTACGCCCTCTACCCGCACATGACGATCTTCGACAACATCGCCTTCGGGCTGCGGCGCCAGAAAGTGCCGGCGGCCGAGATCCAGAAGCGGGTCGAAGCGGTGTCAAGGACGCTCGGGCTGGAACCCAATCTCGGCCGCAAGCCGGCCGAGCTTTCCGGCGGCCAGCAGCAGCGCGTGGCGATCGCGCGCGCCATGATCAAGACGCCGAAAGTCTTCCTGTTCGACGAGCCGCTGTCCAATCTCGACGCCAAGCTGCGCAACCACATGCGCGTCGAGATCGCGCGGCTGCACCAGTCGCTGAAGACCACCACCGTCTATGTCACCCATGACCAGCTCGAAGCGATGACGCTCGCCGACCGCATCGTGCTGCTAAAGGACGGCGTCATCGAGCAGGTCGGCTCGCCGGCGGAAATCTACGAGCGGCCGGGCAATCTGTTCGTTGCCGGCTTCATCGGCACGCCGAACATGAATTTCATCGATTTGACGGTGGCCCGGAAAGAAAATGGCTGGACGCTGACCAATGGCGGAACTGTCTTCACCCTCGACGGCTCGCGCTTCAAGCTACAACATGGCGAGCAGGCGGTGCTTGGCATCAGGCCTCCGGATCTCAAGCCCGCGACCCCCGGCAGCGCCGGAAATTTCCTGGCGGGAACGGCCGATCTCATCGAGTTTCATGGCAACGATGCACTGGTGACATTCGCTCTTGGCGGCAAGGAGATCAGCGCACTCGTTCCCAGCCGCGTCTGCCCAACTATCCGCAGCGATGTCCGCTATACGTTTGACGAATCGGATATGCACCTGTTCGATGCCAAGTCCGGCCTATCCTTGTTGACACGGTAAGGCGCGTTCTACTGGATCGCGTCGAGCGCCTGGCGTTGCCGGTGCATCTCCAGGAAAATCCGGTAGTCGCGATCGAAGCGGGCGCCGGCGGCCGGGTTGGCGGCGCGCGTCCTGCCGCCCTGCTGCATGGCCAGACAGGCCGCATTGAGGTCGGGGAAAAGCCCGGCGGCCGTCGCCGCCACCATGCCGGTGCCAAGCAACACCGCTTCGTCCGCCAGCGGCTCGACCACCGTGCAGCCGGTGGCGTCGGCATAGAGTTCCATCAAGAGCGGATTTTTGGTGTGGCCGCCGGTGACATGCAGCGTGTCGATGAGATAGCCGTTCTCGTTCAGCGCTTCCAGCACATGGCGCACGCCGAGCGCGATGCCCACGGCGGTGCGCCAGTAAAGTCGGCACAGGCTGTCGAAGGAGGAATCCAGCGTAAGCCCGCTGACCACGCCGACCGCATGCGGGTCGGCGAGCGGCGAGCGGTTGCCGTGAAAGTCGGGCAGCACATGCAGCCGGCCGGCAAGGGCGTCGCCCTCCGCCGCGCGCAGCTCGGCGACGCGGCTTGCAATCCTCGCATGCATGGCCGCGTTCGGCTCGCCGCCCGCGCCGTGCCAGCGGATGATGTGGTCGAGCAGGGCGCCGGTGGCCGACTGGCCGCCTTCCGACAGCCACAGCTTTGGCAGCGCGGCGCCGTAGTATGGCCCCCAGACCCCTGCGAAGGGCTGCGGATCGGGTGACATCGCCATGACGCAGGAGGATGTGCCGGCGATCAGCGCCAAATGATGGCCGATATTCCGCTCGTCGCCGGCAAACCCGCCGAGCACGCCAAGCGCACCGGCATAGGCATCGATCACCCCGGCGCCGACCCGGCATGTCTCCGTCAGGCCGAGCTCCGCCGCTGCTTGCGCGCTCAAAGAGCCGATGTAAGCGCCGACCGGACTGGCCCTTTCGGGCAGATTGCCGTGCTCGAAGAGGTCGCCGAGGCCGACGAGTTCGAAGAAATCGCGCTGCCATGCGGGTTCCCGGTGCGCCAGATAGGTCCATTTGGCGGTCAGCGTGCACTGCGAGCGGGCCAGCGACCCCGTCGCCTGCCAGGTCAGGAAGTCGGTAAGGTCGAATAGATAGCCGGCTTCATTCCAAGTCTTCGGCAGGTTTCGCTTCAGCCACATCAGCTTCGGCGTCGCCATTTCCGGCGACATGACGCCGCCGATATAGTTGAGCACCTCATGGCCGCTCGCCGTGCATTCGTCGGCCTCGGCGATGGCGCGGTGATCGAGCCAGACGATGGTGTCCCAGCGCTCCTCTCCGGTCACCGAAACGCTGAGCTGGCCGCCTTGCCTGTCGCGCACGACCAGCGAGCAGGTGGCATCGAAGGAAATGCCGGCAATGTCCTCGGCGGCAACACCGGATTTTTCGCGGGCCGCACGCACCGCGGCGCACACGGCTGACCAGATATCGCGAGAATCATGCTCGGCATGATCGGCTTTCGGCTGGTGCATGGCGATCGGGTGCTCGGCGCGGCCGAGCAAGGTGCCACTGGTGTCGAGAATGCCCGCGCGGGCGCTCCCGGTGCCGACATCGACCGCGCAAACGAACTGTTTCGTCAAGATGCTCTGTCTCTCGCTCCCAGGCCTGCAATCAGATCGGGCAATTGCAGCATGTCAGCGAATATAAAGTCCGGCTCACTCGACGCAAGCCGCGCTTTCAGGGCAGGGTTGCCGGCATGCGCGCCGCCGGTGAAGGCGAACACGCGCATATCAGCCGCCCGCGCCGCCGCGACGCCGGCGGGGCTGTCCTCGATCACCAGGCATTTGCGCGGATGCGCCCGCATCGAGGCGGCGGCATGAAGGAACAGGTCGGGCGCCGGCTTGCCCCTGGCCACCATGCCGGCACTGAACAGATGCGGCTCCATCAATCCGAGCAATCCGGTGACGTCGAGCGCGTAGCGGATGCGGTCGAGCGTGCCCGAGGAGGCGACGCAGAACGGCAAGCCAAGCCTCGGCAGCACTTCCTTGACGCCGGCGATCGGCTTCAGCTCCTCGCGGAATTTGCGCATTAATTCGACGCGCATCGTGGTCAGGTGCTGATCGGTGATGGGAAGGCCGAAGTCGCGGGCGAGGATCTCGCGCACGCTCTTCATGCTCTTGCCGAGGAAATGCTCGTAGGCCGTGTCTTCGCCAATGCTGCCGCCGGCAAGCGCAATCATGCCGAGCAGCGCCGAGACCGACAGCGCCTCGCTGTCCACCAGCACGCCGTCGCAGTCGAAGATGACCAGTTCCGGCGCCATGATCCCGTTTCAGAGCTTGCCGGCGAGGTAGCGCGTCAGCGTGGCGCGCGTGCCATCCGTCCACAGCAGGTTCAATGCATGCGCGAAAGCCTCGACGAACGCGGTGGCGCGCCCGACATCGCCATAGATGTCTTCCATCGCAAGCCAGGCGGCGGGCGCGTCCTTTGCCGCCTTTGCCGTCGCCTGCAAGCGGTCCCAGTTCGGATCGTTGGGCTCGATGACCGCGCCGCTGTCCGTCGTGCCGAAGCAGTAGCGGCACCACAGCGCCGATTCCAGTGCCAGGCCGGCGACGCTCTTTCCCGCCTTCAAGCGGTCGGCGATGGTCGGGATGATGAATTTCGGCTGGCGATTGGACCCGTCGAGACAAAGCCGGCGCACCGTGTCGCCGATCTTGGGGTTGGAAAAGCGCCTTTCGATGAGCTGGTAATAATCCTCCAGGACCGTGTCCGGCACCGGCGGTACGGTCGGAATGATTTCGTCATGCTCCAGCTTGTCGAGAAAGCCGCGCACCAGCGGCTCCTGCATCGCCTCATGCACGAAATGGATGTCCATCAGCCCGGCCGGATAGGCGATGGTGGCATGGCCGCCATTGAGGATGCGGATCTTCATAAGCTCGTAGGGCGCGACGTCTTTGACGAACTGCACGCCGACCTTTTCAAGCGGCGGCCGGCCGTCGGTGAAATGGTCTTCCAGCACCCATTGCCGGAAGGGTTCGCAAAAGACAGGCCAATTGTCCTCGACGCCGAAATCCTTGGCCAGGATCGCGCGTTCGCGGTCCGACGTGGCCGGCGTGATGCGGTCGACCATCGCGTTCGGGAAAGCGACATTGCCGCCGACCCAGGCCGCCAGATCCTCGTCGATCAGGCGGGCCAACCCGATGACGCCATCCGACGTGACATGGCCGTTGTGGGGAATGTTGTCGCAGGACATCACCGTGAACGGTGCGATGCCATCGCCGCGCCGCCGCACCAGGCCAGCGAGGATGATGCCGAACACGGTCTTCGGCGTTGCGCCCGGCTGCGCATCGGCGACGATATCGGGATGCGTCGGGTTGAACACGCCGGAGGCAGGATCGATGAAATAGCCGCCTTCGGTGATGGTCAACGACACGATCTTGATCGCCGGATCGGCCAGCCGTTCGATGATGGCGGCGGCATCGCCCGGCGTCAGGAAGTCGATCATGGCGCCGGTGACGCGGGCGCTCATATGCCCCTCATCCTGCTCGACCACCGTCGTCAGCCAGTCCTGCTCTTCCAGTTTGCCGCGGCCGATCTTCTCGCCCTCGAACACGCCGGCGCCGACCAGCGCCCAGTCGTGGCCGACGCCCGAATTGAACAGCTCGTCGAGATAGACGGCCTGGTGCGAGCGGTGGAAGTTGCCGACGCCGAAATGCACGATGCCGGCCTTCAGCGCTGCGCGGTCGTATTTCGGACCTGCGACCCTGGCGGGCAGGTTGGCGAGATTGGCGGAAGAGAGTTTCACGGTCATCTGTTTACCCTTTGGCCGGGTTGCGGCCTTCGTTACCCTTCTCTCCCCTTCACCGGGAGAGGGTAGGAAGCGGCACATGCCTTCCGAGGCGATGCGGCCGCCACCTTGATGTTGGCCTCTTCTCCCCGCGGAGGCACGGGGAGAAGAGGCCGCCCCCGCCTCAACTCATCCACTGGCCGCCATCGACATTGTAGGTCTGGGCGACGATGTATTCGGCTTCGTCGCTGGCCAGGAACACGGCCATGCCGGCGAGGTCCTCCGGTCTGCCCATGCGGCCGTAAGGCACGCCTTCGCCGACCAGTCTTTTCTTTTCGCCCTTGGGCCGGTTTTCGTATTTGGCGAACAGCGCGTCGACCTGGTCCCACATGTCGCTGTCGACGACGCCAGGCGCGATGCCGTTGACGTTGATGCCGTGCTTGATCAGGTCGAGCCCGGCCGACTGGGTCAGTGAAATGACCGCCGCCTTGCTGGCGCAGTAGACCGCGACCAGCGCTTCGCCGCGCCGCCCGGCCTGGCTCGCCATGTTGATGATCCTGCCGCCCTTTCCCCGCGTGATCATCGAGCGCGCCGCCGCCTGCAGCATGAACAGCGTGCCGGCGACATTGACCGAGAACAGTTTTTCATAGCTCGCCCGCGAGATCTCGACGATCGGCGCAAGGTCGAAGATCGCGGCGTTGTTGATCAGTATGTCCAGGCCGCCGGTCCTGGTTTCCACCGCCTGCACCGCGGCATCGATGGAGGCCTGGTCCGTGACGTCGATCGTCACCGCGTAGGCCTTGCCGCCGATCCCGGCGGCCGTCTTTTGCGCAGCCTCGAGGTCAATGTCGGCAATCGCCACGATAGCGCCCTCACGGGCATAGGCTTCGGCGAAGGCCTTGCCGATGCCGCGCGCCGACCCGGTGATCAGCGCCGATTTGCCTTTCAGCCTCACGGCGCCAATGCCTTGCCGTCGGGGCCGAAGCGATGCAGCTTGGCCTTGTCGGGGGTGAGATAAATGCTGTCGCCATGGTGGACGCTGAGTTCGCCGTCGGCGCGCACCGTCAGCGGGCCGACACCGTCGGCCTGGACATGCAGGAACGTGTCGGATCCCAGGTGTTCGGCAATGCCGACTGTTGCCTTCCAATCGCCCGCCGTGGTCGAGATCGCCATGTGCTCGGGCCGGATGCCGATGGTCTTGGCGCCGTACTTCGCCGCCGGGGCGCCTTCGATCAGGTTCATTTTCGGCGAGCCGATGAAGCCGGCGACGAACAGGTTCTTCGGCGTCTTGTAGAGCTCCATCGGCGAGCCGACCTGCTCGACATTTCCGGCATTCAGCACGACGATCTTGTCGGCCATGGTCATCGCCTCGACCTGGTCGTGGGTGACGTAGATCATCGTCGTCTTGAGCTGGTGGTGCAGTTCGCTGATCTCCAGCCGCATCGTGCCGCGGAGTGCCGCGTCGAGGTTGGACAAGGGTTCATCGAACAGGAAGGCCGAAGGCTGGCGCACGATGGCGCGGCCGATGGCGACGCGCTGGCGCTGGCCGCCGGAAAGCTGGCCGGGGCGGCGCTCCAGATAATTGGTGAGGTTGAGCACGCGCGCGGCGTCCTTCACCTTCCTGTCGATGGTCGCCTGGTCCTCGCCCGCCATTTTCAGCGGAAAGGCGATGTTCTTGGCCACCGTCATGTGCGGGTAGAGCGCATAGGACTGGAACACCATGGCAAGCTTGCGCTTGGCCGGCGCCTCGCCGGTGACGTCGCGACCGTCAATGTTGATGGTGCCGCCGCTGGTGTCCTCCAGGCCGGCGATCAGGCGCAGCAGCGTGGACTTGCCGCAGCCCGACGGGCCGACGAAGACGACGAACTCGCCGTCCTCGATGACGAGATCGATGTTCGGAATGATCGACGTCGAGCCGAAGGATTTCGAGACGTTCTTGAGCGTGATATTTCCCATGCTTTCCTCCCGGTGGATTTCCGTCCGCCGCCTGGCGCACGCTGCTACTTCACGGCGCCGCCCCTACTTCACCGCACCGAAGGTCAGGCCGCGCACCAGTTGCTTCTGGCTGAACCAGCCCATGATCAGGATCGGCGCGATCGCCAGCGTCGAGGCGGCCGAGAGCTTCGCCCAGAACAGGCCTTGCGGGCTGGAGAAGGAGCTGATGAAGGCGGTCAAGGGTGCTGCTTCCGTCGTGGTCAGCCGGATCGTCCAGAACGCTTCGTTCCAGGCCAGGATGATGTTGAGCAGCATGGTCGAGGCGATGCCCGGCACCGCCATGGGTGTGAGCACATAGATGATCTCGTTCCACAGCGAGGCGCCGTCCATGCGCGCCGCTTCCAGGATCTCGCCGGGGATTTCTCGGAAATAGGTGTAGAGCATCCACACCACGATCGGCAGGTTGATCAGCATCAGCATCACCATCAGGCCGATGCGGCTGTCGAGCAGGCCGGTGTCGCGGAAGATCAGGTAGATCGGAAACAGCACGGCCACGGCCGGCATCATCTTGGTGGACAGCATCCACATCAAAATGTCCTTGGTCCGCTTGGTCGGCGAGAACGCCATCGACCAGGCCGCCGGAATGGCGACCAGCAGGGCCAGGATGGTCGAGCCGACCGAGAGCAGCACCGAGTTCAGGAAGAACTTGAAATAGCCGTTCTGCGCCTGGACCTCGGAATAGCTCTCGAAGGTCCCGGACGGGATCAGGTTGAAGCCCTGGATCGCCTCCTGTTCCGACTTGAACGAGGTGATGATCGTGTAGAGGATCGGGAAGAAGATCAGCAAGGCGACGATCCAGGCGGCAGCCGTCGCGATCGTCTTGTGCCGGGTTGTGACTGCGCGTGCCATCTTTTCCTCCCTTATCTGTCCAGGTTCTTGCCGACGGCGCGCATGGCGAAGAAGGCGACGATGTTGGCGAGAATGACCGCGATGATGCCGCCGGCGGAGGCCTGGCCGATTTTGAATTCGAGCAGCGCCTTCTGGTAGACCAGGAAGGGCAGGTTGGTGGAGGCGTATCCCGGGCCGCCATTGGTGGTGACGAGGATCTCGGCATAGACCGAAAGCAGGAAGATCGTCTGGATCAGGATGACGACGGTGATCGCGCGCGACATGTGCGGCAGCGTCAGGTAGATGAAGCGGCTGATGAAGCCGGCGCCGTCCATCTCGGCGGCTTCCTTCTGCTCGCCGTCCAGCGACTGAAGCGAAGTCAAAAGAATGAGCGTCGCGAAAGGCAGCCACTGCCAGGCGACGATGATGATGATGGCGGTCAGCGGATATTGTCCGAACCAGTCTATGGGCTGGAGGCCAAAGAACCGCGCTATGTCGGCGAAGACGCCGTATTGCGGATGCATGATCATGTTCTTCCAGACCAGTGCCGCCACCGGCGGCATGACGAAGAACGGCGAGATGACGAGGATGCGCACGATGCCCTGGCCCCACATCGGCTGGTCGATCAAAAGCGCCAGCAGGATGCCGCCGACCACGGTGATCACAAGCACGCTGACGACGATCAGCAGCGTATTGAGGATCGATTGCAGGAAGGCCGGGTTGGAATAGAACAACGCGTAATTGGAGAAGCCGACGAAGCCGTCGCGGATCGGATTGAGCGGATTGTACTGCTGGAAGGAGAACCAGAGCGTGAGCGCCAGCGGAACGACCATCCAGACGAGCAGCAGGACGACGGATGGCGCCATCATGAAACGGGCAAGCGAACGGGTCTGCTGAGTAGCCATGACGGTCACCCTTCAAGGATCGGACGGAATTTTCTCGAGCTGTCGGAAGTGGCCGCCCGAACTGGGTTTCGGGCGGCCGTTGCCGGCCATGGTCGGCGACCGGCCTTAGGCACCGGGAGGAGCCTTACTGGATGTAGCCGCCCTCGGTCATCGCCGCGGTTGCGGCGTCCTGGGCCTGCTTCAGCGCGTCGTCGACGCTCGACTGGCCGGCAAGGGCTGCCGAGAACAGCTGGCCGACGGTGGTGCCGAGGCCCTGGAATTCGGGGATGGCGACGAACTGCACGCCGACATAGGGCACCGGCTTGACGGTCGGATGCGTCGGGTCGGCAGCATTGATGGAGTCCAGCGTCATCTTGGCGAACGGAGCCGCCTTCTGGTACTCGGGATTGGCATAGAGCGAGGAGCGCGTTCCCGGAGGAACGTTGGCCCAGCCTTCCTTCGAGGCGACCAGTTCTGCATAATGCTTGCTGGTTGCCCATGACACGAACTTCTCGGCGGCATCGGCCTTCTGCGTGCCGGCGGGAATGGCCAGCGACCACGCCCACAGCCAGTTGCCGCGCTTGCCGAGCCCATTGTCAGGCGCCAATGCGTAACCGACCTTGTCGGCGACCTGCGAGGCCTTGGGATCGGAGACGAAGGAGGCGGCGACGGTGGCGTCGATCCACATGCCGCACTTGCCCTGCTGGAACAGCGCCAAATTCTCGTTGAAGCCGTTGGAGGACGCGCCCTCCGGCCCGTCGGCCTTCATCAGGTCGACATAGAACTGCAAGGTGTTCTTCCATTCGGGCTGGTCGAATTGCGGCTTCCAGTTCTCGTCGAACCAGCGCGCGCCGAAGGAGTTCGACATGGCGGTCAGGAAGGCCATGTTCTCGCCCCAGCCGGCCTTGCCGCGCAGGCACACGCCGTTCACGCCATTGGCGCGGTCGGTCATCTTGTCGGCGGCCTGCTTGATGAAGTCCCAGGTCGGCGCGTCGGGCATCTTCAGCCCCGCCTTCTCCATCAGGTCCTTGCGGTACATGACGAAGGAGCTTTCGCCGTAGAAGGGCGCGGCATAGAGCTTGCCGTCGACCGAGAGGCCGCCGGCGATCGCCGGGATGATGTCCTTGGCGTCGTAGTCGTCGCCGAGCTTGTCGAGCGGCAACAGCCAGCTCTGCTTGGCCCAGATCGGGACCTCGTAGGTGCCGATGGTCATCACGTCATACTGGCCGCCCTTGGTGGCGATGTCGGTGGTCACGCGCTCGCGCAGCACGTTCTCTTCCAGCGTCACCCAGTTGAGCTGGATGTCGGGGTTCGCCTTGGTGAAGTCGTCGGTCAGCTTCTGCATGCGGACCATATCGCCATTGTTGACGGTGGCGATGGTGATGGATTCGGCATGTGCCGCGAACGCGAGCGCGCTGGCCGAGCACAAGCCCAGGATGAGCGTACGAAGTTTCATCAAATTCCTCCCATGGACCAAGATGAGCATTTGCCTTGGCTGTGAGCAATTACTCACTAAGAATGAATTATGTCAAGCCAGATTCGATGGTGCAGCGCACACTCGATGGAGGAGCGCCGACCTGGCGCGTTGCAAATGGCCGTCCCGCAGGTGCGGATCGGGCGACAACGGCGATCTGGATGGAGCGCGGTTTTGATCCTGGAGTTAGCCGGTCAGCAGGCGATCTCGGCCAGGATCCAGTCGCGGAAAGCGCGGATCTTCGGCACGTTGCGGCGCGCCTCCGGATAGACCAGCCAGTAGGCGTGGCCGTCGTCGCCGACCAGGTCGAAGGGCTGGATCAGGCGGCTGTCGGCGAGTTCCGCCTTGAACAGCGCCCTGGTCAGGATCGCCACGCCATGGCCTGCGATGGCCGCATTGGCCTCATAAGCCTGCGCGCCCATGCTGCTGCCGGGGCGCTTGGCAAGGTCATGGCTTTGCACTCCCGCGGCCTCGAACCATTGCGTCCACCAGATGTCGCCGGGATCAAGGATCGGCAGCTTGAGCAGATCGGCCGGTTCCTTGACGCCGCCGATGCTCGCGGCGAGCTTGGGGCTGAGCATCGGCGTGAAATCGGCGTCGAGCAGCTTGTAGGCCTCCAGTCCCGGCCATTTGCCGCCGCCCGAGCGGATGGCAAGGTCGACATCCTCGCGGGCGAAATCGGTCAGGCGGCTGGATGTGTCGAGCCGCACGGCAAGGGCGGGATGCGCGATCTGGAACGAACCCAGATGATGCGCCAGCCAGTTGGAGGCAAAGGTCAGCACCGTGGTGACGCACAGCAGACCGTCCGCCCCGCCGCGGGCCGCCGCATAGGCCTGCCCGAGTAAGGCGAAGGCTTCGCTGACCGCCGGCGCCAGGCGCTGTCCGGCTTCGGTGAGTTCGATCTGCCGCGGCCGGCGCAGGAAAAGCGGCGCGCCGACCCGCTCCTCCAGCACTTTGATCTGATAGCTGACCGCTGCCTGCGTCATCGCCAGTTCCTCGGCCGCTTTGGTGAAGGACAGATGCCGCGCCACCGCTTCGAACACCCGGATCGCCTGCAGCGGCGGAAGCTGCGCAACCTGTCGCGAGCTGAGATCCGGCATAAAGCCTCCTTATGGGTCCTTATCGACGTTCGATTGGCAAAGGCGGCCGGCAAGACCGACATTCATCCTCAGCCCGTCACTCGGGTTGAAGATAGCGAAGGTTGACGATCATGACCATGGCGCAGCAAAAATGCACTCCCGCTCCGGATCATCGCTGGATTTCATGGCTTGCGGACGGATTCGGCTGGTTCGCGACCAGGAAAAAGGCGCATCTCGACATCAGGGACCTGTCGCCGCACCTGCAGCGGGACCTTGGCTTCCTCGACGGCAACGATCCTTTCGGACGGCATGGATAGCAGGCCCGGATTTTATCGCAAATCGATGTTGCTTCGAGGCTTTTGGCTCACCCGCTCGCCAGCAGGGCGGCGGCGGTTCGTTCGTCGGTGATGAGGCCGTTGACCAGCCGGCGGTTCACGGCCGCCAGGATGCCCGGCAGCTTGCGTTCACCCATGGCGAGCGCGATGACCAGCGACTTCTCGCGTGACGGCAGGGCCGCCGACGACACCCGGTCGTTGGTGATGCCCTCGATCATGCGGCCGTCGCGATCGAACACCCAGCCGACGATTTCGGCGACGCCGCCGGCCTTCTGCAAAGCCTTCAGCTCGGCGTCGGAGATGAAGCCGTCCTCATAGAGCGGCGCCTTCGGGCCGAGGTCGCCGATGCCGACGAAGGTGACGTCGGCCTCCGCGGCCAGCGCCAGCGTCGGCTGGATCATCGGCTGGCTGAGCAGCATCTCGCGCTCCTGCGGCGAGGAGGCGATGACCGGCAACGGCATCGGGAACGACCGCGCCTTGACCCTGTCGGCCATGGTGAAGATGACGTTGTAGAAAGCGGCCGAACCGTCCGGCGAGATATTGCCGGTCAGGGACACCACCTTGTGCTGCGGGCACTCCATCGGCGGCAGTTGCTCGATCGCCGCCTTCAGCGTACGGCCGGTGCCGATCGCCAGCACGATCGGCGCCGGCGATCTCAGCCGCCTCTCGATTTCCGCTGCCGCCGCCTCGGCGATGCCGATCGTTGTCGACGACGAGGTCGGGTCGCTCGGCACCACCTCGACCAGGTCGAGCGCGAAGCGCGACTTCAGGCGGGCGGCGAGGTCGAGGCAGTTGGCGATCGGATGGTCGACGCGCACCTTGATCAGGCCTTCCGACACTGCCAGCGACACCAGCCGCTGCGCGGTCTGCCGCGAGATGCCGAGCGTGGCGGCGATCTGGTCCTGCGTGTTGCCGGCAACGTAATAAAGCCAGCCCGCGCGCGCGGCATCGTCCAACCTGTTGCTGCCGCCCTCCTGCCGGTTATTCACGTCCTGCCTCCCGAAACCGCCGGTCATGGAACCGGTCGCGCCTACTTTCGCAGGGAACCGCGCGCTGCGCAATTGTCAATCGCCAGGGCAATTGCTTGCGCCAGCGGGCGTGGGATCGGCCGGATCATCGTCGGCCGGGGGATTCCACGGCCCGCAAAAGGAGGATTTCCGTTCCGACAGGTGGCACGTTCTGCCGTCCGGATGGTTTATCTCGCGGGGTAAACCCTTTAAGGGAACGCCAAAAGGAGCGTTGCATGACACCGAAAGCGGTTTTCTGGGACATGGACGGCACGCTGGTCGACAGCGAACCGCTGCACGAAGCAGCCCTGGTGGCGGCGATGCGCAATGTCGGCCTTCAGCCTCCGCCCGACCTGCATGAGCGCGTTCTCGGGGTCGCTGCCTGGCCGGTCTACCTGATGATGCGCGACCAGTTCGGCCTGGATCTGCCCTTCGACGAGTGGATCGTCCATAAATACGAGCATTATCTGCCGCTTGTCGCGACATTGAAGCCGCGCCCCGGTGCGATCGAGATATTCAACGAATTGCGCGCGCTTGGCGTGCAGCAGGCCGTGGTCTCGAATTCCGACCGCATGATCGTCGACGCCAATCTGCACATGGTCGGCCTGATCTATCCAGGCATGAAGACCATCAGCCGCAACGACGTGCGCGAAGGCAAGCCGCAAGCCGAGCCGTTCCTGCGCGCCGCCTATCTGGCCGATGTCGATCCCGCGAACGCGGTGGCGGTCGACGACAGCTGGCCGGGCGCCATGGCGGGGCTGGCGGCAGGCATGAAGACGATCTTCTGGCCGGAAAAACCGATGGACGGCCCGCCCGGTGCGGTGGTCATCAACAGCGCCGAGGAATTGCGGGCTGAACTGGGGCTTTAAACCTCAGTTCCGATAGACCGGCTCCTGCTCGTCGAGGATCGCCTTCAGTTCGCTGAGATGCCGCTCGGCCTGGCCGGGATAGTCGTCCATTTCGCGTGCCGCCTTCTCGGCGATGGCGTCGGAAAGCGTGCGCAGCGGCCGCCCGGTCCACAGCGCCTTGATGTAGGTCTCGGCGGCGCGTTCGAAATAGAACATGCGATTGAAGGCGTCGGCCACCGTGTCGCCGATGACCAGCACGCCGTGATTGCCCATCACCATTACCTTGACCTTGGGGTCGGTCAGGAGCTGCGAGCAGCGCTCGCCCTCTTCCTCGAAGGCCAGACCGCCATAATGGGCGTCGACCACATGGCGGTTGAAGAACATCGCCGAATTCTGGTCGATCGGCGGCAGCCTCGAATCGGCGAGCGAGGCCAGCACGGTGGCGTGGATGGAATGCACATGCATGACGCAGCGCGCATGACGGACGTTGCGGTGGATGGCGCCGTGCAGGCCCCACGCCGTCGGGTCGGGCGCATTCGGGCCGGACAGCGTCTCGGGATCGTTGGCGTCGATCATCAAAAGGTCGCTCGCCTTGATGCGCGAGAAGTGCACCTGATTGGGGTTCATCAGGAATTTTGTGCCGTCCTCGTTGACCGCCAGCGAGAAATGGTTGGCCACCGCCTCGTGCATGTTGAGCCGCGCCGTCCAGCGGAAGGCGCAGGCAAGATCGACGCGCTCCTCGTAGAAGGGCAGGTTGGTCAGCGGTTCCTTTTGCAGGCGGGCGATGCTCATCGAAAAATCCTCCGGGTTTTAGGAACAATGCCGTGCCCTGCTTGTGCCCGCAACCGGTTTCGGTTGGTGCAGCCGGCTCACGCCGCCGTGCTTGCGGCGGTCCCGAGCCTCAAGCCGCCATGCTCGACGATGAAATCGATCACCTCCCGCAACCCCTTGCCGCGCGACAGGTCGGTGAAGCCGAACGGCCGCTTGCCGCGCATGCGGGTGGCGTCGCTCTCCATCACGTCGAGATTGACGTTCACATAGGGCGCCAGGTCGCTCTTGTTGATGATCAGGAAATCGGAACGGGTGATCGCCGGACCGCCTTTCCGCGGGATCTCCTCGCCCTGGCAGACGGAGATGACATAGAGCGTGAGATCGGCGAGATCCGGCGAGAAGGTGGCGGCAAGGTTGTCGCCGCCGGATTCGATGAAGATGATGTCGAGATCGGGGAATTTGCGGTTGAGCTCCGCGATCGCCTGCAGATTGATCGAGGCGTCCTCGCGGATGGCGGTGTGCGGGCAGCCGCCGGTCTCGACGCCGACGATGCGCTCTTCCGGCAGCGCCTGCAGCCGCGCCAGCATCATGGCGTCTTCCCTTGTGTAGATGTCGTTGGTGACGACGGCGATCGAGAATTCTTCGCGCAGCGCCTTGCAGAGCTTTTCGGTGAGCGTCGTCTTGCCCGAACCGACGGGACCGCCAATGCCGATGCGAAGAGGACCGTTGGGCTGCGTCATGTCGGGAACTCCGTGATGGCGAGAACTGCGAAGCCGAGCCCGATCAGCAGGCACAGCGGCGAATAAAGGCTCCTATCGAGCCGCGCGAAAGGCTGTTCCGGTGCCAGCCGGCGCCACCGGGGCGTGAAGCCGGCAATGCCGCGTCCGAGAAACACCAGCCCGATCAGCAGCGCGGTGGCGGCGAGGCCTTCCCTGGGAAAGGGCGAGGCAAACACACCCTCCAGAGCCATCGGCCAGAGCGTTGCCAGCGCCAGGCAGGCGGCGACGGCAAAGCAGGCGAACGGCGCCGGCATCTCGTCGACGCCGCGAAAGCCGACGACCGCATGCGCGCAGGACGCCGCATCCTTGCCCGGCCATATCCCGCCAATGCCCCAATAAACGTGCAACGCGGTGATCACCAGCAGGACGAATGAGAGGATGAAGGCAAGGACGATCATGAGCGGAACAATCGCGAATACTGGGTTTCGTGCTGCATCGCCACGATATCAGAGACAAAGGCGCAACCGCCGAGATCGTCCATTGTCGAGCGGGATGCGCGGGCGGCCGTCGCAAGGGCCAGTACTTCGAAGCTGGCGAGCAGCATCACGGCGTCGCTCTGGCCGATGACACCCAGCCGGATTGCAGCCTGGACGAGATTGGAGAAGAAGGCCTGCAGGAAGGCGGACAGGGCGTCCGGCAAGGCGATGCCGTTTCCGCCGGCGACCGCGCCTACGGCGACGCAATAGGCACACTCCGCCGGCAGGCGCGCCCGCACCGGGTTGGGCCACGCCGCCGCGGCCTTCAGGAAAGCAGCACCTTGCAGCATCGTCTCGGCATGGCGCTCGCGCGACCCGGCCAACGCCTCGGCCAGTGCGGCGACTTCGGCCAGATCGCCGCCGTCGCGGGCGTTGCGCCAGCTCTCCGCGAACAGCACGGCATCGTTCCAGGCGGAGCCCATCTCGACCAGCGTTTCAAGCCAAGCGGCGAGGCCCGCCGCATCGGTCACCAGCCCATCATGCACGGCGCGTTCGAGGCCATGGCTGTAGGAAAAGCCGCCGACCGGAAAGACCGGCGACAGCCATGCCATCAATCGCAGCAGGGCGATGCCGGATGGCTGATCAGTCGTGGTGATCATGGTGGTCGTGATGATCGTGATGGTCGTGCGAATGCGAATGGCTGTGCGAATGCGCTTCGGCGTGGCTGTGGGCGTGCGCATGGCCGTGGTCATGGCCGCCGGAATAGGCGCCCCGCACCGGTTTGAACGGTTCGGAAACCTCGCTCACCGTGGCCCCGAGCCCCTCCAGCATCGCCTTGATGACATGATCGCGCAGGATGAGGATGCGCTCCGCCTCTATCGCCGCCGCGAGATGGCGGTTGCCGATATGCCAGGCA
This sequence comes from Mesorhizobium sp. B2-6-4, assembly GCF_006441495.1. Lineage (NCBI taxonomy): Bacteria > Pseudomonadati > Pseudomonadota > Alphaproteobacteria > Hyphomicrobiales > Phyllobacteriaceae > Mesorhizobium > Mesorhizobium sp. B2-6-4. The sequence goes on from NZ_VFUE01000002.1 coordinate 429,010, forward strand.
AGCTCGGCCAGATGCACGGCGTCGCGGGCGCGGATATCATAGACCTCCTCCGGCGCCGCGATGATCTCGACGTGGCGGCCGTCTTCCAGCACCAGCCTGTCGCCGTCGTTGAGGGTGACGGGCTCCGGCAGGTCGACCAGTACCTTGCTGCCATCGGACAATTCGATCGCCCGGCGGCGCAGATGCCGCTCGTCATGGGCAAGAACCGCGCGGCCGGATGGCGCCGTGGTGCCGGCATTGCCGGAGGTCAGCACCGAGATGGCGCGCGGGAACTTCGTGAAGTCGGTGTTGAGGTTGAGCTTCATTTCATGGCTCCGCCATTGGCTTGCGCCCGGGCACGGGCAGGGCGTGAAAGCACGCGGTCGAAATAGGCGTTGACGCGTTCGGATTCTATTGGAAAGCGGCCGGCTCTGGCCCAGCCGCCCATGTCGCCGAGCAGCACGTCGACAGCCGAAAACCGGTCCCCGAGCGCGAACGGCTTGTCGCCCAGCCGGCGGTCCAGCGCCTTGACCTCGGAGGCGAAATCGTAAGCGGCCGCGGGGCCGACATCGACGCGGATTTCCCTGGGCAGCAGGAAGCGGTGGCGCAATTTGTTCCACAGCGGCGCCTCGAACTCGCTCTGGGCGAAATGCATCCAGGAATCCATCTCGGCGCGGCCGGCGAGGCCGGGATTGGCGCCCATGCCCTTGTCCGCGTGCTTATCGGCGAGATAGACGCAGATCGCCGCCGAATCCGTCAGCGTCAGCTCGCCGTCGATCAGGATCGGCACCTTGCCCGAAGGATTGAGCGCATAGGCTTCCGGCGAGCGCAGGGGAATTTCGACGAATTCATAAGCCTGCCCGAGCTCTTCGAGCATCCACAGAACACGGCTGACCCGGGATCCACGCGATCCGACGGCCTTGTACATGATTGAACCCTGCCTTTCCCGGTCAGCCTAGAACATCCGCGGCCGTCATACGATCGTGTCGAACAGCCGCAGGATGAACGATATCTGGTAGATCAGCGCCGCGGCGACGAAGGCGATGTGGAAGCGGCGGTCGCGCACCAGGATCGCGACGATGCACAGCACGACGAAGACCGGCGTGCGGAACAGATACTCGCTGCCGAAGCGGGCGAAATGCTCCGGCCCCTTCAGCAGCGTGTCGATCACGTCGAGCAGGTAGGTCGCGGCCAGCAGGCCGAAGAACCAGGCGCGGCGCGAATAGAAGAAATCCTCATAGCTGGTGTAGTCGAGCATCGAATCCGGAAACAGCAGCGCGCAGAGCAGGAACAGGGTGATGGCGTAGAAGATGATGAACAGGTACTTGCCGAAGGTCCATGTTTCGATGGCGTAGAGGCCGAACTCCCACCACCAGAAATGCACCAGCATCAACAGCACCGAAGCGACCCAGGCCAGATGCACCGTATAGAGCCGGTACTGGCCGGGATGCTGGACGATGCGCGCCACCCCCGACAACAGGCGCGCGACGCCGAGCCCGATCACCATGCCCAGGACGATGCGGATATGCGGGAAGATGTCGTGGGGCGAAGCTATTTCGGTGGCCATGCCGAATGCTCGCCAGGTGATGGAACGTCCGTCAACACACCACTATCAGTCTATTCGCGCATAAGGTTGTCTGAAGACCACGGTGATCCTGGGAAATAATCATCGTCCAAGATTTCCTTGATCCCATAGGGGCAATGGACAGGGAAATCCCGATCTCTCAGGCCTGTTTCGTCCAAGGCCTTTAATCTTGCTATCTTGAACTCTCGATCGAGCACCTGCGCAGGATATTTTTTGAGGCTCGGACTTTCATCAAGCAGGCCCTCAATCCGAAGCCGTTGCTCCCGAATTGTCAGCAACCAGCCCGTTTTGCGCTGCTCAGACTGAAACTCCCATTTCAGCAAGTGAAGGACCAAAGTGCCAAGCCTGCTCGCAATTTCCCTTTTGTCGCTCCGCCCCAAGCTCTCGATCTCCTCGGCAACATTCTCACGATCGAGGTCGGAAAGACGACCTTCGCGCAGCAACGCGCCCTGCTCGGCGCACCACTGAGCATAGTCGGCCTCGTAGGGCGTCAATTGCTGTTTGCGAAATATCTTGTTCATTGAGGAGATATTGCTCCCAAAGTGCACAATTTCCAAGTCCGCGGAGAACGAGTGGGCCCATTCGGGCAGTCGGCACAACCCACTCACCGCCGCATTTAACGAGGGCAATGGCTCGCGGCGATCTTATCAAAACAGAAAATATCGCTGCGCCATCGGCAGCACCGTCGCTGGTTCGCAGGTCAAGAGTTCGCCGTCGGCACGCACCTCGTAAGTCTCGGGATCGACTTCGATATGCGGCGTGGCGTCGTTGAGCACCATCGAATGCTTGCCGATGCCGCCACGGGTGTTTTCCACCGCGACGAACTGCTTGTCGACGCCGAGCCGGCCGTGCAGACCGGACTCCAGTGCCGCCTTGGAGACGAAGGTTACCGACGAGTTGGTCCGCGCCTTGCCATAGGCGCCGAACATCGGCCGGTAGTGCATCGGCTGCGGCGTCGGGATCGAGGCGTTGGGGTCGCCCATCGGCGCCGCCGCGATCATGCCCCCGATCAGCACCATATCAGGCTTGACGCCGAAGAAGGCCGGGTTCCACAGCACCAGGTCGGCGCGTTTGCCGACGGCGATCGAACCAATCTCCTTCGACAGCCCGTGCGCGATGGCCGGGTTGATCGTGTATTTGGCGATATAGCGGCGGACGCGGAAATTGTCGTTGTTGCCGGTCTCCTGCGGCAGCGAACCGCGCTGGCGCTTCATCTTGTCGGCGGTCTGCCAGGTCCGGATCGCCACCTCGCCGACGCGGCCCATCGCTTGTGAGTCCGAGGAGATGATCGAGAAGGCACCGATGTCGTGCAGAATGTCTTCCGCCGCGATGGTCTCCTTGCGGATGCGGCTTTCGGCGAAGGCGATGTCTTCCGGGATCGACGGCGACAGATGGTGGCAGACCATCAGCATGTCGAGATGCTCGGCCAGCGTGTTGACCGTGTAGGGCCGCGTCGGGTTGGTCGAGGACGGGATGACGTTGGGCAGGCCGCAGACCTTGATGATGTCGGGCGCATGCCCGCCGCCCGCGCCTTCGGTGTGGAAGGCATGGATGGTGCGGCCCTTGATCGCCGCCACCGTGTTCTCGACAAAGCCGGATTCATTGAGCGTGTCGGTATGGATCATCACCTGCACGTCATGGTCGTCGGCCACCGACAGGCAGCAGTCGATCGCGGCCGGCGTCGTGCCCCAGTCCTCGTGCAGCTTCAGCGAGCAGGCGCCGCCCAGCACCATCTCCTCGAGCGCCGCGGGCAGGGAAGCGTTGCCCTTGCCCGACAGGCCGATATTCATCGGGAAGGCGTCGAAGGACTGGATCATGCGCGCCATGTGCCATGGCCCGGGCGTGCAGGTGGTGGCGAGCGTGCCGTGCGCCGGGCCGGTGCCGCCGCCCAGCATCGTGGTGATGCCCGACATCAGCGCTTCCTCGATCTGCTGCGGGCAGATGAAATGGATATGCGCGTCGAAGCCGCCCGCGGTAAGGATCTTGCCTTCGCCGGCGATGATCTCGGTGCCGGGGCCGATGATGATGGTGACGCCATCCTGCGTGTCCGGGTTGCCGGCCTTACCGATTGCCGCGATGCGGCCGTCCCTGAGGCCGATATCGGCCTTGAAGATGCCGGCGCTGGCGTCGATCACCAGCGCATTGGTAATGACGGTGTCGACCGCTCCTTCAGCGCGGGAAACCTGGCTCTGGCCCATGCCGTCGCGGATGACCTTGCCGCCGCCGAATTTCACCTCCTCGCCATGAATGGTGAAATCCCTCTCGACCTCGACGAAGAGTTCGGTATCGGCAAGCCGCACCCTGTCGCCGACCGTCGGGCCGTACATCTGCGCATAGGCGGCGCGGGTTATTCTGGCCATCAGTGATTGCTCCCGAATTGCGGTGCTGGTGAAACCGGGCTGCACATTGCTGCCATCCAATGGTCACGCAATGACCCGCTGGTCGACACCTTCTGATCCCATTTGGCGGTTGAGGTTGGAGGGTCACCCCAAAACGACCGTTTGCCAAATCGATGGAAGGAAAATCCATGCGCAAAACGATAGTTCTCGCCGCTGCCGCCACCCTGATGCTGGCGGGTGCCGCCATTGCCCAGCAGCAGCCCGCGCAGCAGCCCGCTCCGGCAGCGCCGGCCGCGCCCGCCCCCGGCGGGCAGCAGGCCGCGCCGACGATCCAGAGCGTCAACATCGTCGACATCACCGAACTGCCGAAGGACACCCAGACGCAGGTCAACCAGGTGATCGCCCAGCGCGGCGATGCCGGCCTGCAGAAGCTGCGCAGCTCGATCGATGCCACGCCTAAGGTCAAATCCGCCCTCGAGGCCAAGGGAATGACCTCGGCGCAGGTGGTCGCGGCCAGCATGGAGCCCAACGGCGCCCTGACCCTGATCACCAAGAAGGCGAGCTGACGGCGCGCCTGCGCGGCGGGCCGTCGTCCGGTCCGCCCGCGCTATCTGGAAGGGAACCTTGGCCGGGCAGGAGCCGTTTCGTTTCATCGGCGCTGAACGGCGCCGCGAAACGAACCCGTCCAGGAGCGAGCGATGGCGACCAACCCCGGCAAGAGACGGCTCTATGCCTTCGCCTCCATGGCATTCCTGGCGGCGGGCAGCCCCGGAGCCTCCCTTCACGCACAAGGGCTCGAAAGCCCCGAGACCGTCAACCGGATCATCGGCTCGGACGTCAAGCAGGAAGAAACCAGGAGCGATGCCGAAGCGGGCAAAGTTGCCAGGGCGATTGATCGGACACGTGAAAACATCGGCACGGTGCGCAAGACATCCAAGCTCGACAAGGTCGATATCGTGTTCCTGACCGATGCCGCGCGCACCGAAGGCGGTCCGCCGCCGGCGATCGAGACCAAGGTTAAGCAGCATCAGGACGACATTGCGGAGCTGCGCAAGGAGATCGAGGCCAACGCGCTGCTGTTCAACGCCATCGACTCGCGACGCGTGCTTGCGCAGGACGTTCTCGCCGTGGAATTCGACGACCCCGGAAAGATCGTCATCTATGCGGCGGCCAAGCCGTCCGATTGAGCCGAGGGCACAACTCGCTTTCGTACTCGCCCGAAAGCCCTTTGCCCTCTTTGCACGCCGCGCATGAGACGCCCTCGGCCTCACAGCCTGCCCATCACCTTCTGCTGAAAGCCATAGACCTCGCGCTTGCCGCCCAGCGGCACCAGCGTGACGTCGCGCTCCTGTCCGGGCTCGAAGCGCATGGCGGTGCCGGCGGCGATGTCGAGGCGCATGCCGCGCGCCTGTTCGCGGTCGAATTTCAAGCCCTCATTGGTCTCGAAGAAATGATAGTGGCTGCCGACCTGGATTGGCCGGTCGCCGCTGTTGGCCACTTTGAGCGTAACCGTCGGCAGGCCTTTGTTCAGGTCGATGTCGCCGCCGGCGGGAATGATTTCACCCGGGATCATCGTTCGTCACACGGCGCCGAGGACGAGGCCGAGCCCGATCGCCGTGCAGGCGGCACCAGCGGCCTGCATGAGCACGCGAAACCGCCTGCCGAGGCCAAGCCCGGCGGCGATGCCGGCGGCGTGCAGCAGCGCCGTGGCGACGGCAAAGCCGGCCATATATTCAAGCCCTGCGGCATTTTCCGGTACTTCGGTGCCATGGGCGTGACCATGAAACAGCGCGAACACGCCGATGATGGCGACGCCGGCCGTGACAGGAAGATCGACGGCCAGCGCCACGAACAATCCGAGCGCCACCACCGACGCCAGTATGCCCGGTTCGACGAAGGGCAGCGGCACATGCAGCATGCCGAGCGCGCCACCGGCCAGCATGACGCCCACGAACGCGGCCGGCCAGGCCGACATGGCCTTGCCGCCTTTCTGTGCCGCCCACAGGCCGACCGCGACCATTACCGTCATGTGGTCGAGGCCGGAGAGCGGATGCATGAAGCCGGCCGCGAAGGAGGAGGTCGTGCCGGCCCCGACATGGGCATAAGCGGGCATGGCGGCTGCCATGAGCAGGGTCGCCGAGAGGGCTGTGCGTTTCATCTGTGCTGAGATCATCGGTGCGTCTTTCCTATCAGGATCGTCTGGCCTATCAGGGTCGTCTGGCGTTCACGCGGCCTCGCGCGGGCCACAACCCTCAGCCTTGAGGATGCGCGTGGTCGAAGCGGGATATTTCTTCAGCATTGCCGCCGGACGGATCGGCCGTGCCGAAAAATTGCCGCCGCAATTGGGGCAGACGCCGCCGAGCACGTCTTCCACGCAATCGGCGCAGAAGGTGCATTCGAAGGTGCAGATTAGCGCATCCGTCGCCTCCGGCGGCAGGTCCTTGTCGCAGCATTCGCAGTTCGGGCGCAGCTCAAGCATATCTGTCTCCTCACCGTATCGGCTCATGCACGGTCACCAGCTTGGTGCCGTCGGGGAATGTCGCCTCCACCTGCACGTCATGGATCATCTCGGCGATGCCTTCCATCACCTGCGCGCGGCTGACGACGTGGGCGCCGGCTTCCATCAGCTCGGCGACGGGACGGCCGTCGCGGGCGCCTTCGACGACGAAGTCGGTGATCAGCGCGATCGCCTCCGGATGATTGAGCCTGACCCCGCGCTCCAGACGCTTGCGCGCCACGACCGCCGCCATGGCTATCAGCAGCTTGTCCTTTTCCCTCGGCGTCAGGTTCATGCGTTTCCCTGAAATGATGCGGACACGATCACAGTGACCATATTTTGGGCAGCCCCGCCTTTCCGTTGAGCAAGCCGACGAGCGGAACCAGATGCTGGCGCAGCCGGTAGCCGTCGCCGGCATACAGCCTCGCAAGAAGCTTGCCAGATTCCTGCACGCTCCAGGTGCTGGCGCCGCCCTGGCCGCCGATGATCTCCCGAACCGGATCGAGAAGCGCTTCCGCCCGCGGCGAGATCAATAGCACCGTCGCCATGGCGACGGCGCCGCCGGCAATCGGTGGGCGCGCCAGGGTCGCGGCGATGTCGGGCCCGATGCGGAAATCCTCGGCATGGATGAGAGCCCCGCCCCGGCGGACGCGCCAGCGGTCGTGAAAGCCGCCCTGGACCGCGCGTTCGCCCATCGCCGTCCGGCCGAAGACGGTGGCTTCCAGCACCAGCGCCTCGGCGCCGGCGGCAAGATCAAGGTCGAGCGTGCGGGCAAAGGCCGATCGGTCGAAAACGATGGTCTCCTGCGGCAGCCAGGCGACGCGGCCGTTTTCGCCGACCGTTAGCCGGACGCTGACTTCGGCCCGGTCGGAAGCGGCGCGATAGATTTTCTCGCAGGCCTGCGTCGTTATCGTGGCGCTGGCATGCGCGCCGACCTCGATCTCCCAGCCGAGGCGGTCGCCTCCGGTCAGCCCGCCCGCGGTGTTGATCAGCACGGCTTCCAGCGGGCCGCCGGAAACGGCCGGCATCCTTATCTTGGCGGAACCGTCCTGATAGAGGCGGCGCAGCCGTGTGCGGCCGTCTTGACTGGCGCAGGCGAGCTGCGCCAGTCCGGCCGCCCGCTGCGCCGGCGGGGCCGAAAATCCGGTATGTTCGATCGTATCCACGCCGTCAGGTTAAGCACCGCGGCGGTTTTGTCGATATATAGCTTGTTGCTTGATGGCGTTTCCGTTTCTATAGAGGGAGCCACCTTGGTACGCTCATGCGACGCCTGGCGGGGGTCCAAGGCGACGGTCGCGGCCTGATATCGAGGACAAAAAGGCGCTGTTCAGTTGGCGTCGGGAAACGACAAAGTGGGGAAGAAACCGAATGGCTGACCAACTGGCGACCGAAATCATCGAAAAGATCAAGGCTCATGCCGAGCCGGGCGGCGAGGAGATCACCACCAGCACCGAATTGACGGCGCTCGGCATCCATTCGCTGGAACTGACCGAGATCATCTTCGATCTCGAGGAGCAGTATGGCATCGAGATCGAGATGAACACGGTCGATGCCTGGAGCAACCTGAAGAATGTTGGCGACATGGTCGAGGCCGTTCGCGCGCTGATCGCGAAAAAAGCCTGACCGGATGCACAAGCGCGTCGTCATTACCGGCATCGGCGGTTTGTGCGGGCTTGGCACCGACGTGCCGGCGATCTGGACCGAGATGCGCGCCGGCCGCTCGGCGATCGGCCCCATCGATAACCCGTTCCTGCACGATTTGAAGGTCAAGATCGGCTGCGAGATCAAGGCGCTGCCCGACCATGGCATAGAGCGCAAGCAGCTGGTGTCGATGGACCGTTTCAGCCTGTTGGCGGTGATTGCCGCCCGCGAAGCCTTACAGCAGTCCGGCTTGGCCGCCCATGCGGACAATACCTACCGCATGGGTGCCGTTATCGGCATCGGCGTCTGCGGCTTCGAGACGGTCGAGGAGAACTACCGCGCCATCCTGATCGAAGGCAAGAATCGCGCCGGCATCTTCACGGTGCCGAAGGTCATGCCGGGCGCCGCCGCCGGCCAGGTCAGCATGCATCTCGGCCTGCGCGGACCGGTGTTCGGCGTCACTTCGGCCTGCTCGTCGGCCAACCACGCCATCGCATCGGCGGTCGACCAGATCAGGCTCGGCCGTGCCGACGTCATGGTCGCCGGCGGCACCGAGGCACCGCTGGTCTGGGGCGTGCTGAAGGGGTGGGAGGCGCTGCGCGTGCTGTCGCCCGATACCTGCCGGCCGTTCTCGGCCGATCGTCAGGGCCTGGTGCTGGGCGAAGGCGCCGGCATGGCGGTTCTGGAAAGCTACAATCATGCGGTGGCGCGCGGCGCAAACATCCTCGCCGAAATCGTCGGCGCCGGCCTCTCGGCCGATGCCTCCGACATCGTTGCGCCGACCATAGAAGGGCCGGAAGCGGCGATGCGTTTCTGCCTGGCGGACGCCGGGTTGAATCCCGAGGACATCGACTACCTCAATGCGCACGGCACCGGCACCAAGGCCAATGACCAGATCGAGACCGCCGCGATCAAGCGCGTCTTCGGCGAGCACGCGCGCTCGCTTTCCGTCTCCTCGACCAAGTCGATGCATGCCCATTGCCTTGGCGCCTCGGGCGGGCTGGAGATGATCGCCTGCGTGATGGCGATCCGAGAGGGCGTGGTGCCGCCCACGGCGAATTTCCGCGAGGCCGACCCCGATTGCGATCTCGACGTGACGCCGAACGTCGCGCGCGAGCGTAAGGTGCGCGCCGCCATCAGCAACGGCTTCGCCTTCGGCGGCACCAATGCGGTGCTGGCCTTCAAGGCGATCTGATCCCGGCGATCGTGCTCTGCCCCGGCAGGTCAATTTGCCGGCTCCTGATTGCCGACATCATTCGATTTGTTGACTGTGCGTGCACGGCCAAACGCCTGACGCCGCATTGATCATCCCTGGGCCTGCGCCTAACTCTTTGCCGATCTCACCCAGACCGCGCCGCTTGGTGCGAAATCCCCGCCCAGGAGTTCTCGATGGCCGACCTGTCCGCCTATCCAATCACCGCCCGCTGGCCGGCCAGGCACCCGGACCGGATCCAGCTCTATTCGGCGACGACCCCGAATGGGGTGAAGATATCGATCGCCCTCGAAGAGATCGGCCTGGCCTACGAGCCGCACTATGTGGACATCGGCAAAAACGAAAGCTGGACGCCGGAATTCCTGTCGCTCAATCCCAACGGCAAGATACCGGCGATCATCGATCCGAACGGTCCCGACGGCAAGCCGATCGGCCTGTTCGAGTCCGGCGCCATCCTGCTCTACCTCGCCGACAAGACCGGCCTGCTCGTCCCGGCGGACGCGGCGCGGCGCTACGAGACGATCCAGTGGGTGTTCTTCCAGATGGCGGCCGTCGGCCCGATCTTCGGCCAGGTCGGCTTTTTCCACAAATTCGCCGGCCGCGAGATCGCCGACAAGCGGCCGCTGGAACGCTACCGCGATGAATCGCGCCGCCTGCTCGGCGTTCTCGACGGCAGGCTGAAGGGCCGCCGATGGATCATGGACAATGACTACACCATCGCCGACATCTCGCTCATCGGCTGGGTGCGCAATCTGATCGGCTTCTATGAAGCGCGCGACCTCGTCGGCTTCGATGATTTCGCGCATGTGGCGGCATGGCTGGAGCGCGGCCTGGCTCGGCCGGCGGTGCAGAAGGGCCTGACAATCCCGGCAAAGGGCTGAAGCGGCCCGACCGCCCTGGGGCGCGGGATATCGTAGCCTTGGCCGGCTCGGCTGGGCTATTTCGCCTTGGCTTTCGGGCCGCCCTTGCCCATCACGGAAGCCGCGAGCGAAGCGGCGCCGCGTGCCGTCGCCACCACCGCGCCGGCCGCGACGCTTGCCACGGTGCGGACGGCGCCGGATTTCTCTGGCGCCGGCTTGCGCGCGCTGGCCGGCTTTGCGGCCGCGGCCGCGACCTTCCGAGGCGCGGCCTTGCCGAAGCTGGGTTTGGCGTCCTTCGAACGTTCGGCGATCGCCGGACCAGCGCCGGCTTTCGCCTGCGTCGTTTTCGTCGTCCTGGTCTTGGCGGTCGCGGGTTTTCTTGCCTTGGTTGCCATTGCAAAATCCCCTTACGCAGGACAATCGGTTCCCGGCCATAACGGTGCGAAACCCCTTAAGGTTCCCGTCGAAAAATACCGACAATTAAGCAGGTTAACCAATCACCAGGTCGGCCGCCCGGCGCCGCGCCAGCACGCGTTCGATGTTGGGCATGTCGTTGGAGGCGATCCAGGCGCGCGCATCCTCCTCGGAGCGGCCATGTTCGTGCCAGCGCTCCATCAGCCGGCGCTCGAGCTCGTTGCGCGGCACCTCGACGAAGATCGAGAAATCGAACAGCGGCGCCAGCCGCGACCACGGCTCCTCGTCGAGCAGCAGGTAATTGCCCTCGACCAGGATGAATTTGGTCTCCGCGCCGATGATCGCCGCCGCCGCGCGCGACAGTTCCATGCCGCGGTCGAACACCGGGATGGCGATGTCGGGCTCGCCGGCCCGGATGCGCTTCAGAAGCGTCTCGAAGCCGCCGAAGTCGAACGTATCCGGCGCGCCCTTTCGCGCGCGCAGCCCGCGCTGGTTGAGAACGACGTCGTCATAGTGGAAGCCGTCCATCGGCACGACCTCCACGGCGCCTTCCGGCAGCAGATCGTGCAGGCTCGCCGACAATGTCGACTTGCCGGCCCCCGGCGGTCCGGCAATGGCGACGATGAAGCGCTTTGCCTTGCCGGCGCGCTTGAAGATGGTGGCGGCGAGATGGGCGATTTCGGACATGGCGGCCTCGCTTGCCCCTGATGGTTGGCGCGACCGTTATTCTGGCGGCACTCGGCGGAAATTTCAAACCGGCATTTTGGGTAAGGTGCGGTGGTCAAGTGTCGAAAAGCCGACGTTCGAAGCCAATCCGCTCAACCAGCCGCAGCCTGCCCGATGCGCAGGAAACCGCTGTCGAACGGCACCTCCCGCGCCGAGCCTCCGCCCGCCAGCCGCATGCGGCCCTCCGCCGTGGTGACCTCCTGCGGCGGCTCGCCGCCCGCCAGCGGCAGTGCGCCGATGACATGGCGGAAGGAGACGCTGGCGCCTTCGCCGAGCGCGAACGCCGTCGCCACGCCTTCGCGCGTCAGCCAGTTGTCGCCGATCGAGGCGGCGTGGCCTATCGCCGTGCGCCCGTCCTCGATGCCGAGCACGCCGAGATGCCGGCCGCTCCAGGGCGCGTAGTCGCGGCCGCCATTGCTGAACCACAGCATGGTGACCGGCAGTTCCGCCGGGTTCTTCAGCACCAGAACCAGATCGTCCTCGGCCCGGCGCGCCAGGGCCGTCCAGCCCGGCCCGCCATGGTCGGCCTCGACCAGCGTGACAAAATCCTCGCGCCGGTCGTCCATGCGGTAATCCGTCAGGTCGAGCGTGCCGCCGCCCGCGGCGGGAAAATGGCCGAGATCGCTGCTGCGCCCGGGATAGGCGAGCAGGAAGCGGCCGCGCACGGGGTCGGGCTCCAGCGGATCGGCGGGCGAGGCCGCGAAGCGTTTTGGCGAAAAGGCCAGCCGGCCGCCATCCGTCATTGCCGTCATCGGATGATGGGCGACCGAGATCGCGCCGTGGCCGCCGGAAAACACATGTTCCTGGTAGAGAAAGGCATGGCCGTCGCGCAGCGTCAGGATCTTGTCGACGGTCGCGCCCATGACCTTGCGGCGCAGCCGGAAAACGGCTCGCCAGCCGCCGTCCACGGCGCTGCTCTGGGTGACGTCCCAGGCGCTGTTGGCCGGCCAGCCATGCAGCGGCGCTTCCTCGACGTCGCTGCGCGAAAACGGCGCGCACAGGAAATCGCCGGACAGTCGCACCGTGCCCTCGGGCAGGTCGGCCGGCAGCGTGTCGCGTGGCGCGCCGACCCAGGGTGCGCGGTGCAGCGGCCGCAATTGGCGCCCGCCGTCCTCGACCACCCCGCCATTCTCGATCACCATGTCGGCGATATGGCCGACCGTGGTATCGAGCGAAACCGAAATGCCGCGTGCCTTGAGGGTGAGCGTATCCATGGTGCTCTCATCGAATCCGAAAGCGCAACAAGAACCGTTCGCCACCGGATGCGCAAGCACCGCGACCGGCATTTTGCATCATCCTTGGAACACAAGCTTGCGAAAGCAGACAAAGCTGGGGCTAGCGCCATTAACCAAATGGACGCGGCTGGCGGGTTACGTTAGCTTCGCCGCATCTCAGCAACAGCCTGACCCGAACAGACTTGCCCTTGTCCCACCAGCGTCGCCTTCCGCTCGTCCAGAGACTTTTCGTCGCCCTTGGCCTGTTGCTGATGGTTGCGGGCTGCTCGACCACGACACCGCCGGACTCTGTGCTCGCCGTGCCGGCGCCGCCGCAGAAATACGCCGCCATCGTCGTCGATATCAGGAGCGGCAAGCAGCTGTTCGAGGTCAATTCGAGGGCCCAGCGCTATCCGGCCTCGCTGACCAAGATGATGACGCTCTACCTCCTGTTCGAGGCGATGGAGAGCGGCCGCGTCTCCAAGGAAACGCAGATCCCGGTCTCCGACCACGCCGCCTCGCAGCCGCCGACCAAGCTGCGATTCCGGCGCGGGGAAACGATCGACGTCGACTCCGCCATCCGCGCCATCGTCGTCAAGTCGGCCAATGACGTGGCGGTGGCGGTGGGCGAATATCTCGGCGGCTCGGAGGACGAGTTCGCCGCCATGATGACGTCGAAGGCGCGCCAGCTCGGCATGACCAGCACCATTTTCCGCAACGCCTCGGGCCTGCCCGACGACGGCCAGGTCACCAGCGCGCGCGACATGGCGGTGCTCGGCATGGCGCTGCACCAGCGCTTCCCCCAGCATTTCCACTATTTCTCCGAAAGCGACTTCATGTTCCGCGGCCGGCTGGTGCGCGGCCACAACGACATGCTCGGCCGCGTGCGCGGCGTGAACGGCATCAAGACCGGCTATATCAGGGCCTCCGGCTTCAACATCGTCACCTCCTACGAAGCCGACGGCCGCCAGCTGATCGTGGTGGTGATGGGCGCCGACAGCGCCCGCCAGCGCAACGACCATGTCGAGGCGCTGATCCAGCGCAGCCTGTCGCCGGCGATAGCTGACGCCCCGACCAGGGTGATGTACGCCGAACAGCAGTGAGCGGGGCGAGCTTCGGGGCTGCCTCGCTTCGGACCAGCTTGCTCAACTATCGAAGTCGGTGCCGCCCCTCATCGCCCTGCCGGGCACTTCTCCCCGTATAGTGACGGGGAGAAGGGGCTGGCCGCAACCTCGGCACCCTTTTTGCAGCGTTGGTGATGGGCGAAACCGGCGATAACAGCCCCTCTCTCCCCCGTTCTACGGGGAGAGATGTCCGGCAGGACAGTGAGGGGCGGCGCAGTCGCTCGAAAGCGGGCGATGGCGTCGACTGACCCGATAGGAATTTTTTCTTGACAGGGTGAAGGCAACTATGCTAGTATTCTCGCTATGGTGCTGATTTGCGCCAGCCACCCGCCGCAAGGCGGGTTTTTATTACCGTCGCCCAGGGCACCAGCCAATCACTTCGTCATCCACGGGCGGAGCAAGGAGCGCAGCGACGCGGCGCGAGGACCCATGCCGCGACTCGGCAGGCGCCGCAACGGTTCGCAATTCTGCTCCACTGCGGCCAATGCCACGGAATGGATCCAGGCTCCGCGACGGAGCTTCGCCCCCGTTATGGTTCCTCAGCGGTTGATGACGATTTCACAGAGCCGCCGCCAACCTCGAATGTCTACCAGGCGAGCCCCGAAAGGCGGCCCGCTGCCCCTTCCTGTCACGCAATCGTCCGCAAGACGTGGCATAGGCATGCCAAATCGCCGCGATGCTGGCTAAGCATCGCCGCATCGGTCTATCGTCTTCCACCACAGCAGGAGCCCGCATCATGAGCACCCTTCCCAAGGCGTCCGAGCAGCAGGCGGCGGACAATGACAGCGGCGGCGAGTATTTCGAGGCGCCGACCACGGGGGAGGACCTGCACGGGGTTTCGGACGAGCATTTCGACACGCCGGAGGTGCCGGACTCCGAGCCCGCCTTGCCCGGAGCCTCGCGGGCCAAGCCCAAGAAAAGACCGTCGGCGATCTCGGGCCGCAAATTCCGCAAGCGCGACCTGGTGCGCATCGACGATTTGCGCCCGAGCCTGGCCGACCGCATCCGCTCCGACCATCCCGACCTGCCGCATGGCGCCCGCATCAGCCGCGAGGAGCTCGGCCGCTACCGCATGCGCTACATGGAGGAGCTGCTCCAGCAGGAGCACGGCGAATTCTCCGAGCTCGACCGCCAGGTGGTGGAATCGATCGCCAGGCAGGACACGATTTCGGAAAACTCGGAAGAGGAGTTCGAGGAGCACCGCTCGTTCGCCGACCGCGTCTCCGACAACATGGCGGCCTTCGGCGGCAGCTGGTGGTTCCTGATCTCGTTCGCCGGCGTGCTCCTGGTGTGGATCGCCATCAACCTGTTCGAGGGCTTGAATCGCGCCTTCGATCCCTACCCCTTCATCCTGCTCAACCTGCTGCTCTCCTGCATCGCCGCCATCCAGGCGCCCATCATCATGATGAGCCAGAAGCGCCAGGAGGTGAAAGACCGCCTGCGCTCCTTCAACGACTACCGCGTCAACCTCAAGGCCGAGCTCGAAGTGCGCCATCTGCACGAAAAACTAGACTACCTCATCTCGCGCCAATGGACCCGCCTGGCCGAGATGCAGCAGATGCAGCTCGACGCCATGCACGAGCTGACCGGCGCGAAGAAGGCGAAGCGCGCGGCAAGAGGGGTGAGGAGGCGGGCGGTGCGGGGTGAGG